>NZ_CP003915.1:3792412-4108447 GCF_000521505.1 Advenella mimigardefordensis DPN7
CTCACCACCAGCACTTTCTTTTTCGGGATCTTGCGGCCGTTCTGAATCAGCTCGCCCGTCACCAGCAGGCGTGCCAGCTTACCGGTGGTGGTGGTTTTACCCGCCCCCTGCAAGCCCGCCATCAGAATAATGGCCGGCGGTGTGGTGGTTAAATCCAGTTCAGAGGCATCGGCACCCAAGTCGCCGCCCATCACGGCGGTGAGTTCCTTGTGCACCACCCCAACCAGCGCCTGCCCCGGGTTCAGGCTGCCAGCCACATCGGTACCCAGCGCGCTTTCCTTCACCTTGGCAACGAATTCGCGCACCACGGGCAGGGATACATCGGCCTCCAGCAGCGCCATACGCACTTCGCGCAGCATCTCCTGGGTGTTGGCTTCGGTCAGGCGCGCTTCCCCGCGCAGGGTTTTCATGGCCCGGGATAACCGGTTGGTTAAATTATCAAACATGCAATTTCACTGAAGTAAATGAGGGATTGGGCAAAACGGCTATACTATATGCCTGCAGGCCGGATCGCGCTATGCAGATCCGCTGATTGCTTATCCGGAAACACTCGTCATTATTTTATGTCTTACGACATTGTATTTCACTCTCTGGCCACCGTGGCCTATCTGCTGCTCAGTTTACTAATTTGGCGGCCCCTGATCCGCGCGCAAGGGCCGGTGCTGGCCCCCGGGATCGCCCACTGGCTGCTGGCCGCCGTCATTATTGTGCATGGCGTGGCCGTCCATCTGGCCATGCTGCAGGAACATTCGCTGCGCCTGTCCTGGTCGGTGGGCCTGTCGCTCACCATCTGGCTGGGCATGATCGTCTTCTGGCTGGAAAACCTCATCAGCGACATTGGCGGCATCAAACTGCTGCTATTGCCCATTGCCGGGGTCATTTGCCTGCTGGCGGCTCTTTTTCCGGGCCACGACAGCCTGATTATTCCCGTGGTTGACGGCTATTTTCAGGTGCACCTGCTCATTTCTATCGGCGCCTACAGCCTGATCGCCATTGCCGCTATCCAGGCGTTCCTCATGACCTCGCTGGACCGCTATCTGCACCAGCCGGTACAGGCACGCGCTGAACGCTCCGTGTTTGCCCGGGCGCTGGAAGAACAGCCGCCATTGCTGGTTCAGGAAAAAATCCTGTTTCGCCTGATCTGGATCGGCTTTGTTCTGCTGACCCTGTCCATTGTGACCGGCGTGGTCGTTTCCATGAGGCTCACCGGCGTACTGCTCCCCTTCGATCACAAAACCCTGTTCACCCTCATGTCCTGGGTCGTGTTCGGCCTGCTGCTACTGGGCCGCGCCCTGCGTGGCTGGCGCGGCCGCTTCGCGCTGCGCTGGACCCTGGTGGGCTTTGCCCTGCTAATGATTGCCTACACCGGCACCCGCTTTATTTTTGACGTCATGCTACACAAAGGAGGTGCCTGATGCGCTTTATTATTACGATCGTCCTGCTTTGTGTCCTGTATCTGGTCTTGCGCCACTTTCTGCGCAGCTTTATTCGCAAGCTGAGCGATGGCGCCGCAGCACAGGCCGCCCGCGCCTCAGGCACGGCGCCCTCCAGCGTGCGTGAAGAAGACATGGTGCAATGCGCTCACTGTGGCGTGTACCTGCCCGCATCTGAAGCCGTCACGCAACAGGGCCGCCAATGGTGCAGCCAGGAACATGCCCGGCTGGGAGCGAAATAATCCGCGCCGGCGGCATCTTGCAGAAGAATATGCCGCCCGAAGATACGGCACGAAAGTAAGCTAATGACAGACGAAATATGCCTATGACCGAAAACCTTCAACTGGACCGCCACGGCTGGCTGTGTCCTGGCCCCGGGGTTCGCCATATCCGCTCCCCCAACCAGGACCGCCGCCCTTCCCTGGAAAACATCTCTCTGCTGGTGATTCACAATATCAGCCTGCCACCCAATCGATTCGGCGGGCTGCATGTACAGCAGCTCTTTACCAATACCCTGAACCCGCAGGCACACCCTTTCTTTGCACAGATTGCCGACCTGCGCGTCTCGGCACATTTCTTTATCAAACGCAGCGGACGCATTATTCAGTTTGTGAGTACCGACAGACGCGCCTGGCACGCAGGAGTTTCACGTTTTGACGGGCGCGAGCGGTGCAATGACTTTTCTATCGGGATTGAGCTGGAAGGCACAGACTTCACCCCTTTTACTGACGAACAATACCTGCAACTGGCGGCACTCACTACCGTCTTACGCGGCCGCTACACGCTTAAAGGCGTACGCGGCCACGAACACATCGCCCCCAAACGCAAAACCGACCCCGGGCCGTATTTTGACTGGCATTGGTATAAACGGCTGACGGGATGGGAATGGCGGCAGATGCCGGAAGGGATTGCGAGTCGGAGACTGGTAGGCGTTTAACCTACCCCACAAAATGCAATAAGATTGTGGTTGCGATAAAGTGAACGGATTTGCCAAGGCCGTTCACAACCATTTCGTCATTTTCTCAGCTTATCTCTAATGACCGCACTTTCATAAAGCCAAGGTGCGGTGCTCTACCTACTTAACGCGGCGCGATACCACTCGCCTGAATAGCGTCACCCCAGATCTTATTTTCTCGCTGAACGAATTGCTTGAATTCGTCCACATTCGCTTCAATCGGTGTGAACCCCAACTGCCGAATTTTTGCCTGTACCTCAGGTTTTTTGAAATCCTTGGTGATTTGTGCATTGAGTTTTTCGACAATGTCTCGTGGTATCCCTGCCGGGCCGGATATGCCGACCCAGGCCGCCATATCAAAGTTTGTCAACCCTTGTTCCTCCAATGCAGGAACGTCCGGTGCAATCGATGAACGCTCTTTCGTAGAAATAGCCAAAGCACGAAGCCTGCCCGACTCAACAAAAGGCATACTTACCGACAAATCTGCAAAAATAAAATCATATTGCTTGCCCACCAGGTCCGTCAGTGCCTGAGGCTGACCTTTGTAAGGAATATCAGTCAGTTTGGGCAACTTGGCGTTCTGGATAAACGCACCGCCCATGACCTGACTCGTAGCCTGACCATAACCATAAGTTACACGATTAGCGTCTGTTTTCGCCGCCTCAATAAGATCTGCAGTTGTTAGATAAGGAGAGTCCTTGTTAACCAGAAGCAATGACGCTGCGCGCACCATAGGTGCAATATGCGTAAAGTCATTGAGATAATGATATGGCAGGTCTTTTATCAACCATGGATTTGAAGAGTTGATGCCACTGAAGCTTACAATCAGGGTATAGCCATCCGGCGCAGCCTTCTTCATTGCTTGCACACCTATTACCCCCTGAGCCCCGGGCTTATTATCCACAATCACAGGCTTGCCCCACTCCTTGGCCATTCCTTCGGCTGCGATGCGGGCTAAAGTATCAGTGGCGCTTCCTGGTGGATTCGGTACGATTATCGTGATCTGACGGCTGGGATACACATCCATGGTGGTCGCTACCGCAGGCGAAATGATAGCAATTGGCATAAGCAGCGCCAGAATCCTCAATACCTCTCCAACATCCGTCCTGCCGAGATGATTGCCTTTCATATTATTCTCCTGACTCAAATTTTGCCGTAGAGAGAATCAAGGAAATCCTGCATAGTGCTTCCCTCTCTCTTCGTCAAAACGCTAATCCGCTCTTCATACAGTGCTATTTGTTCACAACGGTCTACAACGCGCTCAACCCAATCCCGAGGAACAAAGCAAACCCCTGTTTCATCAGCAACCAAGAGATCCCCTGCGTTAACCTGGCAGCCGGCAATATTAACAGTGCCATTTATTTCGACCGTCGTGCACCTCCATTTCCCGGTCAGCGGCGTAACGTGACGAGACCAGACAGGAAAATCAATGCTGCGCGAACTACCAATATCACGAACACCTCCATCAACGATGGCAGCAGCCAGACCTTGATATTTGGCTATGGCGGCCATTAATCCACCCATATTTGACACATCCGGCACACCTTCGATTACCAGGGCCTGCCCAGGGTCGCATTGATTAATTCCTTCGATTTCTGACATCTTCCAGCTGCGGTTGCTCACATTAGTGAAAGCAGTCACGTCCTGCCTCACATTTCGCTGAGTGACGACCGTTGCAACGACCGTTCTATCAAGAGTTGGTCTTAGTGTTGTCGATCCAACCGTTCCCTCAAGCCCGAATTCGTCCAGAACATCAGAAACCAGCCCCGACAGATCTTCCAGCTTTTTTAATCTTTCAATAAGACCTGGCGCAATAGGCTCGGGATTTTCCTTAACCTGAGCTGCCGGAACTCTACCTGTAAGAGTACGTATACGCATGATTTACATCTCCTCAATTTTCTATTGGGTTGCTTATGAATGATGTAATGGTAAGTTCCAATGGCGTTTCCAGATACAGATTGTGACAATGGCAGATATTTGAATTATTAATATCCCAAAAAAATGGAGGAGAGATGTTTTCTCTTGATTCCGTAGAACTACGCCATATCAGATGTTTTGTCCGTGCTGCGAAACTGGGAAACATGTCCCGTGCGGCGCTGGAGAGCGATCTATCCCAGCCCGCATTCTCACTGAGGATACAGAAACTCGAAACTGCTCTTGGGGTACGGCTACTTCACCGTAATGGGCGTGGAATAGTGCCCACAGCGGCAGGAAACGCATTGTTTCAACAGGTTGAACCATTACTGAAAGCTTTAGATGAAGTCCTGACGGAAAGCGCGTCTCTTGAAAAACGGTCCCGTGCTGAAGTGGTCATTGGTATCGTACCCACCATGGCATATAGAGTCACGGAAACACTTAGCCCTGGCAATCTTGCGCTATTTTCCTCGCCAATCCGCATCGTTGAAGGGTTTAGCGGACACCTCAAGACATGGCTGGCGCAAGGCGATATTGACCTGGCAATCTGTTCGTCCATTTCACACAATGCAAGTGTGAAACAAATCCCCGTCGGGGTAGAGCCATTGGAACTTGTAGGTAGCTACTTCGGATTGCTGTCCCGCGATGGGGTAAAACTACGCGAGCTTGAAGCGTTACCTCTTATCGTTGGCAGTCGACAGCATTCGATCAGAAAACGTCTGGAGAAAACGGCTGATGAAAACGGTGTAAAGTTGAAGACCGCTTATGAAGTGGACGGTCTTGACGCACAATTGCGATACGCGGCCAAAGGGCTGGGGTTCGCCGTTTTACCGCGTGGAACCATATCGGGCTTCGGATATTCCAAGATTCTGAAGAGTCGGATAATCATCGAACCACTCATTCCGATCCATATCGTCGTGGCTTCACTACCTCACATAGAAAACCAAAAACCACACGTGGCACAGCTACGAGATGAATTGGTACAGCGCGTTAGCGCTACATTGTCGCAACATCCATTGGCTGAAAAGATCGCCTGACTGCTGTCGTATCAAGGCTTGCGAAAATGCTGCTACGGATTCTTATAATCGCGCGGCAACAGCGTTCACTTCAGATATTGATATTTGCAGTCAGAAGGCCACTTTCCGCATACCGCCACCGCCAAGAAAAAAGCAGCCCAGGCATTTAACCTGAGGCTGCTTTTTTTACCGCGACTTAAACCGCTAAGACTTAGCTCTTCAACAACAACCCATTCAACCGTTTCACATACGCAGCCGGATCGGCAATTTGCGCGCCTTCGGCCAGCATGGCCTGATCCAGCAGCACGTGGGCCCAGTCGTCAAACGCGTCGCCTTCTGTTCCCTTGATTTTTTCAATCAGGGCATGCTCTGGATTAATCTCCAGCACAGGCTTGATATCCGGTGTTTCCTGACCCGCAGCCTTCAACAAGCGCAGCAGGTGCGGGCTCACGTCGTTCTGGCCAACCACCACGCAGGCGGGAGAATCTACCAGACGGTTGGTGACTTTCACTTCCTTCACAGACTCGCCCAGAGACGTTTTCAGGCGCTCCAGCAAAGGCTTGAGTGACTCGGCCACTTCTTCCTGATGCTTTTTCTCTGCTTCATCCGTGAGCTTGTCCAGATCCAGGCCGCCTTTGGCGACTGATACAAAAGACTTGCCGTCGAACTGACGGAAGTGTGAAAGCATCCACTCGTCCACGCGGTCAGACAACAACAGCACTTCCAGACCTTTCTTGCGGAAGATTTCCAGATGCGGACTGTTTTTGGCTGCAGCAAAGGTATCTGCCGTCACATAGTAAATCGCGTCCTGGCCTTCTTTCATGCGAGAGATATAGTCGGCCAGCGTAACGTTCTGGATGGCATCGTCGTTATGCGTAGAGGCAAAACGCAGCAGCTTGGCAATACGCTCCTGGTTAGCCATGTCCTCGCCCGTACCTTCTTTGATCACCTGACCAAATTCTGTCCAGAAACCGGCATAATCTTCAGGACGGTTTTCTGCCAGATCTTCCAGCAGGCTCAGGATACGCTTGGTTGAGCCTTCACGGATAGACTTCACATCGCGACTTTCTTGAAGGATTTCACGAGAGACGTTCAGCGGCAGGTCGGCAGAATCAATCACCCCACGCACAAAACGCAGGTAGGATGGCAGCAACTGCTCGGCGTCATCCATAATGAAAACACGTTTGACATACAGCTTCACACCACGGCGCGCATCACGATCGTAAAGATCAAATGGCGCGTGTTTAGGCAAATATAGCAACTGTGTATATTCGCTGCGGCCCTCTACACGGTTATGTGTCCAGGCCAGCGGCTCTTCAAAATCGTGGCTAACGTGCTTATAGAACTCGGTATATTGCTCGTCTGTAATCTCGTTTTTGGCGCGAGTCCACAACGCGCTGGCCTGGTTGATGGTTTCCCACTCGTCTTTCTTAACCTGCTCGCCCTTCTCTGAATCGTACTCTTCCTTTTGCATGAGCACCGGCAGGGAGATATGATCGGAATAGCGGCGCAGCACTTCGCGCAGCTTCCAGCCGCTTAAGAAATCATCCTCTTCGGCGCGCAGATGCAGCGTCACGCTGGTACCGCGCTCTGCTTTTTCTGTATCGGCAACAGTAAACTCGCCCTGCCCTTCAGACTCCCAGAACACCGCCTGGTCTACCGGCTCGCCGGCACGACGGCTAACGACCGTAACCTTGTCGGCAACAATAAACGAAGAATAAAAACCCACGCCGAACTGGCCGATGAGCTGAGCGTCTTTCTGCTTGTCGCCGGACAGCTGAGAGAAAAATTCCTTGGTGCCGGAACGGGCAATCGTACCCAGGTTGGCCACTGCCTCGGCCTTGGTCAAACCGATACCGTTGTCAGCAATGGTGATGGTACGCGCTTCCTTGTCGTAGCTCACGCGGATCTCCAGATCGGCGCCGCCTTCGAGCAACTCGGGCTTATCAATCGCCTCGAAACGCAGCTTATCGCAGGCGTCTGACGCATTGGAGACCAGCTCGCGCAGGAAAATTTCCTTATTGCTGTACAGGGAATGAATCATCAAATGCAGAAGCTGCTTTACTTCTGTCTGGAAACCCAGCGTTTCCTCTGCTTTTTTCACGGTAGTATCGGATTGACTCATGGTAAGTTTTCGTTAGATTGGATAGAAAATGGTGAAAAATGGGGCAAAACGGCCTGTTTTAAGGTGGTTTTGCCCTCGTATCCGATAGTAGTGGGGATGGTGGGAGGGTTTTCAAGGGGAAAAGTGGGAAATTAGCTAGGAAACAGGGATTTTTTATGGAGAGGCCTGCAATAATGGCGCAACAAAAAGAATATGGGTATAATTCCGCTCTTATCTCTGCAACATACCCTCCATACCCCGCCCGGGTGGTGAAATTGGTAGACGCAGGGGACTCAAAATCCCCCGCCGCAAGGCGTGCCGGTTCGATTCCGGCCCCGGGCACCAGCTTAAAATTCCTAGTGTTTATAAGGCTCTAGCGCGATTTATAGCTTCTACCCCAACACTGGGGGGATTTCCCAAGATTGCGAGTTAGGTACAGTTTCGGTACACTGGTGAAGCGCCGCGTGCACTTTTGGAGCTTTTCCTCACATGGCAACCATCGTCAAAACCCCTTCTGGAACCTGGAAAGCCGTCATTCGCAAGACCGGCTGTGGCCTACCACATCTAAACATATAGAACAAAGCGCGACGCAGAAGACTAGGCGAGCACCAGCTGAACGGATAATTGGTCGAAGATGCTTCACGAAGTTATGCCGAACTCAGCAAATTGTGAATTTATCTGCGCCAGCGGTGCATGATCGAGTCAAGCACTTTCCACCTTCCTGGAACGCGGCCCATCGCCTGATTGAAATTATCGAAACGGCTTATTTTAAGCCATCACTGTCAGAATATTAACAAAACCAGCCCGAAGCTAAATGCTGTCAGCAATCTTCTGTATTCTTGCCTGCGCCTCCTATGGAAGGATCAAGCGGGTGACTTAATCCTTCCACGCAGATCTATCCAAAAAAAGCTCTGCCAGTTACTTAAAAAATTAAAACTACCTTTTTCTTAACATTTTTGCAGTCTCTTCCATTTCTACTCGATCCATTGAATGTTGAAGTGAGTTTTCCTCTAACGCTTGTTGCTGCAACATACACCGTTCAAAATTCGGACTCCCTGGCTGAATGCCTAAGTTGATGCATTCTTTACGAAAGTTATCCGCTTCCATCTGATCCAATGTGTCACATCCAGTCAATGCCGCAGCCATAACCAGGCCACTCATCAGCAACATACTTTTCAATCGATTTTTCGCAAACATTCATATCCTTTACTATAAATTTCAACAAGTTAAACATTTTCTTAGAAACGCAACGCCAGCCTTGCCTGCAGACTATGCTCGCGTGCGCCTGATCCAAACTGTCCTTGATACGCGATGCCAAGCGTGGACGTCTTGCCGATCTTCATATCGAGCCCGGCCTCCAGCACCGCGGCGTTTCTTGCAATCGGCACCCCTTGCACATTGAACGAGGGCTGATCGCCAAAGGAAAAATCCGCTTTCGGATAAACGCGACCAAAGGCATGGCGCCAGCCAATGCCACCGTGTACCTGTGCATCGACCTTGCCCAGGGCGAATTCAGAGGTCGCACGCAATCCAATCGTGGTGTAGGTGTTGCTATTGGCCTTGGCATGATTTGTCAGGGCCGCTGCACCTCCATCCTCGGTAAAGCGATCCGCCTTGAATCGGACATAGCTCAGATTGGCATAGGGCTCGATGGCCGCAACCCGGGTCTCAAGCCGATATCCCAACTCTCCAAAGGCCTGAAAAGTACCCGCGTCGTAGCGGCTGGATAGCTTGTCGGAAAAACTGCCGAAAGCGACGCTTCTATCGGTTTTGATGCGGTGCCAGGTATACCCCAGCCCCGAACGCAGGCGCCAGGCACCCTGGCTTGTGCCGACATAGAGGCCCAAGTGGAAATTGTCGCTGGATCCGGATGCGTTGCGGTCCCGTACCCGGACGGACGTATGGCTGTATCCTGCCATCACCCCAAGCCGCCAGCTTTGTCCAACGAGTCTATCGCCGCCCAGGAAAAAGCCACCAGTGTTTCTTCTGAGGCTGGCGGCATTATCATTCCCATTGATACGGCTCCAGGCGCCAAAACCCTTGCCCCATAGGGTGACTTCGCCGGGGACCTCTGGCACCTGATCATTACCGTTACTACGATAACTTAGGCTTGATGTCGGCCTGGAACTCGAAGTACCAAACGCGTCCCGCAGGCGCTCATTCTCAGTATCGCGCAGGAAATGACTGTCTTCGATCAGACCTGCATGAATGGAAGCATGTGCCTCTCCTGACAGCTGATCGAAAGCGTTCCTGGCCTGATCGCCCGACAAAAACAGCACGTTTTGATATAACTGATTATCCGACCCTAGATTTTCTATTGCCCGTCCGGTGGTGCGTTGGTTATGCGTATCGGCGACATCCTCGAACGCAGTGGAGCTTCGCGCCAAGTCCAAAAACATATTCCGAGCGTCATAAACAAGATTCATATTTACAAACAGCGTGTCTGGTTTCATCACGCTACCATAGCGTCCATCGACCCCTCCAGCCGCAGTCAGCAAGGTATAACGGCGATTCAGTTCGAGTTTACTGCCAGCATCGGGTTGAATCACTACAGCAGCAGTATCGCTGATCGTTGCTTTACCACTAACGTCGATGAGATCAGATCGACCATCGTCTGCTATCTGCGCCAGGTAACTGGAACCCGCTCCTTGAATCAAATCGCCCGCGACTTTAAGCGCACTCAACACTTTAGTCGCGTCCAGCGTACTTCCCGGAGAAATAGTCCCGCCATTGGATAGCGTGACCGTGCCTACCACCCCTGCTCCGGCCAAAACTCCCCGCTCTGACACGCTAACCGAACCGGCAGTATTGCCCTCTATGCCCAGGGTCCCACCTACCACGCTCGTGCCACCGGTATAGGTATTATTGCCGGTAAGCGTCAGTACGCCTTGCCCTCTTTTGGTGAGATCACCCTCACCAGAAATCGAATTGGACCAAACTGAGGAGTAGCCCTGAGTGTCGACATCAAACACACCTTTGTAACGGAACGTCCCCGGCCCATTGATGGCATTCCCAAGGTTAAGTAACCCCATACCATAGATTTCTTTCTCACCCAGCGTTGTTGTCGTTGTCAGAAGCGTCTCGATTGTTTGCTGTGCCGTGAAGTAAGGAAATGCAGATCGAACAACTGCCGCAGCTCCTGCCACATGAGGGGATGCCATAGATGTACCCTCGTCTGATTGGTAAGGATTATTATTATTTTTAGCATCGCCAAGCGGCCAGGTCGAGTTGATGCCGCCCTCTGGACCGTTGTCCGTATCACCACCAGGTGCAGCCAAGCACCATTCATACATTGCACCACAATGGTTGCTGTAATTCGTAATTTTACCGTTCTTGTCAACGGCGACCACTGCAATTACAGCTCCCGACAGCTCTGAAAAATCAAGATCTTTCACAGCAGAATCATCGGGTGAAATGAACTTATAAGTCTTGGGGTCATTCATATCAAAATCGTCTTCAGTAGCGTTAGATACGAACTTATATACCCCATTCGCTGTATTGACGGGCAATATCAGCGGCAGCATGCCGTTTCCACCAGGAATACTTGATGCTTGTGGTTGATCCTCATATTCGTTGCCTGCGGCAAACACAAGAACGACATCGTTATCTACCGCATTCTTTAACGTTTCAAAGGTATGGGTCAGTGACTCGGGCGAGGACCAAATAGGCTGATAGGTCAATTCCTTCCAATTGGGGTTTTCTTTATACTCGCCCGGTTTGGTGGGATCGGGAATATTTTTGTTTAATGTATCAGGGCCGTAACTACCATTGATCACTTTTGCACCCTGCTGAACGGCGTAGTCGATCGCAGCTTCGTCAGCTTCGCCATCGACGGACGACTCCACATCAATCGCACGCAAAGGCAATATCGTCGACTCATAGGCCACGCCTTGCATACCGGTGCCGTTTCGAGCCGCACCAATAATACCCGCGACATGCGTGCCATGGCCATCTATAGATCCATCGGCCTTATCAATACCATGGCTGACATCGTCCTCGGCCTTGTCTTTTCCAAAATTCCTCAGGGCACTGGAAATTCTCCCTTGAAACTCAGGATGATTCACATCCAGCCCTGTATCCACCACGGCGACGATAATGCCTTTGCCGGTATAACCTTTAAGATACGCAGGCAAAGCATTGATCATCGGCACACCCCAGTTTTTTTGGTACTCGGCATCCGCACTCGGATAGATCGGCGCACCGGCAGTCTGAGAAAATGTAATACCTGGTGCCAAAAACCCTAGTGTGGTCATCAATTGCAGGCTTACTCGTCGCATAATCATCCTTGGTCGTGGTCTTGAGTCTCTGGCATTATCGCTATCCGCCGATTTTCACATGAATTTCAGAAATTTCATTTCAATCGGTTTCACCAATAATTGGGACAATTTTAAACATTTGATATGAAATAACCTCGCTTTGATTATCAAATTTATGCTTTTTTTGCTAAAAATCAGCTTATTTTTTGTATTAAATTGTCGAAATACGATATTCTTTAATGTATGTCATCTGTAATAAATACGTATGGAATCAATTGAAGTACCTAAATACATATTTATCCGGGCAAAATTAATGGTGCTCAAAAACTTTCCCTACGCCATTCCCTACGCCATTCCCTACGCCAGTATGTAATGTCAGTTTGAACCATCACAAAGGAGAAATGCGCATTGGGGATTCTGGATGCGGTACCAGATAGCTGGGGACGGAAATATGAATGTGATGGCGCTGCAGTCGCCAATTCACTCGTTGATCCGACATCTATTCATTTCACGACCAAGGCGTACTTCTTCCTCATTATGCTGTCTGCTCAGCCGGACCGAGCCATTGCAATCAACAGTGATCGTCCGGTGATCGGCCTGGCCCCTGCTGGGTGCATCGAAATTGTGCCAGAGAGTTCGGAGCTGTTTTCCCGGTGGCGGCATACCAAACACAGCTTACTGATCGCAATGACTGAACAACACCTACTCAATCTAACCAATCTCGAATGGGGAGACAGCCTTAGAGAGTTTCGTTTGCCCAAGTTAGGGGTGGTCGACGAAAAAGCCTTGGCGATAGCATCAGAAATCCGCACTGAATTAATATGCGCACCATTTGGATATGAGGCATGTATCGATTCCTTGCTGACGCTATTTGGCATACACGTTCTACGTACCTACACATCGCTGAATAATCAAGCGCGTCAGAAAGAAAAAATCGCCGGCGGCCTAACCCCTGTTGCGCGCAAGCGCGTGCTTGACTACATTCACGCCCACCTTTCAGAAAAGCTCGCCATTGAAACACTGGCCGTCGTCGCCGGACTATCGCCAAGCTACTTCACCCGGGCGTTTCGCCAGTCGATGGGCCAGTCTCCCCATGAATTCATCGTCGCAACTCGACTGCAGGCGGCAAGACGTATGATTATGACTTCAAGCGCACCCTTAAGTGAAATCTCCAAAATCAACGGCTTCTCCAGCAATAGCCATATGACTGCATTGATGAAGAAAACCTGGGGACAGAATCCAACCCAGATTCGTTATTCAGACTACGATATGGCTCAAGGGGATGGAGATGATTTCCAGCCACCCAGCCAATTTCATCTCAAATAAATCTGTAAATTGCCTTTTCATCCCTTGTCATTCATGTTTCCTTATCCCAAATTGTCGACTTCCTTGCTAAAACCCGCCCTGATAGCCGTGCTGCTCGCGCTGGGAGCATGCAGCAGCATCGGCCCCAGCGCCATCCGCGAAGACCAGGTCGACTATGCCGACTCCATCGGACATGCGGCGACGCGACAGCTATTGCTTAATCTGGTGCGGGTGCGCCATCGCGAGGTACCCTCCTTTATCGCGGTAAGCCAATTGGTCGCCAGCTATGGCGTCGAGTACCGTGGCGAGGCCAGCCTATCCTTCCTGGATCGGGTGACCTCGGCCCTGCAGCGGCAAACGCTCAAGGAAACCGGCGGCCGTGTGCTCGCCGCCGGCAGCTATAGCGATCGCCCGACAATTACCTATACGCCGGTTCGCGGCGCGGATGCGGCACGGCTGCTGCTGAACCCGATCCCGCCGGGCGTGCTTTTCGCCTTGCTGGCGGCCGACCAACCCGCCCATTTGGTGCTCGGCATTCCAGTTGCGGCCATCAATGGCATCCGCAACATTACGGGTACGCGGCCCGAGCTGATCAGGGAAGGCGAGCAATTTCGCGAGATTATCGGGCTGTTTGACGCGCTTTCCAGCGAGGAGCGGCTGGCCCTGCGTTTTGTCGAAGAGAACGGCGTGCGGCAAGCCCATCTGATCTTTGCCGACAGAAACCCCGCCGGCCCGCGGGAAAAACGCCTTCGCCAATTGCTGGGCATGGATGCCGCCAGGCATGACCTGCCCATCGTATTCGGACTCGGCACCGGCCAGCCTGGCGAGCTGACCATTCATACCCGTTCGATTATCGAAGTGATGCGCGCCTTGTCGCAGGTCGTCCCCTTGCGACCGGGCTTTCGCGGGGAAACCAACAATGATCTCAACCCCGTGGACCCCTTGCTCAGCAAGGTTCGCATCCATGCCGGCGGCACAGCGCCAGCCGACGCTTTCGCCGCCGTGTCGCACCGTGGCCACTCGTACTGGATAGACCAGGACGATGTAGAAACGATCGAACTGATCTCTTTCGTCATGCTACTGCTGAATGTGGCGGACACCACCAGCAACACGCAATTGCCTATCGTCACGATTCCGTCAAATTAACTTAAAAAGTTAACATTCCAAATTTTTGGCCAGACAAGATGCAGTCTTTACAGCTCGCGGTCTACATTGACATCAGAACAGTCGTGGCTATGATTCGGGCTTGATTGTGAAATGAATGGGCATCGAATTAATGAATTGGTGATTGATACGCCATCACATACATTTTTCTTCCCCAGTCTCTTAAATGATTAAAAAATATAATAGGTTTTTATTAAAAAAGGCGCAAATCTGACAATCCAATAAAGCTCATTTCACATGAGATGTTTAAAATCACCATAATCGTTGTCAAACTGATTGAAGCGTCATTCTTGAAGTCCATATAAACAATCGGCGGATAACGATGGCGTCAAGCAAATCCGCTGAAGTCATGCCTTTAATCGCATGAGGCCACAAAGCAGATCTGCCATTTCACCTTGTTTACAAAACGGGTATTTACATTTTCAAGGATGGGCAATGAATATTCGAGTTAATAAGATAAGCAGTCAAATTCTTCTGACTGTCGTGTTGAGTGTGCCATTTATCCAAGGATGCACGACAGAGGGAGACAGAGTAGTAAATGAGATGTCAACGGCTCAGCAAATTAAGTTGGTAGAAGCTGGCGATGACAAACAATTTAATGACTGGTACAACCAACTTTTAACTCAGATAAAAGCCGACTCCAACTATAAGCGTATGCCTATCGATACTAAAAGACAAGAATTGGAGTCCTATGTATGGTTCCACGAAGCGTATCGCAAACAGATTACGAAGGAGGAGTTAGCCAGACGCTTGAACACTTCCTATCCTAACCATAAGTATGAGGTCAATTTCATTGTATCTCGCCTGCCCTAGTAATATACAAGGTCAATGGTAGTGTTGTACGGCAGGATAATCACATAATGCACCGATGTAATTTTTAATCGGTGCATTTTTCTTTCTACCGCTCCATCCCCAGTCTTTAATCGCTGCACTATTGACCAGCAATCCTCCGACGGAAAAGCTGAAAATTTTTGCACGGTTTAGTTCAAAACGTCGAACAACCGAAGAATCCAAGTTATCTGATAGATTAAACCGACGGTCACGAATACAGCCTGAAACCTCTTACTTGAGACAAAGACCGCGACAGTAGCGCAGATGGCGAATGCTAATTGTCGTATTGGATACTCAAGCCCAAGCGATTGAAAATGTTCAATACCTTTGATGCGAGAATCAATAAGGTCAACAATGAATAGTAACGCCAGCAATCCATAGAACCATTTACGTCTCGATTGGAAATAGTCCTCGAAACCTCTATATTCGTCCATCCGATCAGGAAACAATATGGCGGAAAGAAAAGCAAAAAGGATAGCGTAAGCGATAAGGAATAAGTATATTTCGAATGTCCAACGGTGAATCGCAGACAGACCGAACTCGAACCACCAAAAATGAATGATCGCTACAAGTAGAAACAGAACCCACGCGATATGGATAGGATAGATATTATCGCGTTTAGGGTGCTGTACAAAACGCGCCAGGCCAGTCACAAGGCGGCTGATACTCAAACCAAGAACCATGCCGATAATGATACGTACGTGCACGAAAACATCGGGGTGAGTCACTGGGCTGTCCATTTCCATTTCCTCTTAGAGAGCTATCCGCTTAGTGTAGGAATTTGCTCAAGGATAAAATTCTGTATATTTCTATAAGTCTGATGCGAAAGTAGCACGAAACTTGAACCAACACAAAAACGTACAGATTTGGAAACGAAAAATAGGTGAATTCTTCACGATATGTATTGCTTACAAAGGACAACTTGAAGCAGACAAGATACGAGGCCTGTATTCCACATTGTTTAATTACCGTACCGAAATTCGGTACGGTACAGGTACACTCATCAGTTCTCGACAATTTCGCCAAATTCCGCTAATCTACTGATTAGTAATTACTTTTACCTATTTTAACTTACGCTCAACTTCGCCACATTTCCCTATACAAACACCTTAAAACGCAAACTCAAAATCCCCCGCCGCAAGGCGTGCCGGTTCGATTCCGGCCCCGGGCACCACAATAAAATCAATAACTTACAGCATACCTCTACCACTATACGACAATACATAATAGTTGGCATTGGTAAAACACGACCAGATTGAACTATCCAGGATTTCCGGATGGTTGGGTTATTCGGAAGTACCGGACTACTTGCACAAACGCGCCTTTCTGGAAAGCCCCCCTCAACAACAGCAGCCAATATCACCGTCAATCGGGAAATCTCTTGATTGGCGCAAAAACAAGACAATTTCTGCGTGAAGCTTTTTGCCTGTTTTCTCGATAAATCGCCAAAATCATTTTACATCCCGTAAAATCATGTCACTAAAGTACAGGGGACAACGATGGCTGAGATGGGTACGCACGAAACGGAACTAAGTAAAGCGATATTCGGTGCCGAGCGCAACCGACGCGTAGCAACCGTCAATTACGCGCGTGCATCTGTCGGCTTGGAAAAATTCACGCTCAATGCAACAAATGAGGAACATGTCCAGCGATTCATCAGCGGGGACAGTGAACTATTGTGCATTTTCGCGATGGCTCGCAATATCTCTACAACAGCCAAAGCCCTGGTGCCACCACCGTAGCAGAAATGCAGCGCCTCGCAGTGGCTGGCCAAGGTCTTAACAGCTACATTAATCGAGTGGTTCGCAAGAATTTTGCTCAGAAATTACGCTAATTAGCAGCATTGAACTCGCTCGGCATAAGCTGGCCCTATCGAAGGCAAGCCCGCTTAATTTGTAGGTTAGATTTCAATGCCTCATTTCTATCAGTTTGCTAATTAACCGCTCGGATCAAAAGCTGTCAGTCGTGAAATACAACTTGTGAGCCAAAGCAATCGCTCAACCCTCCAAAACTTGAACATAAATTAGCCGAAGATAAACGACATAAGCTGGGCATAAACAGCATTCGGCCCAGATCAAGTGCACCGATCAGGTGCCTTAATGGTAGAAACTCAGTTATCTTCGGAGGCGTCAGAATATTCAAGGAGAAGGATAGTGCAACTCTTGAAGATCTGTTTTCCAAATATTGAATGATAAAAACCATCACCTCCCTAATTCGCCTACTCGCCAATAGCCTCAATAGCATTTTGTCTTGGCTGGAAAGCAAAGACAGATCCACCAGGGCCCAATCGATATTTGTGGACCTAGCCCCAACTGATGAGGCAGACAAGGCTGGCGTGTATTCCAAAGCGATTCTGTTTGCGACTAACAATACGAAGGTTTCCAATATTGCTCTAACTGGTCCATATGGTTCAGGGAAAAGCAGCATCATCCAGACCTTTTTAAAGAAGTACCGTCGGCCTGCGCTTCACATCTCTCTCGCTGCGTTCGTTCCAGAGGCTGATTCGGAAGGCAAGAAGGTGAGCCGTCAAGAAATTGAGAGAAGTATTCTTCAGCAGATGTTGTATGGTGCTGACGCAAACAAGCTCCCGCTGTCACGGTTCAAGAGAATTCAGTCGCCTAGTGTTTTGTCGATCTTTAAGTCTCTTTATATAACACTTGGAATTTTAGCGCTTTGGTATGTGTTTAATCGGCGAGAAGATATCATTAGCGGCACCTTCTTTGTTCCCCTTGACCTCAGCAATGCATTCAGCCTAGGGATATGCGCGTTTGCAGTAATTTTCCTATGGGTGACACTGCATCACTTTTACGTTGCCAGCTTCGGTCTGTCACTCAAGAGTATCTCGTTGAAGGACGTTGAAATAAGGCCCGCACATGACGATCAGACATCAATACTGAATCGCCATCTAGACGAAATACTCTACTTCTTCCAATCTACCGATTACGATCTCGTAATCATCGAGGATCTGGATCGATTCAATGACGCCGAGATTTTTGTCACGCTGCGCGAAATTAATTGCCTTATAAACGAGAATGCCGGCGTGAATCGGACTATCAGGTTCCTCTACGCCTTGCGCGATGACATGTTTACAAATACCGACCGAACCAAGTTTTTCGAATTTATTGTTCCCGTGATACCGATCATCAATACGTCAAATTCCATAGACATGGTATTGAAGCAAGGGAGAAGGCTTGCGCTTGATGAACGTCTCGATAGACAGTTTCTGAGAGAGGTCTCACGCTACCTAAATGATTTGAGATTGATCCAGAACATCTTTAACGAATACGCCATTTATGTAGCCAATTTGGAAACAGATGGAGATAACCTGCTTGACGCCAACAAACTTCTCGCGATCCTAATCTATAAAAACGTCTATCCAAGGGACTTTGAGCAGTTGCACCGGGGAGTGGGTAATCTCGCTGAAATATTAAATCGCCAAGACGAACTCATTAGGGATGGCGAAGCCAGATATAGGACCGAGATTGATGAGCTAGAAAAACAACTTGAAGTAGCTGAGCGACAAACTCCTTCAGACCTAGTGGAGTTGCGACAAATTTACGCTATGGCTTTGATTGAGAAGCTTCCAGACAATGCTATCGGCGTCAGGCTTGATCATCATGGGACATGGATTGTGCTTCCTCAACTCGCCAGTCACGATGCATTCGAACAGCTGATTGGGGCAACGCGCATACTCTACCGCAATGCCAATAATAACCAAAATTGGGTAGATGTTTCCAACTTGCAGGCCGAAGTGGACTCTCAAAAATCCTACCAGCAACGCAAGGGGGAGATCGTAAGTAAAGGTGATGATAATAAGAACAAGTTGCTACGCCAAATACACGATCTAAGATTAAGGATCCCAACGCTTCGCATGACTAAGCTCGATGAGCTTTTGCGTTTAAATGCCGACCACATAGATGGGCTTTTCAAAGACTTCGAAGAAAACGGAGAGCTCGCCCGCTTTTTGATCTTAGAAGGTCATCTCGACGATACCTACTACCAATACACTTCACTCTTTCACTCGGGCCGTTTATCGTCGAATGACAACCGGTTTCTGATCCAAATACGGGCATTCGTCACTCCTGAGCCGAATTTTCCACTCGATAATCCCAAAGAAGTCATCGCAGCGATGAGAGACGAGGACTTCCAACAGGGCTATGTCTTGAACGTTAAGCTCGTCGACAACCTTTTGGCTGATCCGAGTCTTTATCATTTTCACTTACAAAAATTTTTCGAGCTTCTCTCATCTGAGTTCGCGCGTTGCGAAGACTTTTTCAGTTCTTATTACACCAGTGGCCTAGACATTGCAGGACTTCTTCTGAGATTTGCCAACACCTGGAAAAACCTCGTACCAGCTGCCATTGCCAGCCCCAACAATATCTCTCACATTACCCAGTTGATCGCTCATCTACCGGAAAGCTCTCTAACAACGCTCGCAAGACACTTTGACGAACTATCAGATTTTACTGCTGAGAACCTCCCAGCAATTCTGCTGCAATCGCCCGAACTAACTCCGGGACGCCTTAAATGCCTCGACTTTGAGGTCAAAGATCTAGCCGCAATTAAAGAGCACTCCGAAATTGTCCGCTTCATGTTCGAGGAGGGGCTATACGAACTTACGATAACGAATCTGGAACATGTCTACCAAGAGATTTTAGGAGAGAGCGATCTCAAATCAATGCGCACGAGAAATTTCACTACCCTCCGTGCAATGAATAACCCAATCTTGATGAAGAGGTTGGAACGTGATTTCAGTCTGTACTTGCGCGATATTCTTTTAGCACTGCAAGAAAACTCCGGGGAAGATATTCCCGCTATCCTAGCTATTCTTAGCCACGAGACACTTGATCAAGATGATCTTTGGATGTTTCTTGAGAGGCAGACAACCCGACTACAGACTTTAGAAGGTGTGCCTGAGAAATTGCACGCCACACTTTTCCAACTAAATTCGATTGAGGCAACCTGGATAAATTGTCTCGCTTTCATAGAATCTGGCGGGTTTGAGGAAGATAGCCTAATTGGGTATCTTGATCTAGACTCAGTCCGTGCAGCCATCCTGCAAAATTCCATACCAAGCGACTCGGACTCACTGAAACTGCATCAGTTCCTTCTCAATGCCGGTTCGCTGTCTGATGCCGCCTACAAAGACTATGCCCATGCTCTGCCGAGCCGGTTCCAAAAGTTGCCCTTAGAGCTCGAACTAAGCAAGCTTCAAATCCTTGTATCCGAAGAAAAAATTACTTTTAGCAAGGAAAATCTTGATGCACTCACTGAAAACAAAGATTTACAGGTACTGTTCGTCGCCACTAATATCGACAAATATTTGAGCGCCCCCAACTCCTTTGCACTCGATGACGATTTCCGAGAAGAGCTTTTACGATCTAATATTGAGAATGCAGAAAAGCTCCGGGTAATTGCATTAATGGACCTCGAGGCGCTAGCAGACTTACCAGAGCGCTCAGCACT
The DNA here is from genome assembly GCF_000521505.1 of Advenella mimigardefordensis DPN7. Classification (GTDB taxonomy): domain Bacteria; phylum Pseudomonadota; class Gammaproteobacteria; order Burkholderiales; family Burkholderiaceae_B; genus Advenella; species Advenella mimigardefordensis. Next base: position 3,812,857 of record NZ_CP003915.1, read on the forward strand.
TATTGGCCCGATTATTAACAGTGCGGACGCCAACATACCTAAAATAGGCGGTAGAAGTGTGCAATCTTTAGTAATAAACTCTAGGCCAACCGCAACACAGATTTCACTTTTTAATAAATATCATTCGTTTATGTCAGATGACGAAGTGCGCCATGTCCTAACTAATCTACCCCAACCATTTTCCGAAATTAAAACGGGATATACCACGCCAAGACTGACGAATACCCCAGAGAATCGAGATTTGGTTCAATGGCTTGATTCGAGAAATATTATATCGTCATGGAGCGACGATCGTTTATTTACTGACGAAATAAGAGTAAATTTGTATAGAAATGGATAAACCGCTTCCTAACTTAACACTTTCTCGACGTATGCGATGATATTCCTAAAATGGCCACACACCGAACGACCCGTTTTGGTCATAACTGTTGTTCTGTGCTAGCGATTGATCTGGTGTACTGTACCAAAATCGTAGTACAGTACACATCAATATGTAGACACGTATCTTGATGCAATCTCACTGAAAAATCTAGACGGTATTGAGCGGGCACCTACATTCATAGTGCGTCCCTGCCGGCCAAATTACCAGATTCGCACTATACGCTGTTGGATCACAGCTCCGAAAACACTAACCACTGCACACCGACAGAATTTATTCGATTTATAAAATAAAAGGTAAGCGTCCGGTGATCCCACATTGCGCGGCCTTATTAAAAATGCCAGGATAGTGTCCACGTAAAATTTGTTATGCGCGCCCCTGGACATGAATATCTTTCTGAGACTGTAGTCCTCGCTCGACTACCAAATCAGGCAATGCTACGATAGTATCTGCTAGGGATTTCGGTATTACTTCTGTTAAGCGTTTTTCTTCGCAAAACAAGTTTAATGAATACTGCTTGCTCCGTCTGCAGAATACATAACCGTACAAATGATTCGAATGGTCCGATGCTGCCCCGACTCAATCATTGACGATAAAACGACCCACGATACTTTTTGATGGAGGCAAAGATGAAATTACAAAAGGAATTTCCGATCACTTGGATTCGAGTGATTCCTGAGATCAAGAAATATGGCCCTATTTTTTTCTAATTGGACTGATAGTAGGTATAACTCTAGTGCTGGAACATCGATATTTTGGCGTAGGGCAGTTGAGCTCTGCTCTGATTGGTGAACAAATTTCATTCCATACATTAACTGTGATGTCAATATTCTTAACGCTGTGCAAAGGACTGAGTTGGGGGTTATCTTCATATCCACACACACAACGCGTTAAATCCTTGATAGACATTTCCGTTGAATACATCTCTCCCAAAGCTGTGGCACTCGGCTTGATCGCGGGCTTCATCATAATCGGACTCGCGATTTCAGCGATTATCGTCGGTGATTACGTCCACGCGACCAAATTTGTCAGTGCCGCTGTTTTTTTCTTAGCACTAGCCGAGGTTGCTGCCAACCCGCTGCAATCACGAGACGCTTCTAAGTGCTATCCCACGGCAATGGGCATGGTCATTATTACCCCAACAATGTACTTAATCGGCCCCCTTCTTTAGATAAATCAACCAGAGGCTCTTGCTGCGTAATCCTGTTACTTCCTCAGTTGCATAAAATACGGATTGAGCAATAACCAGAGTGCAAGCGTGACATTAGCTCACTCCACAATCATGGGGTTCAAACAGCTCCAGGGAGTAGCCATACATGATCATTTCTGCGCGAAATCTTTGCCTGTTTCTCACACAACAGCGCAAAACAGTATTGCATCATGTAAAATAACGTGACTTTATGTAGAAAAGAAAGCATCTCCGAGAAGGTTAGTGCTCGAGACAGAAACAATGAAAACGACATCCAAGTTCAAGCGTAGGTTGTTAACGCAGAGCAGACGTTGATTGCACAAGTGCGTCGGTAGGCTTAAACCAAGAGCTTCACTAGGTATATCTGTGGCGTACTCAAAATTCGGCAAACGATGAAATTTTTGGCGGACAAAGCTAGTGTAGATAAGGCAGTCACCAGATTCAGTTATCTTTCGCCTCACCAGAATGACCGATTATCAATCGTAACTATTCTGCCAAACTGCAGAAAACTGTTTATATACCTAAAGGTAACCCTTCGTGAAAATACTTCGCTTTAAGGCTTCGAAAGTACATGGACAATATAATTTCGACTTAAATTTCTTTTCTGGTATAACGTTCTTGATTGGCATTAACGGAAGCGGAAAAACAACCGCACTTCGATTAATGCAAGCGGCACTCACAATTGATTTATCAACACTAACTTCAATTAAATTTCAGAAACTGACAATTGACGTCCTCCATCAAGACAAATTATTTAATCTTGAGATAATAAACGCAGGTTCAAATTTAATATTTATACTAAACGGCGAAGAATCTAGCGTTAAAATTCCATTTTCCGGAAACGACGACCGAAACAGCATTCTTAAATCTGAGCGCTTGGATAGTTTTTTTGGAAGAGCAGCGTATTCATCTACTCAATGATCAAGAAAAAGGATTCGGCCAGTTCATTAAGGGTCAGCGCCCATTGTTTCTTGGATTGGAGCGGCGCACAGGTCGATATGATGATGAGCCTTATTATTACGAAGAAGATTTGGCAGGGCGCACTTATTTAAGGCCGTCGAAAAGGCTCCAACGAGAGTCGTTGGATGGTTTGGATAGTTGCCAAAGACTTATAGAGCGAGCCTATCGAAATTTCCGTAGGATGAGCGACACCACAACCAGTCGTCTCATAAATGTAATTGTAGACTCTATGTTTGATTATGTTGAACTTGACTCTACCGACTGGCCGTCTACAGCAGAAAAATCACGAGAATTTCAAAAGATCCTCGAACGGCGTACCGAGATTGAGAGATTCGCAACTGACTTGGGTGGCAGTCGCCTAGCGTCACAACAAATCAACAATTTCTTTTCCAAAATCTCTGGCGGTTTAAACACTGAAACCGAAGCCAATCAAGAACTCATTGAATGGTTACTGAATAAAGCACAAATACAAAGAATTCATAAGTTGCTAGCCGAAATGGACAGGCAAAACAAACGGACAGAACGTTTATATGCGCCAATTCAAGAATTCGTCGAAATTCTTAATAAATTCTTCAGAGACTCTAAAAAAACGGCCTCGGTCGACTCTCTTGGGCGACTTAATATTACTCAAGGTGGCTCACCAATACAGCTTTCCTCAATGTCATCCGGTGAAAAACAACTTCTCATACTACTAGCCCACGGAAGATTCGCCCGAAATCAACATGGCGTGGTTATCGTTGACGAACCTGAGGTTTCTCTTCACCTTCGGTGGCAAGAAATGTTGATTGATAGCATTTCTCCGGAGGATAGTGAGAATCAATTTATTTTCGCTACACACTCCCCTGAAATAGTCGGTTTCCGTAAGAATAATTGCGTGCAGGTAGGATAATATGTTAGAGAGAACTGACGCAGCCAAATATGCAATGACGGTATTCCATGAAAACTTCAACGATTTCGACATATACATCGAAGACACTGCACCTGGATATCAAAAAATATTTGCATCGCTTCTTAATCGTGCCATGGGTGATAATGTAACGATCGAACGAGTCTTTCCCCTCGGAAGCCGGAATAGAGTCATAGAAATGGCATCACGCGAACCCATTGGCGAAATAGCAAAGCGACCATCCGTATACTTAGTTGATGGCGATTTATATCTCTTAGCTGGAGAGATTCAGAATTTACCAAACAATGTGGTTGTACTACCTCGTTATTGCGTAGAAAATTTTCTAATTGAAGAAAATGCTCTAGCCTTAATCATGGATGACGAAGTTCCTGCCGAGACTATCGAAAAATTACGGCGTCAGTTCGACTACCATGGCTGGTTAACGCGCGCCGAGACACCATTGCGAGAACTTTTTATTGTTTTTGCAATTGCTCATAAGTTGCGATCTGGGATACAAACCGTATGCCGAGGTTATTCTAGCATTTGCGCTGATGCGACTGGCGAAATAGATCAAGGCAAAGTTCGCGCTATCTGCACAGAAATCACCGATCAACTAACAGCCCAATTTGGGCCCGACAACGTTGCACGGGCGCACGTCGAAATAGAGAACTCCATCAATAAATCAAAATGCTTTGTCTCTACCTATGTATCAGCCAAAGATTTTTCTCTCCCACTTTTAATTGCACGTATGCGAAGCGTTACAAGATCGAAAGCCCCGAATGTGAACTTGAAGATGCGCTTTTCACGCATATGTAATACAGATCCATTACGGGAAGTAGTAGACGCAATAAACAAGATCGTTAATCCGCCACACCAGGAATTTAATACGTGAAGAAAAATTATTACTTGAGTCCGGTACTGTATCGAAATTTCGGCACAGCACTATGACCAGTTTTCATCACTTCTGCCAAAATAATCGAACCTGCTCATTTAAAACTAGTTTTACCCATTTCAATCCCCACTACAACTCATCCTATTCCTCTAAAGTGCGACACCGCTAAATCAAATAAGCCAAATCGTGTCAGGTCAATCCCGATCTGGCAACAACCTTTCACACTGGCGACATAGTCCTCTCAATGACAACTTGCAACCCAGAGCAGTCTTTCAGACGAGTTCTACAAAGTGACTAGCGGGTGGGTAGGCTATAATGTATCTTACAAGCACATACGCAGTCGACGTCCCATCTAGATGGTGAATAATGCAGGAGCGTCGAATTGCGACCGGCTCTGCCCGTCGAAAACTAAACCGGCACAGCGACACCCATGCTTATTCTGAAGATTTCATACGATTAAGACTCAAAACATGGCAGTAAAGATCACGGCACACCTCGTTCAGCTTACATACGAAGCATCGCTTAGATCGTTCTGGAGAAAAGAGGCGCTTCGTAAATTTTTGCGGCAAACCCATGTCGCAGAAGGACACTTAGCGACTTGGTCACCAGACGAAAGTAAGCGCGATTTCCTCGATCGAACATTCGCTGCGCTTCAACGGAGCGAAAAAGGCAAGGCAGTGATCGGTGAGATCGCACTTTCCCTTGCCGAACAGACTACATTTCCGGACCTTCGCAATTGGGAAGATTCTGCGGACAAAATCCAAGATGCGTCCAAAGCAGTTAGGGAACTGAAGGCACTTATCGCCCGACAAGCAGAAGAGGTTCGATCTGAACGCGAACGTGAGACCGCGAAAGCAAAGGCACGCGAGGAGCGAGAGGAGCTTCAGCGCCAAAGAACCAGCCTCGCTGAATTGATGCAACGGCTCAACGAACTTGTGCCGCGGCAAGGGACAGCTCCAGGTGGCTACGCTTTTCAAGACTGGTTCTATGATCTTCTAAAATTCACGGAAGTTGAACATCGTAAACCATACAACACAGGCGGTAGGCAGATTGACGGCTCTCTCACGATTGACGGAACAACCTACCTCGTCGAGCTAAAGTTCACTACGACCCAAGCAGGCGGACCCGACATTGATATATTCCGGAGCAAAGTTGAGAGCAAGGCGGACAACACGATGGGGTTGTTTGTTTCTATGGCAGGATATTCATCGATAGCAGTCCAAGAGGCATCTGGTAAGAAAACCACATTGCTACTTCTCGACGCATCCCACATATTTCTTGTCCTCACAGGCGGCATATCCTATATTGACCTCGTTCGACGGATTCGTCGGCACGCCTCCCAAACTGGGGAGTCATTCCTTCCGGTCAATTATTTTGGTGGCTAGCATGACATCGAATCGTCGCCAGTCTTGCCGCTATTCAACGGTCCGATTTATTATGCCATCGACGGATGACGGCACCCGAGCCAAACGGCCATACGATCAATGTCATTCCAAATTTGAAAACTACGTTGATAAAACATAGCAACCGCCCAATGAAACAGCATATTTGATAAAAGTCCTTACAAGAATTTATTTCGAGAATAATATGTAACATTTATCTTTAACCCTTAGAATCTCACTGTTTTACGTGTTCGTCAAACAATAGTTTAAGGCAACTTTTCTCATAAGTCGTGATCCGTACTATGGCTTTACCCGACATTGATTTCTCTCGAATTCGCCCTCACGATGGAAGCCAACATATCGGTTTCGAGGAACTGGTCACGCAGTTGGCGTCCCTTGAGAGACGACCGGCAGGCTCCACCTTTGTACGAAAGGGACGTGGTGGTGATGGTGGAATCGAATGCTTCGTTACGCTCGCCAACGGAGACGAATATGGCTGGCAGGCCAAATATGTCTTCAGTTGGGATGCCAGTCTCGAGACCCAACTCAATACATCGCTAGAAGCGGCACTTGCTAAACATCCCCGTTTGACCAAGCTTACGGTATGTATTCCGTTCGATCTTCCGGATGGACGGCCAAACCAGGGAAATCACGCTACCCAGAAAAAGAGTGCTCGTCAAAAATGGGATACGTGGAAGTCCGGCTGGGAACAGCATGCAGCAGTTCAGCAGCGCACGTTGACTATTTCTCTCTGGGATAGTGGCGTATTGAGTGGCCGCCTTACCACCGACAGCCCTGCATACAATGGACGGCTACTTTATTGGTTTGGGACTACGACGCTCACTTCCGCGTGGTTTACAGAGCAGTTTGGAAAAATGCGTGAAGCCCTAGGCTCGCGTTACACGCCCGACACCAATGTCGAATTGCCCATCCGTAAAACTTTCCTCGCGTTCGCCCGTGATCCGTCGATTAATGACACTGTACTGGAATGGTCACTGTCCCTGGGGGATCGTGGCAGGAGCGCAATTGAGGCCATTGAGCGCGCGCTTGGCAAGAACAATCAACCAAAAGAGCTTAGCGCTCTCAGTGCAGCACTAACCTCGCTCAGTCAAGCACTAGATGTAGGGCCTGTCGGCCCAGAAGCTCAATTGCCGCTCGACGCTTGGCAAAAGGCGAGCCGTGCTTGCTCTTCTGCGTTCTATAACGCGTTGGAGTGGGTCTATACACTTCCGGCGAGTAAAGCGGATCCTGGCGTTACCAGGGAGGACTGGGCGCGACATGAACTCTTCCGACTGATTGATATCGTCCGTGACATTGAGGCGGCACTTGATTCCGACGATTGGCAGTTTGCGAACGCCCATGCCGTACTACTGGAAGGTGAAGCTGGAACGGGCAAGTCGCATCTCCTTGCGGACGTAGTAGAACATCAGATCCACGCAAACCGGCCGGCATTACTAGTACTGGGTGGAGCGCTGGTTGAGGGTGAACCTTGGAAGCAGATCATGGCGCAACTGGATTTGGCGCCAGACCTACAAGCTAAGCACTTTCTCGGAAGCCTAGATGCTGCGGGGCAAGCCGCTGGCGTGCGTACTATCATTTGCATTGACGCTATCAATGAACGCCATGGCACGGATATTTGGCCTGATCGTTTAGCTGCATTTCTTAAGATGGCAGAGCCCTTCCCGCATGTGAGCATCGTGCTATCTTGCCGATCAACCTACGTACGTCATGTGGTGCCCGATTCGCTCGATGAGAAACGCTTGCCTCGGGTGCTTCATCAAGGTTTTGCAGTGCGCGGGGGCGAGGCAGCTAACATGTATCTGGCCAAGCGAGGAGTCGTCCGCCCCGGCGCCCCCGCTTTGGTACCTGAGTTCCAGAATCCGCTCTTCCTCAAAACCTGTTGTGATTTCCTCGAAAAGGTAGGCAAGAACGAGCTCCCTCGCGGCTTACGCGGGGTAAGTGCCATTTTTAACTTCTATAACAACGCCGTTATCCGCGCCATCACCCAGCGCATGAAACTGGACCCTCATCTTGATCTCGTCGCGACTGCACTAACCCTTCTCACAGATATCCTGATCAGTCGCGGCGAAGGATATGCACCCAAAACGGAGGTGATTGGTGCATTCGAGGCCGTTCTGCCCTCTGGAGGCTCTCTTGAAAGGAGCCTGCTTTCTCAATTTGAGAGTGAAGGTGTTCTAGCCATCGAACTCATTCGAGAGGATGATGGCAAGATAGTGCCCATGGTACGTTTCACCTTCGAGCGATATAGCGATCACGCCATTGCAGCCCGCTTGCTGCAAGAGCATTTGAATCAGGACGACGTGAAGGCTTCATTTGCTGACAGCACCGTGCTAGGCGATTTGGCTTTCGGCGAAAAACATTACCGCGTTGCCGGCATCATCGAAGCAATTGCCATCCAGCTACCTGAGCACTGCGGTGTTGAAATCGTAGATCTCAGACCAGAATTTAATTGGATGATCCGACAAGCATTTTTCGACAGCCTACTTTGGCGCGAGCAGAGATTTTTTAGCGACCGAACCTTTAAATGTCTTCGGGGTCTCGAAAATAACGAACGTGTTAGCGATGTTCTCATCTCAATAGCAACAGAGCCCGAGAACAAATTCAATGCGCTCTATATACACAAACGCCTTTCATCGCTTTCAATGCCCGAACGCGATGCCAGTTGGTCGGTCTATTTGAATAATCGTGGCAGCGAAGGTGACCCGGTTGAAGTGCTTATTAACTGGGCCATACAGAATGGGATGGGAACAATCGACAATGGTCGTGCGGAATTAGCTGCGATCACACTCTCCTGGTTCCTTACTACTTCACACCGTGCAGTTCGCGATAAGACAACCAAAGCTTTAGCTTCTCTCTTTGCTATGCGCCTCACCCTGGCAGCGTCTACGCTCAGACTATTCTCTGAAGCAAATGACCTCTATCTCAGGGAACGGCTTTTTGCTGCTGCCTATGGTGCAGCATTACAGGGAAAAACCGTCGACGGCCTATCCGAACTTGCGGCGACCACCTACGAGCTTGTATTTGCGGCCGGTGCTCCACCTCTCAACGAACTGCTTCGCGACCACGCGCGTGGTATTATCACCTATGCGCAATTCCGCAAGCAATTGCCGCCCAGCGTCGATTTGACGAAAGCGCACCCGCCTCATAAGAGTCAATGGCCGATCGAATATGTATCGGAAGAAAAGATCGATAGCTATCAACAGGACCACGGCGACGCCATCGTCAGTTCGGCGGTCAATGACGGTGATTTCGCTCGCTACGTAATCGACCATACGATCGATAACTGGGCGCCTGTATCCATCGACGCAAAAGACTGTCCAAGCGCGCATAGCCTAGGGAGCGAATGGATCGAGCGATTCACAGTTCAGGCCGGCGCCGAACAGCTTGCTGCGTTTGAGCTCGTAGCGGATGCCGCAAATGCCTGTGGAGGCGACCTTAGCTATAAAGAAACTCCTGAGCGTACTGCGCTCAAAGCTGCCGAGAACACATTCCAAGCAGTGTTATCGCCTGAAGCATGGGAGGAGTACCGGGTAAAGGCGCAGGATTTTGTGCGGTATTCCATGTTTTCGCGACAACCATATGACTATCCCGCTCGCTTTAACAGAGGTTGGGGCCGCCGCTGGATATGTATGCGCGCACATGAACTCGGCTGGACCCAAGAGCGGTTCGCAAAGCTTGAACGCGGATACAGTGGAGATCGGTACGAACATCGTGTGGAACGTATTGGAAAAAAATATCAGTGGCTGGCCCTGCACGAATTGGTCGCAAGAATGGCGGATAATCTGCTATTTATGGGGCAAAGCTACGGAGATGAGTGTCGTACCTACGAAGGCGTAAGAGATATTAGACTACGAGACATAGACCCATCGCTGCTGGTCACGAAAACCTATTACGACAATTGGAAGCAATGGGATCAGACCTGGTGGATTCCGGTGCAACCTCGGCTTCGACCTATCGCTCCACTTGAACGCTTAGCGTGGCTGGATAGCCAAATCGACTTGCTCAACGATGCTTCCTTCATTGATCTGACAGACCCAAAGACGAATCGACATTGGCTGACACTGAGTAGTTTTGCTTCTTGGCGGCAGTACGGCCTCGACGGTGGAAATAAGTCCATGCAGCGCGAGACTTGGTACCGCGTTCGCTGCGTAGTCGTTGCAAAAAATGACGAGGCTAGTGCTGTGAAGAGCCTTAGCGGGCGCAACCTCGTTCATCCAGATTCTCTGCCTGAATTCCATCTTGATAGCTCCTACTTCCTCGGCGAATATCCATGGCACCCTAAGCTACAGGATCAGGATGATTGGGTGGGCGGGAGTCACTGGAATGGCTTGTCAGTCTCAGTTCGACCTACCTGTGCGCATTATCTGTCCGAGCGAGGCGGCTACGACTACTCGATCGATGAAACAGTTCGAATCGAGTTGCCTGCCCCCTGGCTTGCGAAAGAGATGGGGTTACGCTTGCAAGACGGTCAGAAGCCGACCTTCGTGGATGTGGATGGCGAAATATGCTTCTTCGATCCATCAGTGATTGAGCCAGGATACCAAGCAGCGCTCGTTGATCGGGACGCCTTTCTAGCTATGCTGGACCGAAAAGGGTTGGCAGCGATCTGGGTCGTGGCTGGAGAGAAAGGCGTTTTCGGAGGTAAAGACGGTTACGGAGGATTTGGCGGTCGTGTTTTACATACAACTGTCTATACCCTGGGGGAAAACGGTTTCAAAAAAAACCAGTATAGAAGCCGTGAAAAACCTAGCCCTGAACAACTGGAAAAATTATTGGAGGACAAGCCGACAGAAGAGCTACTGTTGCTGCATGCAAAGAAATAACCTTGGCGTGTCGCACCCCGCAAATATGAACCCCTGTAGGAGATTAGCCGCTATGGTAGATAATCTAGGTGAAGCGCTTAGCCCCCTTTATCCATTGTAGCCAACAGCCTCTGCGCAGCCACACTAACATTCCTCATCATTTGCCGTGCTTCGTTAACTTCCTTCTCTCCCAATTCAGCAATGAGCATTTGTTGAGCTTCGTTCCAACATCGAACAGCCTGCTTGAAAACCTTAAGACCCGTTGGTGATAAGGTAAGCTGTTTGCCTTTACGCCCTCTTCCTCCGGATGAGATCACCAGCCCTTTTCGCTCCAGGGTCTGAATATTCCGAGAAATTCCAGAGGCCTCTATATCCAGAGAAATAGAAAGTGCGGAAACAACCATTCCTGGGTGCAGGTGAAGCATCACCATAATTGGGAATTGTGTTGGGTCCAAACCAAGTGGTTCCAGCAAGCGCCCGAGAACTTTTGTCGTCGTTCGCGAAGCTAGCCGACTATTCATACCCAGACAGATATCCGGAATGGCCGCGATCTGAAAATCATCTTTCATCATTGAAATAAATACGAAAAAACCTGTTTACCAATTCTCATCACTTATAACCCGTACCCTACAAATGTATAATTCGATTGAATTCAACTTACCCTGCGCATCAGACTTCGTACCGTTTGAAGACAACAGAAGCGTTCACTCCGCCGAATCCAAAACCGTTAGATAACGCTATCTCAACGGCAGAATCACGCGCTGCGGGCCCTATAAGATCAAGGCCATCTGCTGACGCATCAGGATTCTCCAAATTCAATGTTCCAGGAAGCACCCCATCTCTGAGAGCAAGAATCGAAAATGCTGCCTCCATCGCGCCCGCCGCACCTAGTAGATGCCCTGTTGCCGACTTGGTCGACGAAATAGCCGGTCCTCCTCCGGTACCAAAGACCGTCTTCAGTGCCTGAATTTCTCCAGCATCCCCTACCGGCGTTGAGGTCGCGTGTGCGTTGACATAATCAACACGTTCAGGAGCGATCCCAGCCATTTGTAAGGCCAACTTCATGGCCCTCGCTGCTCCCGAGCCGTCGGCAGGGCCAGCAGTCATGTGATAAGCGTCGGCTGTCGTGCCATAGCCAATAACTTCGGCTATTGGCCGAGCCCCACGTTCTAAGGCGTGATCTAACGCCTCTACAACAAGCATTGCAGCCCCCTCGCCCATCACAAACCCATCACGTTCATTATCAAATGGGCGAGATGCGTGTGTGGGCTGATCATTGAAACCGGTAGATAAAGCCCTGGCCGCTGCGAAACCACCAATACTTACCTTATCGAAAGCTGCTTCACTTCCGCCCGACAACACAATATCGGCTTCACCAGTACGAATCAGGCGAAGCGCATCACCGATTGCCTGCACGCTTGCCGCACACGCGGTGACCGGACAGCCAATAGGTCCTCGAAAATGATGCTTAATTGATATCTGGCCTGCTGCCAGATTCGATAAGAACGAAGGAATGGTGAATGGCGATAAACGCTTTACCCCGAGTGCCTCGCCAATTCTTACAGCCTCGGCAAGAGCTGGAAACCCGCCAATCCCCGAAGCAATAATAGTCGCAGTACGCTCCCGTTCATATTCAGACTCAGGAGCCCAACCTGCGTTGGATAGGGCCTCGTCAGCGGCCACCATTGCCATCTGGATAAACCTATCCATTTTCTTTAATTCTTTACTTGGTATTGAGGCTTCAGGGCAGAAACCACCTTCACGGTCAGCATCCCTCCCCTGCACAGTTCCACCGACCTTAACCGGAAGGCCACTTACAATATCGTCGTCCAAACGCCGAACTCCACTGCCTCCAGCCAATAAGCGCTTCCAGGCCAGTTCTGTACCACAGCCAAGTGGAGAAACAATACCAAGACCAGTAACAACAACTCTACGCATATAAACCATTTCCAGCTAATGTTCTTTATACCGCAATGACTGGCATGCAGAACCTGCAACGACGCAAGTAGGTCATCAGGTACATCGTCTATCTGTTAAGAATTTCGCACAAGAATACTGTATGTACATTATTTATGTCAATATCACTTTTTTGTGCCGCTGATAGAGGTTCACCCGAAAAAGACGAACCATTAGGTTTCGAAGGCGGTAAAGCGAGAACTGGCAACGCAGCAGGCAAATAACAAACAAATTGATTTGGGTAAAAATCTGACCAAACTAGACGTTGCTATAATCCAAATCCTAGGCACCTAATCTGCTTACCCTGAAGCAGATATGATGATCAACAATAGCCGGGAAGGAAAGATGGAAACTCGGATGAAAGCCTCACGGCCCTTGAACATTCTGGGGTTCGGGGAACCTTTTGCGACTCGCTGGAGTCTGGCACTCACCTTCGGCGCGCTCGTTTATGTGGGATATCGGCTGGCCAATCGATTAATTGTCATGCAATTCGATGTATCGGGATATACAACATGACTACGAGCACAACTTCTTGGGCATGATGGCCGAGCCGGTGCCGCTGGATACTCTGTTGGCTGCGCGAGACCACATGTTGCACGAAATCCTGCAAGGCTTGGACGAAAACAAGCGGCGCTTTTTACTTTCCCTGATTGCGGGAATGCCCGCTTGGTCGCTGCGGGGCATCGCTCACCTTAAATACTTACCAGGCGTCCGCTGGAGGCTATACAAACTGACGCGATTAAAGAAGCCCAATACCAAGAAGTTTGCCGTGCAGGCCAATCTGTTGGCAGCTCGATTGGCTGGCGCTGCAAGTTGTCGATAGTACCTTTCTTCGGCTTCTGCCGGTGGTGTGTCCCTGGTCGATTCCAGCAGCGTCCTCAAACCTGGGGTGACTCACATAATTCAAGGCTCCATTGATCAAAATATTGAACTGCTGCGCTAGGAAGATATGGGTTAGGGGATCATGTCTCCGCAGCCCATCTCCTGATCGGTTTGCACATCACAAAATTGTATCGGCAACTTACTGACGAAAGGTTCGGGAGAGAGTCAACGACGGAAAAAATGCATTGCGGTTGCTCAACGTGTTTCAGTATGGATTTCGTTTAATCGAGTTCCAATGGCTCGTGCCTGTTCACGGTCTTGAGGTATCCGAACAATGTCAACGACCCTGATAAGAGGTTCGGGAGACGTAATCAGTATTTCTTCGAACCCCACAGCACCGCGGTGATCAAGTAGGGCCACCGACCCACTCCCATGAAGAACGTTCTGTGCATAGCATTCGAACTCGTTTGGTAGCCTCCACGGAAATTGATTATCCGGCCAAGGAGAACAGCACTGCAGGCTGCGCTGACTGCCAATCAATGCAGGGATGCTCCTTTCAATCTGGTATTTCCAGAGTACGCCGCCATCTGAGCTGTCTCCATACGCCCCCGCGTAGTCAACGGCGTATGCTGCATTCGAAGAAAACCACTTCCGCGTTCCATATAACCTTCGTGCTGTGTAGTCGGTATCGCGTGCAGTTGTCTCACCCCCATGAAATACGATTTGTGAAGCATGCAGGTTTGCTCGCTCAAATTTGGCTAAGGCATCTAGAAGCGGCTTATGTAATTTTGACTTGGTTAATATCTTTTTCGTTGGCTCGGGATTCTCTCTACTCACAGAGATGATAGAATTTTTAGGTAGTACAGAAGCGGAAACAGACGATTGCGCCGATTGATATCCGGTGTTTCAGTTGAGGAGCTATTTTAATCGTGTAAGCATACCCGTTATCAGCGGTGATTACTGCGTGGCCTTTTACTTCGTTTGCTACGCGGCTTTTTGCACAAGCTTCTCGATTGCACAGTTAAGGTGTCGCCTTAACCGTGTTTTAGTAAGAACCGAATCAACCCAAGGACGTCCGCAATGGCACCATAGAAAATAGCAGCAACAGACAGTAGACCACATAGAACTGCTGCATATGGAGCAACATTATCAAGTAGAGGGCTCGGCTTGAAGCCTATTTTTACGTAATAGTTGAAAAATAGGCCCGGCAAGCCAAATCCGATTAATGCAAGAGATACGATTCGGATACCAACTGGTACCTCGTGCAAGACGAGTACGGAGTACATACCTATTCCACAAAAGAGCATAGACAAAGCAACAAGAAAAGTTCCAATGCTGTTTGTAAGAAGTGAAGCGTAGCCAAAGTAGATGTTCAGGTCTTCGGCTCTGTCCTTGAATTTGTAATAGCTAGCAAAAGCACATGCCCATATTGCAAGGATGGGAGCCAAGTTTCGAATCAAATGATCAAGTATCCAACTCCCCGGGTCCAGAAGGTAACCAAGTAAAGGATTCACAGAAACCTGTGCAATAATTTCCTTGTACACTGCAGATGTAAGGAGTGGGCCGGCCGCCCATAGCCCTGTGAAAAAAGCGGTCAGATATATGATCCACCTAACAATAGATCCGACTAACGAGCGGATCGTGAATAATTTCTGCAACAGTGTCTTGATATATTGCATGTGGTAGCCCCATCCATATGGTTTAGGTCATTGAGAAGCATGATGTGAGTGATGCGGATGTTAGCCGTATATCCTTGGCTGCGGGCCTCACCAATCCCTTGACTCATCATCCGCGCTGCCTATGGTGCGATTCGACATGCAGGTAGCGACTCTGGCTGGAAAAGGTATCAAGGGCGGGACTGCTTCATACGGCGCAACCCAGCGCGAATAGCCGTTTCTCCAACCCCTGTTGTCTTGGAGACCTGGCTCACACTCAGATCCTGGTCCTTGATCATATGAACCACTTCAAGTTTGAACTGAGCGTCAAATGTCCTGCATTTTTTCATTAATATGTCCTCGTTAAGTGCGGTGGCTGATACGTGCCAACGGTTTACGCCCAGTCTGGAAGCATAAGTTTATCAGCACCACCAATAGCAGGCATGATTACCCGGTGGCACCCAATCTGCTTGACCGACAGTTTAATGTAGCACGGCCGAATCTGGCCCAGACGGCAAACATCATGTAATTCCGTACTGATCAGGGCCGGCTTTATCTGGCTGTGGTGATAGACCTGTACGTCCACAAAATCGTGGGCTGGGCCATAGCCGCCAACATGCCGACCGAGCTGGTCGCATCGGGACTGCAGATGGCATTGCAGCAGCGCAAATATGCCAACCATGCCGAAGCAACAAGGGATATCGTGAACTATATCGTCGCCTTTTATAACTGCGTGCGATTGCGTTCTACGCTGGGATACGTCTCACTCGTGCAATACGGACTGCAGGCAGCCCAACAACCTATATGGGTGTATGAAATTACTTGACAAATACAATCCTGCCTCCGTAGAAACATAGTAGTCGACAGTTGAACGCTCGGTCATCGTTTCAAATCAAAACTAGACTGTAGGACCACCACCCGAAACGATTAACGTAGCGCCACAACTTGTCGAACTACCGTGGTGGGCGATATGTCTACCATCAATAGTGGCGAATCCGCCATCAGTAATGAATCCTGTCCCATGCTCCGGGCAAGAAATCTTATCGCCAACGCGTGCTACCTTCCTACCATCAATCGTAAACGCTGCAGTTGCAGTCGTTACTTCGCCACCATGAGACGTTGGGGAGCCTAACGTTGCAACTGGCGTCGATTTGTTGTTCATTATGCGTTTTTCCAAGTGACAGAGAGATTTTACCGGTTTTGTTGTTCCACTCGTACCCAACCACGTGATTTAAACACTTGGTAGATCAATTCAATAAAAAGACAGTATCCATACCCAACCAACAACCCATAAAATAACAACGGCAATATCATATCGAAAGAAAAAATCAGAACTGGATTGAATATCGTATTTATGTATAACCGAACATGCCAACCAAAAATGGCCAACAATACGAAAATTGGAGGCGTTAACCAGAATAATCGTCGAATCTTCTGAGTTGTTTGGTATTTACCAATTAGATAAAACATGATCGTTGCAAATATTAGATATTCAATTCCTGAGAAATAAAGTGACATTAGGAGAAGCGCACTGATTGACGTCACGCCCACAAATAAAAGCGCAAGCAAGGGCAAAATGATCGGTAAGATCAATGCCATCCGATAGAATGTTTTAATATTCATTACCTACTCAATAGGGTGCAAACTCAATATAGGGGCGCTTTAGATATTCGTATTTTCTAATATCAACAGGTACAGGATTAGGCCATACATTTTGTGGCCATACCTTTCCTCCATAGAACCAAGAACTCAAACCTGCTCCCTTAAATGCTGCATAATGATAAGCATCAATGTCATCACCATAAACACAATCGGTAGAACTATCTACCTTCCCTGCAGAACGTGCCGCCTTATCGGACTCAACAAGAGATTTACGAATCTTTTCAAGGATGGTCGCCTGTGAGTCGCTTGAGTTTCCTATAGCCCATGCGGTAGAAATACCCAAGTTCGACATACCATTCACAGCACCGTTTTTCCCTCTACAAATATCCCCCGCTGCTTCATAATAATCACATTTTGGATGAGCCTTAAACATATCATCATAGTAACTACACACTGCAGTATCACCGACTCCATTCCAGTCCCATTTTTCAAGCCCCATAGGATCAACAGCCGTTAACGGATTATTAGCCACATATTGGTACTGATTACTTCCGCCTTGTAATCCAATTGGATCCTGATTGATATAACGGCCCGCTTCCGCGTCATAATACCTGAACCGATTGTAATGCAGACCTGACTCCGCATCATAATATTGACCAGGGAACCGAATGGGATTATCAACGTCGGCAACAATCTGCTTGGTCACTCGGCCATAGGTATCCATTTGCGCAGCCCACACGATCCTACGAGACTCATCATACATTTCCTGAGGCGTACCCAGATGATCGGTAACATAATGATGATAACGTCGATGCCCGCTTAAAAGCGTCAGCGGCCCCAAGAAATCCGGATGGCGAATAAATGTCTTTACCTGATCCTCATGCGAATCATTTGCTGCCGCCAGCTCCTGAATCATCCAATCGCCGTCCCACATGAAGAGCGTGGTTTGCGAGTCATTATTATGCGTCGTATGATGTTTGGCGATACGACGCCCAAAGGCATCATAACGATACTGTATCTTGGCCCCACCCGGATGATCAATCTGAATCAATTGATGATCCCCATCATAATGGTAGCGCGTGCTTTTTGCTAACGGCTCACTGCCAGAGCCCGGCTCTATCGTTTCTGCAGTCTCGACACTGGAAGATTCAATCGCGGAAGCCGATATGGGAGTTGAGATTCCCGTCATTTGAGACACCCGGTTTCCATGACCATCATAGTCATACGATAAATACTGCTCTGCAATCTGAGAGTTAAATAGTCGTAAGAGTCGATTCCCTGGAGCCTGGCCTTGGCCGAACTGCACCGGAACCTCATAGCCTTGGCTTTTCGCAATGGCAATCAAGTTGTCCGCCTGGTCATAGGCAAAGTTCTCATACCAATTTCCCAACCTTTCAACGCACTGGCTGACTTCAGTGACTCGCGCCAGTGCATCATACTGGTAGCTCTTGGTTCCGCGATATACATCTCGCAGATTCAATAACTGTCCCGCAACATCATATTTCCAAGCCCGCCAGCCGCGCGGCTGGCCTAGCTGCTTGCCTTGTTCATCCAGGTCTTGCCACAAGTGCGCCTCAAGCCAACCGGCTTCGCTATAACTAAACTGATGAGAAACTCGCCCCTGGTTTCTCAATACCTCGCGATGCAATCCGTCCCGTTCGAAACTGGCAACGGTATCCTCATCAAGTAACATCTCATGGATATGTCCAGAACCGTAGCGCAACCATTTAAGTTTCCCCGCAGAGGGAATTCGGCTGGCAATCCGATTACCTAGCGCGTCCAATTCATGAGTGATGCGCCATACGCGGCCATGATGTGCCTGCATTTCGGCTATCTTGTGCCCAGCTGCATCATATTCATAGGTAATTCGATGCGGCTGTTCGCCAGGCATCGCAACTACTTGCGCCTGGGTTAAACGGCTCCGTGCATCATAGCGATAACTCACATGCATACCGTCGCTGACGCGCCGCTCGACTGGCCGTCCCAGCGCATCGTAAACATAGGTAGTAGTAATCTGACCGTCATTACCAATATCAATCCGTTCGATCAGCTCCCCTGCAGCATTGTATTTAAATATCTGACGCCGACCGTCAAAGCCTGTTTCAGAGACTCTTCTGCCGCGAGAGTCATAAACCAGCGTAGTAGATTCACCTTTTGCATTGGTAATTTTGATAAGTTGCCCGATTCGGTCATACTCAAACAACAAGTTGCCTTTTGCCGCGTTGATGACTTCGACGCGCTGGTTATACGCATCCCAGCGGGTCTGCGTTACACGCTGCAGCGGATCAGTGTTTGCAATCGGCCGTCCCGCCTTATCATGCTCAATACGCCACCAGCCTCTTCCAACCGGCTTATTACCGATAACACGACCTGCTTGATCCCATTGCTGTTCGCTGACCTGCCCCAGCGGATTGGTCGTCGCAGTCAATTGGCCAAGAGAATCATATTGATATTTCGTCTGATTTCCGGAGCAATCAACCTTGGATACTAATTGCCCGGCCTCGTCCCATTGCATCTTGGTGGCATTGCCCATGGGATCAGTGCGCGAAACCGGCAGGCCATTGGCATAGGCATAGCTCGTGCTATGACCCAGTGGATCGGTCTCACTGGCCAGGTTGCCCGCTTCGTCATAACTGCGCTGCCACACATGGCCTGCCGGATCGGTAATATGCACCGGCTGATTCTGTGCGTTATAGGATAGGCTGGTCACGTTTCCTGCCGCATCGATAACCGATGTCGGGCTGCCTGCCGCGTTGTTCACAATCCGTGTGCTGCGTCCTAGCGCATCCGTATGGCCTGAGATGCTGCCCGTCTCGTCGAAATGAATTTGCTCCACGCTGCCGTCCGGATGCGTCACGCGATCCACCGCCCACAGCCCGTTATAGTGGTACTCTGTTGTGTTGCCCAGCCCATCGGTGACCTGCGTCGTTTTGGAGGCTGGCAGATACGTAAAGCGTGTATCACGCGTGATCATCGGCTTGGCTCCCGGCGCTGCGGCATTCTCCGCATACGCATAGGTGCGCACGCATCGCGCCTGCGGCGTGTCGCCATCCCATTCCGAGATATGTACCGCGCCCGAAGGCGTACGATACTCGTTAAGTAAATGATGCGCATACCGATAACGCCAGACACGAGCAGCTCTGTCTACCGCACGAACCAGATCACCTTGCTCATCGTAAGAATAGCGAGCCAGTGCCTGTCCATCCTCATCGCCAGCCAGATACAACGCCAAAATCCTTCCCCGTGTATCCAGCTCACTAAGCACGGTGTATCGGTTATTATTTAACTGCTTGAGCCATCCTTGAACAGTGTACTGAATCTGCAGCCATTGTCCATCACGCGTTGTGATTCGATGTAATTGCCAACGCTTAGGCTCTTTGGGATGTCGAACATAGTGTTCTTCAGTGCCATTGGTAAAACAAATTCGGTAGCGCGGATGCGAAGCATTATCTTCAGTACGTTGCAGCGTGTATTTCTCTATCGGATGGAAATGTTCCTCACCAACCGCCAAATTCGGGAAGTTTAATTGGCGGCCATCGGCATCGAAATACACCATGCCTGCCGCGCCCTGTCTGATTTCTGTCGAGTAAGGCAGTTTCCAAGCGATGCCCAAATGCCCTTCTCGCTGGTCCGCGCTGCGATACATCCGGCTCCAGCGTATCGGCATGCGGCCCGGCAACATAAAATCATCGGTAACCAGTACCTTCTGCCCCGTGGCTACATCCACCGGATGGGGCGTTGTCGTGCGCTTGGCACACTCGGCGCAATCGGCCTCGGTGACCGGCACCAGCCCTTGTGCATCGCCCCCCGTCATACTGATGATCGGCGCCTGCAAGTAAATGCCTTTACCCCGGATGCGGATTCCGGCTTCGTCAATTGTGATAACGCCACCCGGGCCAATCAGCTTGGCATATTGAGCACCTGACAAGCTCGCCTGGCCGCCGTCGGTAATTCGGATCTGATTGGCGTCTGAGCTTTCCACCGCACTTGGCAATTGCGGCTGAAAATCCGGCGTGGCAATCAAGGGACGCTGCGCATCTTTCCTGACCGTGGTCTCTACCGCCTTGCCGCGCACCGTCACCGAATACACATGACCGACATCCGAAGTCCAGCTTTGCACTACCCGGTCAGTTCTGTCCATTCCCACTGTACTGGCCATCTGCAGGCCAATATTGCGCAAGTACAGGCCGCCCACATTCACGTTGTAGGCCATGCCCACATTCATCATCTTGCCCAGTCCCACGCTCTGCACCGAGGCCAAATTGACGGTTTCCTGCTTAAAACCTCCCGTATTCAGCTTCCAGTGCCAGCGGATCTTGTCGGTCTTGTTGTTCCCGACCGTCAGCGTGTCGTTGTGTTCGACCTCAACGTCCTGATTGCGCTCGGCATGAATCCACAGTTGTTCCTGCCCCTTCTTGTCCTCGAAGCGGATTGCATTGGCCGTCTCATAATTTCCCCCGGGGGACGAACGTGAATACAACCCCATCTGCGTGGCATTATCTGGCAGTTTCCACGGCGGCATCATCGCTGCGTTGTATACCCGGCCTGTGATGATCGGCGCGTCAGGATCCCCGTTTAGGAAGTCAACAATAACTTCATCGCCGATTCTTGGCACCTGGATCGCGCCAAAGTTACCACTGGCCCAACTGCTCGACACCCGGATCCAGCATGAACTGTTCTCGTCTTTCTTGTCGTATCGGTCCCAGTGAAAATGCACCTTGACCTGGCCATATTCATTAGTCCAGATTTCTTTGCCTTCAGGTCCCACCACTACAGCTGTTTGTGGTCCCAGTGTACGCGGCTTGCGAGTCGTGCGCGGTGGCCGAAACGGTAAAGTGGCGCATTGCACGGTGAGATCGAACAGGCAGAGCCGGCCATTTTGTGCCGCCTCTTCGGGCGAGTTTACTGAATGGTAGTTGTTTTCTTTCAGATCATAGCGGGTGCCCAGCACCACATACTCACGATTCTCTTCTGTGCGCGGGCAACGAACCAGATTGAACAACGAACCCGTTGCCACACCGCGTGCCGTGCTGCGCAGTGTTCGTGTATCACGAACATGATGCTGCTCCTGCATGCGCTGGCGGGCATAGCGCTCACCCAGGGGATCGTCCTCGTAATTGCCCGGCCATTCATACACTTCGGCCTGATTATGCTCGTGCTCCAGCTCAATCCCATGGTGGGCTGCCAGATCCGCTTTCGGTGTGGTGAAGTTGTAATCGTTGGTGATGTATTGCCCGGGTCTCAAATCCTGATACACCGCCACATGCGTCATGTAGTCCTGCTGCGGCAACGCCAGTTTATCTTCGGTGAAATACGGCACGTGCTCGTAACCGTCTACCGGCTTGTGACTCTGGATTTCATCGCTCATGACCAGGGTATGTTTTTCCTGCTCATGACGAAAGTAATAATGAATGCCTTCGGCCTCCAGCAACCTGCTCACAAACTGAAAATCAGTTTCGTCATACTGCACGCAATAGACCCGCGGCGCGTAGGTCTCCACCAGGTCGAACTCGAACGCATACCCATAGGGCGAGAGCACCTGCTTGATGGTCTCTGGCACAGACTGGTTCTGGTAGATGCGGAATTCTTTTTTGTGTGTCGCCAGCCAGAACCAAGGCACCACGCGCGCTTCGTACACAAAG
Organism: Advenella mimigardefordensis DPN7; assembly: GCF_000521505.1. Taxonomy (GTDB): domain Bacteria; phylum Pseudomonadota; class Gammaproteobacteria; order Burkholderiales; family Burkholderiaceae_B; genus Advenella; species Advenella mimigardefordensis. The sequence goes on from NZ_CP003915.1 coordinate 3,835,045, forward strand.
TAACGATCAACATCGCCTTCCTGGCCCACCAGCGCAAAACTGGCGATCACGCCGTTGATATGCCGGGGCGCTGCCGCCGTGTTGATGGTCAAAGTCAGGGATTTACCAAGCAATGCCCTCACATCAACCTGCATCGAACGATGCAGCAGGCGTACGGTATAGTCGGAAAGGGTAGACATCCCATCCGTGCCTTGCATGGCGTCAAACAGGAATTCGGCATTATCAGCCGCAATGGAGACCTTGATCAGCCGGTCAGGGTTAATTATATTTATGTTCGCAGACATCTAAATACTGGCAGGCCTGCGCTGCACCCGCCCCTTTTATTTAAAACTGTTCTTATTTATTGAGAAACAACCACTTACGGGTATTATAAAGAGACAGGTTTGAAGGCTATACCTATTTTTACAAATTATTTCAATAGTCTCGGTGGCCACTCAATTCAATAAGTCAGGTGAATCACAGCCCGACTTCATTTGGTAGCGCTGCTTAATGGCACGTCCTTTAAAGCTAGAGCGACGATGATACTCATCCGAACCCGTTTTTGCTTAAATTACTGTACCGAATTTCGGTACATTACAGGTACACCCATCAGTTCTCGACAATTTCGCCAATTTACGCTAACCTACTGATTAGTAATTACTTTTACCTATTTTAACCTACGTTCAGCTTCGCTACGTTTTCCTATACAAACACCTTAAAACGCAAACTCAAAATCCCCCGCCGCAAGGCGTGCCGGTTCGATTCCGACCCCGGGCACCAGCTGATTATTCAATTTTCTCTAGTCCCTGGCAGGGAAGCCGCAGCCTAGAACGCAGCGCAAGGACAGGGGAGTACCTTGCTGAGCACTCCCCCTTGTAAAGACAAGCGCTGTGATACACGTTAGGACTTTAGGCGACGCAACTCACGGGAGACGGAACAGCGGCCGTGCGGCGAGCGCCCCTGCCGCCCAGCGGGTGGCCTACATAGCATGTCCAGTTACTCCCCCCTTGCTGCTCAGCTAGCTTCGCAAAGATGACATGATCAGACTCCACTCCAGCCGCCGCCACATATCGAGTTCCATCCATTAAATGGTATGTTTGTTTTTTTAGCAAAGCAGACGAGGCTACCTCCGCCCTGGACGAAGACACGGAACGAGACATCGCAAAGGTGATAAACGCGCTACCCACCACTGTCATCTTCGTCACCCACCGCGATCCAACGATCTGGCAGCCGACTCACACCATTGATTTGGGAGGAAATAAAACACTTGATATTGTCCCAACTGATTGTTCGAATATCGTATTCAGTGCCATTTGATTGCTAATACGCCCAAGTATTTTAGCGATTTTCAAAAATGAAAAAGGGGGTTCGAAAAATCGCCACGGAAATTTGACTTAAGGGCAAGTAAACTTATTCCGTCTCAAAACGTTCACCCAATATTGCCATTTGCAACGCTCACACTTGTGCTCATGTGCGGCGTTATTGTTATAGGGGATCAGTTTGGCCTATACTTTTAATGGCCGTTAAAAATGGGGCGATTACCGATGCAGATGCTCAAGCGCTATACGCATCTGCGAGCGGAAGATTTGGTGCAGAAGCCGGACCGCATCGCACCAGCGAAGCCGATGGCGTAAGAATTCCTTTTGAACACCCCACCAGGAGAAGAGAGAGTGACGGAAACCACAATTCGAGTTGCAACCACCTCAGATATCTCAGCAATCAAAGAGATCGTCAACGATGCGTATGGGCACTACGTCGAACGCATAGGGAGCAAGCCGGCCCCCATGACCGACGACTATGCCCAGCATGTCGAAAAGCAAACCATTTGGGTACTCGACTCCCCCAATGGCGTTGCTGGCCTCATGGTTTTACGAACGGATGCGGACTTTGTGCTGGTCAGTAACGTAGCGGTGAGCAAGGCGCACCAAGGCAAAGGATTCGGAAAAAGACTTCTTGACTTTGCCGATACCTTCACCACTCAAAAAGGCAAGTGTGAATTGCGCCTGTATACCAATGAACTGATGCATGAAAACCTCGCCATCTACTCGAAGCTTGGCTGGGAAGAATATGCTCGTGCCGAACAAGACGGTTTTCGACGTGTTTTTATGCGAAAGACACTGCCGCAGCCGAAAGCCTGATCTGAATCGTAATTGCGTGGTTTACGTAAAATGCCAGATATGGACATTATTCGTCACCGCATGAACGCCGCCGCAATCGTCGCGCAGAAGTTGAGAAATGAGTAAACGCATCGTTGAGGAGATCGAAGTCGAAGCCAGCTCAGGCAACGTGTTTGCCGAATTGAATCTGCCCGACCCCGACAAACTCCAGTTCAAATCCGATCTGACAGTCGAAATTACCAAAGCCATCCGCGACAGAGGGCTCTCCCAGACCACAACTGTCAACTGTGAACGCCATTTCAACCACATCAAATATGGGCAATTGTTCCACCAATAAGCATTGGTAGCTGCAATCAACCGCACACGACATTGCTATTTAGGAAATGATCGTTATATAATTAATTCATGCTGAAATCTCAACCTAACCGTGATCGTACGTCGCGCCCTCCAGGCCGGCCAAGACAATTCGATTTAGACGATGTGCTGGACAAGGCCACCAGTGTCTTCCGAAAGCGCGGATATCACGCGGCCTCAATTAGCGAATTAACTGAAGCGACTGGCCTGACAGAGGGTAGTCTCTACAAAGCCTTTAAGGGCAAAGAGGCGCTCTTCATTTCATGTTTTGATCGCTATTGCACCCTGCGCCAAAGTGAACTCACAGCCATATTGGCGGCGGAGAACCAGGGCGCCAGAAAATTGAGCGCAGCCTTACGCTACTACGTATTGTCGTCTACTGGTTCAGAAGGCAAGCTGGGTTGCCTCATTGTTGGCAGTGTTTCTTCTCTGGAACTGTTTGACGCCAAAGTGTCGGCCAAGATCCGCGACGCGCTGTATCGGAATGAATCAACATTGGTATCGCTGATAGAGCTGGGTATGTCTGATGGCTCTCTACGCAAAGACATCGCCCCCCGTACCACAGCTAAAATGTTGTGGTGCATGCTATTAGGCATTAGGGTTGCCGGCAAATCAGGCGTCAAACGCAACGATCTCGATATTGCAATCGAACAAGCAATGTACCTTCTGAGATAAAATTTTTTGACGAGTTTGGTAACGATCGTTACCCATATATGATGGCATTTACCGAAAAAATGGAGACGAAGATGATTTCAACCGAACATCTGCCTATCGGCAGTCAAAACAGAACGGCTATCGTTACCGGTGGAGGAACAGGCATTGGTCGTGCCATCAGCATACTACTGGCCAAACAAGGTATGGCCGTCGCTATAGTCTATTCCCGCAGTGATAATGATGCCCGGGAAACAGTATCTACCATTACCAAGAACGGTGGCCAGGCAATGGCATTGCAAGCAGATATCGCCAGTGTCGCATCGGTAAGGGAGATGACCGAAACGGTCGCAAATTCCTTTGGAGGTATAGATTATCTTGTGAACAATGCCGGTATCACGCATCAGATGCAGTTCAATGACCTCAACGCGATTAACGACGATATCTGGGATGCGTTGCTTGCTGTCAATGTCAAAGGAACATTTCATTGCTGCCAGGCCGCCGCCCCCTATCTACAGCAACGCCCTAATTCGGCTATCATCAATATAGGCAGTATCGCTGGTGAAACGGGGTATGGATCGTCACTTCCGTATGCCGTTTCCAAATCTGCGGTGCACGGCATGACACGCTCGCTTGCCAAAGCGCTGGCTCCCCGCGTCAGAGTAAATGGTATTGCCCCGGGGGCCGTTGCTACACGTTGGTGGAAAGACAATGAGGAAAAAATGCATGCCCTATCTGGACATCTGCCGTTGCAGCGCATCTCGACACCAGAAGATATTGCAGCCTTAGTATTGATGTTACTAACCGCCGAATCGGTAACCGGACAAATTTTACGCGCCGACAATGGCCAGACCTTGTAAGGGGGTCAATACTCGGAGCGATACTGCGCGAATACAGCCTATGGCCGACGGAATGGGCATAGAATACACATTCAACGGAATTTTCTAACATGCCTAAGAACCCCGTCGATTTTACCGATCAGGAAATTGAAGAACGACTCGATATATGGACCGCGCTAAGTGAACTCTTCGTTAACGTGGAACAAACACAAGACGAGTTTGATCGACATGTAGATTTGATCGCAAACAACATTGCGCCGATGGGTTATTCACTCGAGAGCCTGAAAAACATCTTAACCAAGGAAATCGGACCCTTTTTCATCAGTAATTTTAGCGTTCTGAATCCACTTCCCGAAACGGAATTTTGGACGCGCGATCAAGTTGAAGCAATCATGAAGCAGTTTAGGTCCCAGAAAAATACGCTGGATGGATTGGTTCAACGGCTGTGGAAGAAGGATCCATTTAAAAACCCTACTGTGTCACGCCGGTGGCATGAACTGCAGAAGCGCCTTATTGAACTCGGCGTATCGCCACATAAATAGATGCTGGCTCTGCGGCCGAGGTATGTCATCACGATAAACAACTGTCTCTGAAGGTGAATGTTATCGGTCATGAAAAACAAAAACGATGTCACCACAGATTCCAGCCTGAATGGCGCACCGTTCGCCACCCTGCCGCCTATTTTAATTGATACTTCGAATTGCAGACGCCGCTAAGCGAAAGCCACTGTAGACAGCCCTAGCACATGCCACCTATCATCTATTCGTATAATTTCGCCTATATACCTCTTCCCCCATCGCCTGCATCTGTTGCGCAATCTGCGCCCTGAAGGGCGCCAATAGACGGTCGAAGCTTTGTTCAGGTTCAAGCAGCGACAGGCTACGCGCAATCGCTTCAATGGTGGACACTGCAGCAGGCTGGTTCGTCTTGCGTATCCGGTATTCCGACGGCATGCCAGGGGGCAGGCTCAGCCGTGGCAGTGTGTCCAGCACCGGGTTCGCGCCCACTATTTTGCGTGCCTTGCGCCAGGTGCCGTCCGGTACGATGAGTAGCGACGCGGCAGGCTCACCGGTGGAGGAAGAGGAAGAGGAAGTGGAAACGGCATCAACCTGCGCGCCGCTTGCTTGCCGCTGCGGAAAGAGCAGCAAGACGCGCCCCGCAGAGGCTACAATGTCATCCAATTGCGGAAAATGCTCGCCCACCAGCAACCGTGCATTAAGCAGCCCCATCACCGCCAGACGGGCAGTATTCAGGGCGTGGCTCGCCTCGTCCGAGTGTTGCAGCACCAGTACCTGCGTGCGGTTAGGAATGCGACTTATATAAGCGCAAAGGCAATGCGACGCAGGCCGCTGGCAATGCTCGCAGCGAGGACGGGGCGGTTTTTTCAACTCAGACATGTGCGCCATTATACAAGGCCTGACGTACTGACGAGCGGCCGCACTAACCGCCTGCGCAAGCCCTTTCGGCTTGCACAATGAACGTCATTTTCGTCACGCTGAGCTCAACCTTATCGCCGGCGCAGTGAGCAAGCCCAGATTGAATGTCGTGCCATTTTTAGCCACGGTTCCCGAACTCATTGATATCGTGGCCAGATCTTCAACACAAAGTAGCCCCGGAACGCCATGTCCACCTTACGTTCTCAACTCGTTCCCTCTACCGAAGTTGTAGATTAATTACGATTCATTGTAAAAGTCCTGCATTCTTCGTACTCATCTACTATTAGTCAGTCATTTTTTTGATAGTCTAAATTCGAACGAGCGGGATCAGCATCCTGCCCTCGCAAGGCAATATTTCACCAAATTATTTTTTAAGTAGTTGATACGCGAGTCCAGCCAATGCTATATCCTCCAGTCCAACACCGACTGCCTTATAGACGAAAATGTCGTCATCGGATTGGCGTTGTCTTTCCCCTGACAATACGCTGGATAATTCGACCAGCTTCTCTTCACTCAACAGCGTTGAATCCGCCTGTGCCAAATCTCCCGCCTCGGCCATGGCCTGATATTTCCATTCCACAACAATCGTCTGTGCCCGCGCAAGCGCATGGTCATCCAACTCCCGGGTAGTAGGCAAGCTTGAACCGATAGCCGCCACAAAAGCGCCGGGTTTGAGAAGTTTCCCCGAAAATACGGGCGTTTGAGAACGTGAGGCTGTAACGATGATATCCGAGGTTGAGGCAATCTCCTTCGTTTCTGCAAACCTCACTGCCACGTTTGTTCGCTCAGCGAGACGTTGCGCGATGCCCTCGTCGGCATAGGGGTCCGCTATCAGGATTTGATCAAGCTTAAAGGACTCGGCCATCTGAACAACATGCTCCTGACCCTGAACACCTACACCAAAAACGCCCAGCGTGCGTGCGTCGGTTCTGGCTAATACGCGCGCGGCCAGCACTGAGCATGCTGCCGTACGGATGCGGGTCAATGCGCCAGCATCCAACGTTGCAAGCGGCTTGCCGGTCTTCGATGAAAAAAGCAGAATCACAAAATTGAATTGGCCCTCTATTGTTGTATAAACCTTTGCACCCACCACACCCTGCTCCGGGATCACAGCTCCCAGAGTAGATAGCTTGATACGTTCGGCTTCGGTTCGTATGCGCGACTGCATGGCCGCTTTACCACAGGCGTGATTCAAAAACGCATTTCGCAGAACGTTCTGCGCCTGCCTCGGGGAAATGATTTCATCAACCATCCTGTCAGTAATATGCTGCACTGAAATTTCCCTTTATTCAAATGAGTTAATCAGAAATAAAAATCCCGCCATATTAAGTATGCAGAATATGACGTATGTAATTGAACGACAATATGGCAATGGCTATTTCCAGGAGACCCTCACATTGCCGGTAACAAAAGTCTGACAAGCCATTCTGTATCCCGCTTCAAAATCTTCGGTTTTCAGGTGCTTTCGCTCTTTGGGCTTGATCTTGTCTGTGTTCTCCAGTCCTTCCTCAATGCGACATTTGCAAGTGCCGCAAAGTCCCCCACCACACTTGAAGGGAATTCCTCCTTGTTCCTTAATGGAAACACGCAGCAGATTGCTGTTTTCGGGGGCACTGACTACCTTTTCATTGTTATTGACAAACGTAATGTTGATCATGAATTAGTTACTCCCGATATCCTGAGCGTCACATTGTTGCAATGTGGCCTCCAATCCGCCAAACGAGGTCAGATGCTTCAACGCTGACTGCGCGGCTTCCACTGTTTCAAACTTGTCCAGAAACTTGGTGGATACGGTATTGGTCGCGTGGGGAGGATCGTCTTCGATGATCCTGACTTGAGCCTCTGCCGACAATTGAATCACCTGGTACACGGCTTTAAGCTTTCCATAAAATCTGTACTCGTAAGTTTCAACCACAACCGCGTCGCCCATTACATGAGCGTTATACTGCCCAGGCTTGCTCGTAATTATTGCGTACATTCAATACACCTCTTTTCATTCTTACTCTAAGCTGCATTTACGGGTTCAACGTCCTGGGTCAATTCAATATCGTGCGTGACCCACAATTGACACACCAGGCGATACCCATCGTCGACCTTATCACCCAACTGTTTCTTCTCTTTCCAATTTGGTGGCGGCAAGTGTTCAGCGCCATTCAATACCTGGCATGCACAGGTTGCGCACTTTCCCATGCCGCACTTGAACGCAAGATTGGGATAAGGAAACTGTTTAATTCCAGCACGCACCACTAAATTCGTGTTGCTTTCCACTGAACCTTCATAGATTTGGCCTTTTTTATGAAACTTGATATTTGGCATATCGCCCACCCGTCAAAACGCTCATGCGTCAAAAATTTGAATCTGTATACAATTTCCTAATTACGCCACCGGATAGGTCATTTTCCATCGCTCCCCTGGCCTTCGTACAATCGCCACTAAAGGCCTTCAAAATCAGGGAAATCCGCCTATTTCTCTACCGCGCTGCACCAACATGTCGCCAGAAACCAGGCACGCACTAGGGATACTACCTATAAAAGGTTTAAAAATGGTATACTGTATTTAATGCAATAGGTATTTACCATGACAAAACAATCTAACTACTATCGCGATACCCCCGTTGGCCAGCAAATGGCCGTCTTTCTTAATCAGCGCAACAAAGTGCGTCATGCGACACCACTTTTTCCCCGCTCCTTTCTGTCACTTCTCGGCATTTGCAAGGCGAGACGGAACAAACAAAAGACAAGTGATTGCGATAACAAAGACAGCAGCACTCACCGCCGCGTTGCGCATATCTGATCGCTCGCATTGCACCAGGTCAACTAACGGTTTCGCCGGGGCTGTTCGTCTGATAACCACACACATGCCCTTTTATGCCGCAGAAAGCACGGCGTGCTGAAATGTGAAACTGTCTGCGTAAATAAAGGCCGGATCTGCCCCGTTAGCCAAAAATGCAGTGCGTGCCTGCTGAATCATTTCCGGCGAACCGCAAAGATAAAATGCGTGCTCCGACAGATCAGGATAGTCCTTTACGATCTCGTCCTGCACATATCCGCGGCGTCCGGTCCAGCCATCATCAGCACGCGACAGGACGGGCACGAATTCGAATTCGCATAAGCGGTCCCGCCAGGACTCAATCTCATCCCTTAAATACAGGTCACACTCCGTCTGCATCCCCCAGTAAAGCGATACGGGCGGACAGTCGTCGTTATCGAGCAGCGACTCCAGAATGGCCTTGATTGGCGCTATCCCCGTGCCGGTTGCTGCCAGAATCATGGGACGCCAGTCATCCGCGTGATAACAAAATGTGCCATGAGGAACTTCAATATCCAGGCTGTCCCCTGGCCGAAGGGAGTTGAGAATCCCTTCGGTAAAATACCCGTTTGAGATACGCCTGATGTGAAAGTCCACCATGTTGTCCCACATCGTGGCACACGCCATGGAAAAGCTCCTGGCGCCCTCGTCTGGCAACAGAATATTCATATATTGACCAGGCCTGTATGCTACTTCCGGCAAAGATGGAAGCTGTAGCCTGAGTCGCGCAATGCCCCTGGTTAATGCGTCAACGGCTACAACCTGTGCGGTAACATTCACCGGATCGGCAAATTCAAGACCGGCCGTCGCGGGCTCAATCACCAGATCGCTCAACGGTTTTGCCTGACAAGCAAGGGCGAATCCCTGTTCATGCTCATCTTCGGTCAATGCCATGGGAAACTCGTCGTAATGCACCGCTCCCTGCTGCACCTTGATGCGACACGTGCCACAACCTCCAAAAGTACACTCATGCGGCAGTCGAACGCCGACACGCAGGGCTGCTTCAAGAATGCTTTCGCCGTCTGCGATTTCAAAAGTCTCGCCAGTGTCTGAGCGGCTAACCTGGTTTGGCATAATCTATTCACCTCTGATGTCGGATACGTAATTCGGCATGCATGTATTTATTTCTTAATATCTGCCTGCACCAGGACTTTCATCTCCTTCTTGAGCAACTCATCGGCAAGCGCCTGCAAACCAGCCAGACCGGCTGCGGTATCCTGTTCACCATTTCCGCCGCTAAGCCCGATTCCTCCGACTACCTCATCATCAATCACTATCGGAAAACCGCCGACAAATGCCGCGAACTTGCCTTCGAAACTGAGCTGAATGCCAAACGCTTCGTTGCCAGGCAGTGCGGGACCATTAGGTGGTGTCGTGAATAAATGCGTAGAACGCTTGTGTCCCGCAGCCGTAAATGCTTTGTTCCATGCAATTTGCGGGCCCGTAATTCGAGCGCCGTTCATACGCTCCAATATGATAGGAAAGCCGCCTTCATCGACAACACAAACCGATTCCAGCACACCTATTTCTTTAGACTTGGCCACAGCGGCATCCACAATCAGGCGAGCCTCTTCCAACTCGATACGTACGATTTTTTTCATCTCTTTACTCTGTAGGTTCCATTACCCCGGCAAGACATTTGCAGGGTGATTAGCTGCCCGCGTCAGGTTTGAGACGGGCTGGTATCTCGGCGCAGCACTGTCAGGCTGCGCGGTAGATTGTCTTTATTTGGGTGAAAAACTCCAGGCCAACGCGACCGGACTCACGAAACGTCGAAGTACTGGAGCGTTTCAGACCACCAAAAGGAGCGTTGATCAAATTGCCTGTTGTTGTCCGGTTGATTTTCACGGTGCCCGACTGAATATCCTGGGCAAACCGATGAGAATAACGAGCACTGCGCGTCGCCAGGGCTGCAGACAAGCCATATTCAGAATCGTTGGCTTGAGCGATGGCATCGTCGTAATCCTGCACCTCAATGATGCACAGGACCGGACCGAAGATTTCCTCTCGGGCAATACGCATTGTTTGTTTGACATCAGTAAACACGGCCGGCGCAACATAAAGGCCTTGGTCAAAATCATCGCCGGTTAAACGATCGCCGCCTGTAAGCAACGTGGCTTCATTTTTACCAATTTCTACATACTTGAGCACCGTTTCCAATTGCGACTGCGTTGCCATCGGCCCCAAATCACAGCCAGTCTGCAAGCCGCTACCAATCCTGAGAGATTTCACGCGCGCTACCAATTTGCTGGTAAATGCTTCAATCACCCCCGATTCCACCAGAATACGACTTGTGCCGGTGCAGGCCTGACCGCTCAGGGAGAGTCCTCCCTTTACCGCAAGATCCACCGCCTGATCCAGATCGGCATCAGCAAGAACAATCAGCGGATTCTTTCCTCCGAGCTCCATCTGGAGTCGGGTTGTCATGCAGCACGAGCGGTGAATAGCCTCCCCGGCTGCAGTCGAACCGGTAAACGTTACAGCGCGCACTTCCGGCGATTGGGTCAATGTATCCCCAATACGCGATGCCTTGCCGGTTATGAAATTCAACACACCGGCCGGCAGTCCGGCATTGATCAATGCTTCGGCCAATCGGTAGCCACTGAGCGGTGTATCAGTAGACGGCTTGAATACAACGGTGTTTCCTGTCATCAAGGCAGGCGCTATCTTGCGCGAAGGGATGGAAATAGGAAAATTCCAGGGCGAAATGACAGTGACAACGCCTAACGGCTCACGCTGCGTATATACCACCATATCGGGATCGTCCTGCGGAAACGTTTCACCAGTATAGGTTTGCGCTTCCACTGCGTAAAAGCGCAATGTTTCAGCCGAACGCAAAACTTCGCCTTTGGCAAGATTCAACGGCTTGCCTTCTTCACGCGTCAATTCAATTGCAATATCCTCAGCTCTCGCCTGAAGATCATCTGCCGCTGCAAACAAAATGGCAGCACGCCGGGAAACAGGTGTTTTTTTCCAGCCCTCGAAGGCTGCGTGAGCTGCCTGAACGGCAGCCTCTGCATCTTCTTTTACCGAACTCTGGAAACGCCCCACAACATCCCGCTGATCAGCAGGATTGCCATTGACAATGGTCTCACCAGATACACTTGCACGCCACTGACCTCCGATGTGATTAAGAAATATCTGATTCTGTAGATCTTGCACGATTCGTTTTCCTGTTGGTCGATAAACAATGAGGGGTTGAATTAGTCTGTATTACAAATGTGGCCTGACAGATCAGGCGACCAATTCCAGTTCCTGTAGCGAAACATCACTATTGACATAGTCGTTGTACAGTGCTGTTGTATACAACAGTCGCATCTGCGCACCGATTTCGCATATTTTCAGACAGCGCTGCTGGAGCTCGACGGTGTTGGCGTGTTCCAGCACAATCTGATAACCGCGCTCGCCATGAATTTCATCGGAAACGATATGCAGATCGAAAAATTCGACCTCCTCATCGGTGAAACCATATTTTTCACGCAGTGTAGGGGCCTGCTTACGGTAGATCGAAGGCACTTGTGATTCCAATCCGACAACCAATCCGGCAACAGCAACAATAGGATCTTCTCTCATTGCAACTGCATAACACCAGGATTGCAGTGCACGGGTGGTGGGCGACATGTTGTCAGGATTGACCACCCGTTCACGTGTCGTGCCGCATGCCTGTGCAAAACGGATGAGCAAATCTGTGTGACGGTCCCCGCCGATTTCCTCTTCGTACATATTGGCCAGCAGAAAGTCTTTGGCTTCTGTATAGGTATCCGGAGTACGCGCGTATACATAAGCAAGATAATCGGCGAAGGGACCTACATAGTGGTAATGGTTCTCAGCCCAACGAGACATATGTTCACGACTGAGCTTGCCGGTTGCCCAGGCAATGCTGAAGGGAGAGGCATTTGCACTTTTGCCTTTGATAGCAGTTTCCAGTGCAGTCCGGAATTCGTCACGAGTCATAAGGTTTGCCATTTCTAGATCCTTTAAATAAGTACGCTCTGGAAAAGGACAGGGCGTGGTGGTTAAATCGACATTTATATAAATTGTATACTATATACTATTCATAAAAACTAGGGAAAACCCGCGAATGTCGACGCATGAGTGTTAAGTAGCGGGGTTTAACGAGAGCAGGTGAAGTCAGTAATTTTTCAACCTGCCTTATGTTGAGGACGATGCGTATCGTGGGCACAGATAATTCAATACCCGAGCGCCTGACCGTCTTTTCTTTTGTCAGCCACGCCCAACAGGGAACCATCAGGCATGCGCATAACCGCATGGGCGCCGCCAAAATCGCTGCGCCCTGCCAGCTCGCCGGCTGACTTTGCGGGCTGCTGATACCCCGCATCGCGCAAGGCTTGCTCTACACAAACATCCATCCCCGCCTCAATCGCAAGTGTGTTGCCGGCTTCAAGTCGCCAGCGTGGCGTTGAAACGGAATCGGACAGAGCGTTGCCCCAACTGAGCACACGCGTCAAAATCTGCACTTGCCCCTGTGGCTGCATCAGTCCGCCGACCACGCCCATTCCAAGATGAAAGCGTCCGTCCAATGTGCTCATTCCAGGCACAACGGTATGATAGGGTCGCTTGTTCGGTGCCGGACCATTGACATGTCCCGGCTCAGCGAACCCGAATCCCCTGTTCTGCAGGACAAATCCACCATCCGGTACGGCAATACCGCTACCAAAGCGCTTGAAAATACTGGACATGAGTGTGATGGCCAGGCCTTGCTCATCCACGATCACTGAGCATACCGTGTTACCTGACGGGTCCGCGACGGTCTGACTGGCTCGACGCATAGCATGTTCCGTTGCCTTCACCATAGACACATGTGCAAGGGGGTCCGCCGGGTCCAGGTTGTCTTCCTGTATCCGCTGCAAGGCATCCAGGATGGCTATCCCGTGTGTATTGGGTGGACACTGATGTACCATGAATCCATTGAACAACGTCTTGACCGGCTCGCAGAAATCACCGGTGTGTTTCTGAAAATCCGCAGCATCCAGCAGACCACCCGCTCGCTGAACCGCCTGTGCCGCCCTTTGCGCCACCCAGCTCTCATAGAACGCGTCAGCGCCTTCTTGAGCGATCATTTCCAGGACTCGGGCCAATTGCGGATTCGCAACATGGTCACCGGCTTGCGGACTGTTGCCGGCACGAAAAAGCTGCGCGCAAACCGGATCACGCTTTAATACAAAATCAAAGATGGCCCATTCCTGCGCCGCCACAGCGGCCACGGCAAAGCCATCGCGCGCATAACCAATGGCGGGGTTGAAAAGACAGCGCCAGTCCAGCTTGCCATATCGCGCATGCAAATCCGCCCAGCCCCTGACTGCGCCTGGCGTTGTGACCGACCACGGGTGACGCTCCGGAATCCGGCGGCCGGGAAAATCATCCAATGCCGAAGGATCCATGGCGGCGGGTGCGCGCCCAGTACCGTTATAGCAAACAACCTGTCCATCTGGTAAACATAAAGTAGCCAGTAAATCCCCGCCAATACTGGTAGCCATGGGCTCCACAACACCCAGTACGGCATCGGCTGCGATCGCAGCATCAACCGCGCTGCCACCAGCCTGAAGCATCGCGTTTGCAGCGGCGGCCGCCAATGGGTTACCAGTGGCGATCATTGAGCGCGAGCCCGTGCATTGTTTCGCATTCATAGCAATTCTCAGCTGAACAACAGAACGGCGCTGATCGTTGAAATAAACAGTGCGATCAAGACAGGTAAGGTCAGGGCGCGAACCAGATCCAGTATGTGCACTCGGGCAAAGCCCGCCACTGCGATCAGGGAAGACCAGGCGATCAGCGTGCCGCCACCTGTCCAGACTGATCCCATTTGTCCGACTGCCGCCAAGGTGGAAGGATCCATGCCAATGACGGGTCCCAATGCCCCAGACAACGTACCAGTCAGCGGCAAGCCGGAAAAACCGGAACCGTCGATTCCAGAAATCATGCCCACAAGCAGAACACCGAAAGCCATCATAAAATGGTTGCCAGGGATCAAATGCTGACCGGCTGAGATCAGCTCAAACAACAGGCTGGGCGCCTTATCTAACGGAATTCCAAGAATCTGCGAAGTGGCCTCATTTGCCCCAAGAAAAAAGAACCCTGCGATTGGAAGTACCGAACCCATTGCTTTGAAAGCAAAGACAAATCCATCGGTCATATGCTCCGGACAGACATCAAGCATCTTTCGCGGCCCCACCGTCGCCAATGTAGCCAGCATCATCAGAATAAATGCAACACCGCCAACCAGACCGGCCGCATCACCTCCCCTCAAGACAGGCAACCCTGGAATCATCCGCGGTAACGCCAACAGCAGGATTACCCCAAGGAAGGCTGCCGGTGTCAGTATGGCAAAAACCCGAGCCCAACCGACAATACGCCGGTCTTCCGCATGTTCCTCATCACTGCGAGACGTACCGTAATTGACCGCGCGTGCCATTTCCGCTTTGTCGAAACTGCCTTGATGTTCAATTTCCTGACTTGTGCCATCACTCGCCCGGGCCTGCCACTCCACCAGCAACTCAGGGTCCGGTTTACGAAAATGCTTGCGCGCACAGAAAAACGTGATTGCCAGAGCAATCACACCGGTAATCAGGGAAAGCACGAGCGCCTTGTCCGCCACAACTTGTGCGCTAACCGCAGCGCCCGCTGCCTTTGCGCTGATTCCTGGTGCAACACCAATAACATAATCGGACGACAGCGCCATCCCCTGTCCGGTAATGGCGATCACCATCGCACCGGTCAGCGGCGGGAGCCCGGCAGCAATAGCAGCGGGAAGCAGAATCGCAGAAACCAGAGGAACAGCTGGCGTGGGCCAGAAGAAAAGAGAAATGGTGTATGTTGAAATCGCGATAACCAAAAATGAGGCTATGCCTCCTCGCATCACGCGACGAAACGGCTCCACCATCCGGACATCTGCCTGTATCACCTTCAACGCGTTAAGCAACGCGGTCATGAAGGTAATCACAAGAAAAATGTTGAACAGTTCCTGGGCGGCAACGAAACTTGCCGAAAAAATACCAATCAACCCACTGATAGGGCTACCGGTGATCGCAGTCACCACGAAAAAAGTGCCAAGCACAGAAGGCACAACCACGTTGGCTCGAAAAAGCATTGTTACGATGATTACCAACACACTTAATAGGTATATCCAGTGTGACACGTTCAAGACAACGTCAAATTGCATTAAGAGGCCTTATTCCCATACCAAAAACTGCTACGCAACATCTCGCAATCGCTTTTGATTTTATTCAAAAAAATTGTATACTGTATATTATCTGCAAAATTATATTCACGCATACGCTGGTTTTCCCTATGTTTGACCTGCCATTTCTCTTAAATAGAAATACGAACCTGCCGAACATGATTCGAACGCCTTTCACCTTTAAGCAATTCCCATGCCGACTCTTGACCTCCTGCCGTTTATCAATCCATGGTTATATGCATTGATGGGTGCACTCATTTGCGGGTCTGCCTTCGTTCAGGGTATCAGTGGTGTGGGTTTTACACTCGTTGCTGCACCTGTGGCAGCCATGGTATGTCCTGAATTGGTGCCCGGCGCACTACTGACGCTGGGCAGTTTTGTGACATTGTTGACTGCCATAAGAGAACGACGACATATTGCATGGTCTCACGCCGGGTCAGCCCTCATCGGACGAGCCGCGGGAACAATAGTCGCAGTTTTCCTCCTCACGCAATTGGCACAACGGCCGCTGCACTTTCTTTTTTCCGGTCTGATCATTCTAGCCGTCGGTTTGACAATGTGCGGTCTGCGAATCCAGGGAACACGACTCAATATTAGTATCGCCGGCGTCATTTCGGGCATCATGGGCACGCTGACGTCTGTGGGCGCACCTGCATTAGTCATCATCTTGCACAATCAAAAGCCACCCGTGTTACGCGCAACAATCGGCGCTATTTTATTTTGTGGATCCGTTCTCTCATTATTCATGCTCGCATTGACCGACCATTACCATGCACACGAATTCTGGTTGAGTGCGACACTCATACCCTTCATGCTTATGGGATTTTGGCTGTCTGGCTATATCAGGCACAAGGTCACTCCAACCACCTTGCATAAAGGCCTGCTGATTTTTTGCCTGCTAAGTGCTATCGCTCTTCTGATTAAAACGATCTGATGAACCCTGCAATGTTCACCCATATACAGTATACAAATTGGCCTGTAATCAAGGTTGATCCTTTATAATCAATCTGTTTACATCCACTGATTTCAGACTCACCTTATGAACATTAGCTCAAAAATTGCAGGAGACGAATCTCAAGCTGCTGGCCCTGACCTCAAAATTGGTCAGAAGCACTCCCCGCTGTTTGCAGTCATTCGCGATAAATTGCGAGAGCGCATCTTGTCAGGCGAGTTTCAGCCAGGCGCAAGACTGGTTGAAGACAAGCTTTCAATTGAAATGGCTGTCTCCCGCATTCCCGTGCGTGAAGCATTACGGGCACTCGCGGCTGAGGGCCTAGTCACTATTGAACCTCGCAAAGGCGCTTCCGTTTCAATACTGTCCGAAGAGACCGCATATGATATGGTCGAAGTGCGCGCTTCACTGGAAGGGTTGAATGCCAAGTTGGCGGCGCAGCGGCGTAATGAAGAAGCCATCAAGAAATTACAACTGATATTGGAAGAAGGGGCTGCTGCGGTAGAACGAGACGATATGAGCACATGTCGGGCATTGAACACTCAATTTCATGAGCACCTCGCGCAGGTCGCAGGAAATGCCGTGCTAAATGAATTGATGCGCTCTCTTCGAGACCGTACAGCCTTGGTATTTGCGCCAAGCAATATGAAACGCGTGAAAGAAAACTGGTTCGATCACTCTCAGATCCTGAAAGCTGTGATTGCCGGTAATGGTGAGCTTGCCAGTCTGCTTGCTACCCAACACGTCGATAATGCTGCCCGCGCTTATATCGAAGCACGAGAGAAAACCCACCAGAAGGCCAACGAAGCGTAGCTATTTAAGGGAAATCGCTGACCGATAGTCTGATTTTCAACGCCGGCTGCTCAGATTTTTTGTTTGAAAGGAAGACATCATGACTCTCATCGACCCTGTTTTATTGGGCAGTTTGCTCGTTCTTGGCGCATGCACCGGTTTTCTTGCCGGTTTACTTGGTATCGGCGGTGGCATGATTATCGTGCCATTCCTTACCGCCATTCTCTCTACTCTCGCCGTACCTCTGGATCTGACCGTAAAAATGGCTATTGCTACCTCCATGGGCACGATCCTCTTTACCTCTATTTCAAGCGTACGTGCCCATCAACGAAGAGGAGCCATTCGATGGGATTTGGTGCGCGCTTTTACCCCCGGTATCGTCCTGGGCGCACTGGCTGGCAGTCTCGGCTTGTTCACTTTTGCGCGAGGCACCAGTCTGGCCATACTTTTTGGCTGCTTCGTTATCTTTTCTGCAACCCAGATGTTTCTGGATCGCAAACCCAAACCAAGTCGCTCCATGCCAGAATTGCCCGGGAGGCTGGGTGCTGGCATGATGATTGGCATGATATCGGGACTTGTTGGTGCAGGCGGCGGCTTCATTAGCGTACCGTTCATGATCTGGTGCAATATCTCCATGCATGTCGCCGTCGCAACAAGCGCTGCGCTGGGATTCCCGATCGCATTGGCTAACGTCCTTGGCTATGTTACCGGGGGAATATCCCTCACCCACCTTCCACCGGGATCCTTTGGCTATATCTGGTTGCCGGGTTTGGCTGCCATTGCCCTTCCCAGTGTGTTAACAGCACCGCTAGGCGCCAAAGCGGCACACATGCTACCTGTTCGGACGTTAAAAAGAGTCTTTGCCGTCATTCTTTACCTGCTGGCGATATATATGCTCTGGAAAGCCTTACATTAAACCTCTCGCTCAATATGCTGCGCCAGGTGCCATCTTGATGTGGAATGATCTGTCAGCGTCGATAGTGTTAACCGGCTGAAGCCTGAACAGGCGGCGCTATCGGATTTGCAGGAGAAGAGCGCAACAACACCGCCAGCATCAGGCTCAGCAGGCTTGCCCAGAAAACAAGATGAAACCCGTCTATATGGGCAATCACCTGAGATTCACGCTCAATGACACTTGCAATACCATTTAACCCAGAAGAACGTATGCGCTCCACGACCAGCGGCTCACCGGCCTGCACGAAGGCGCTCAATGATGCATAACTGGTATCTGCTGCCATACGGAGCCAGGTGGACATGATGGTACCGGCCATTACCGGCATCAATACGCGTGCAATTGAAACATACGCACCGAGCGCCACGCCATGTTGCGGATTGAGATTGGTGACGAATGCGGCAATTAATCCGATGAGCATAATACTCTCGCCAAGCGACTGCATAATCAGGATCGTAATAAATTGATCCACTCGCCAGTTGTGGCTGATATGTGTGCCTAGCCATGCTGTGATCGCGATGACAATCAGTCCGCATATGATGAGCAGCCTGGGCTCGGCGCGTCTGGCCAGATAGACAGCCAAAGGCGTCGCGGCGAGATACGCCGCGAATGCAATCAACGTGGCAGAGCCCGTCTGCATGGGCTTGAGATCGCCCATTTGTGCCAGAAATGTGGGGATCAGCAAGGAAGTGGGCGTCATCAGCACACCGAACAGGCAGGCAATCACCAGACAAATGAGGATGTTTCGATGGCCAAACGCTGAAAGATCTCCAAATGCATTTGGCTGCAACACCGCGCGAACAACCGCTGCGAAAAACAGCATAGCTCCTCCCGCAACAGCGGTAACCACCAGGCCGGAATCCAGCCAACCCAGGCGTTCGGCCGATTCGATACCGATAAAGATCAACACCAGGCCTGTGCAGAATAAGGCCATGCCGGCCCAGTCAGCCTGCCGCCATTGATCCCGATTGACAGGCGTCAGCGGCATTGCTTTCCACGCCAGCAGGGCAATGAGCGGCCCGATAAATGCCGTCACCCAATAAACCCAGTGCCAGCTGACCTCCTCCACCAGAAAACCCGACGCGCCATACCCCGCATCCATGCCGGTCGATACACGCAGGCTATAGGCAGCCATGACAACCAGCCAAAGCCGCGGACGCACACTACGCAACCCCAAACTAATCGTCAATGGCAGGTAGATGCCCATGCACAAGCCGGCAACAGCATGCAGAAGGACCAGCATTGGATAATTGTGTGCGAAAGCAGGAATGAGTAGCGTTGCGAAACCAAGACACAGACTGGGCGTAACGAGAATCCGTGTCGGCCCGATAATGGTGGCCAGCAAGGGGACAACCGACATGGTAACAAGCTGTGCACCGTTTAGCGCGGTGCCCAGCCACGCGGCTTCCAGCACATCCAGACCGAACTGGCCGCGCAGATCTGGTAGCGCCGAGGAAAACAGCCGTCCTTGCAACGTCGTGAGAACCGCGCCCAGAAAAATGGCCACTACGGTGAGTACAGGTCGGGCATGGGGCGTGTTAGCGAAAAGCGAACGGCGTATCATAATCAACCCGATTCCGCCTGGGTTTTGTACGCGACATGCTGCGCCTGTTTCGTATAAGGAGGAATATGTTCTCCTTTTGTATTGACGCTGGCTTCGACAGACATGCCAGGATGTAGCCTGTTTAACTCCCGCTGCCCGGGGGCCAGCTCGATACGCACCGGGATGCGCTGCACGACTTTGGTGAAGTTGCCGGATGCATTGTCTGCCGGCAGCAACGCTGATTCGGCACCGCTCATGGGCGCGATTTCTCTGACCCGGCCACGAAACTGCCTGCCGGGAAGGCCATCAACGCTCACAACAACAGGCTGACCAGGCTGAACATGGGCCAGCTGCGTTTCCTTGTAATTGGCGATCACGTAGGACTGATCGGAAGGCACAATAGACACGATCTGGGTGCCGGTGCTGACCAGACTGCCCAGTTGAACATGGCGTTTGTTAAGCACGCCATCGAAGGGCGCGACAATGCGCGTATAGTCAAGGTCACGTCTGGCCCCTTCCAGTTCGGCTGCAGCGGCGTTTACATCGGCTGCCCGCAGCCCACGCTGGCCTTCGAGGACAGCCAGCGATTGACGGGCCAGGTCGACCTGCGCCATGGCCGCTTCGTGCTGGCTGACCGCATGATCCAGGTCCGCCTGGGCACTTTCAAACAATTGCCGCGACAAAGCGCCTTGCCGGACCAGTTTTTCCTGACGTTCCGGATTGCTCTTGTGTTGACGAACCCGAACCTGGGCCGCGCGGGCATTGGCCTGTTCACCCTTGATGCGAGCGCGCTGTTGCGAGATTTCCCTGTCGAGATTGTCCAGATTGGCCTGAGCCTTGCTCAGTGTGGCCAATGCGGATGCGACTTTCAGGACATAATCGCTGTCATCGATCTGCGCAATCAACTGACCCACGCGCACTGTTTGGTAATCGTCAGCCGGCAAAGCCTTGATATAGCCGGAGACTTTGGTGCTCAGCACCGCAAAGTCCGATTTCACAAATGCATTTTGTGTCGTTTGAATCGTCCGGCTGCTGGTCCAATCGCGCCATTGGGTTGTTGCCAGGATAAGCAGAGCAATGATGGCCACGCACCCTACCCAGGGAGCCAGGCGCAATGCCAGCGGGCGACGGTTTGTCGTTTCTTCAGGCTGAATAGTCATTAAGCGTCCTTGCAAATTTCACCATCGTGTATGGCGCCTGCGAACAGCACCAAAATCATGGCTTCCGACAAAACTAACGATGTTAGTTTATTTAAATGATACACTAACATCGTTAGTTTTCAAACCATCAAGCCTGAGTGCGATATGAGAGCTCCGAAAATTCAGCGAGAACAAGTGGTTCAGACAGCGCTCGCGCTCCTGGACCAGGACGGCCTGGAAGGGTTGACGATGCGCAAACTTGCCCGGTCTTTGAAGGTGCAGGCGCCGTCACTGTACTGGCACTTCGATAGTAAGCAGGCGCTGATCGACGGCATGGCCGATGCCCTTGTGGATACGGTGGCAAGAGATATATCCCAAACTGCGTCATGGCAAGATCGTGTCCTGCAGGTAGCCGGAGAATTTCGTCAGGCATTGCTGCGTCATCGCGATGGCGCCCGGGTATTTGCGGGCACGTATGTGGTGACCGATAACGTGTTGCGAACCAGCGAGGCCATGATCTCCGCTTTCGTGCAGGCCGGCGCAAGTGCAGAACTTGCCGCCGTATTCAGTTTCAGTACAACCTATTACGTTCTTGGTTTCGTCATGGAAGAGCAGGCGCTGGGGCCGGGCAGTACGCTGGATTTGGCTGAGCGTAAGCGCCAGTTCCTGGCATCCACCCAGGACAAATACCCACATAGCTTGGCTGCAAGCGAAGCCATATTTTCTGAAAACTTCGATCACCGCTTTGTGACCGGGCTGGAGCTGCTGATCGCTGGCTCGTATCAGCGTATTCGCGCCGACGCTGCCCAATCTCACCGGTAAACTGGAGTCAGACTAATGCACATTGACACTCGTCAGTTCCCCTTGGTCTGGATGTCGGCAAATGGTGCGTCCAACTGGGAGTCAGAGCTCAACAAGCTGCTGCTCCAAGAAGAACGATTCGTCCTTTTGACCCGTGAAATACCGGCGCGGGACAAAGAGACGGATAATGCAAGCAGAAAGCAACTGGCACTTTGGTTAAAAATCAACCGTGACCAGCTCAGGCACGTCTGCGCGGGAAGCATCGTGGTCGTGGACAGCCAGGCTATTGCAGTGCCACTGCAAGCCGTTTTGGGGCCGCTAAGCAAGGCGTTTGGTTACCCGATACGGCTAGTTGCTGAAAGGCATATTGATGCTGAAATCAGCCGTTTGCTAAAAGGGCCGGATTGACAGGGATTTGGCTCAGTTTGCAAAACCGATCGTGCCCGATGGCGCAAGAAAGACTCAGGTCACTTCATCTTCATAGAGGGATGGCCTGACCGCGCAGCTTTGGACATGCATTAACCTATTCCAATGCCTATAATTCTTCAACGTGCGTGGATTGAGTACTTTGTAAAACCCAAAGCCAATAATGAATCGTAAAAAACAGGAATGTCACCTGCCCTTTTGGCACCGCCCCATAATCATGAGAATGGAGATTTCGGATTAATGCACTGGATTTTCGCGTTTGGTATATTGGCTTCACTGCTTGTTGTTTTTGTCATTTCCTACAAGAGCAAGCCATCGCAAGGCCCTAACCGCTTTGGCAAGACGGCTTCGCCTGTCGGATTTACAACTGCGGTGCGCAGGTTCTTTACCGGATACTTTGATTTTACGGGCAGAGCGAGCCGCACAGAATTCTGGTATGCAATGCTTTTTTATGTGCTGCTGCTATTCGTGCTCGGCCTGCTCAATCTTCCAGACATTGTGCTTTCAATCTTGATGGTCGTTACATTGATACCGTTTTTCTCCGTCACCACACGTCGCCTGCACGACACAAACAGAAGCGGCTGGTATCAGCTCGTCTCATGGTTCATGCCTGTGGGCACAATCATTGCCCTGCTCTGGTTCAACGAGGAGCCGCGCGATTGATCAGGCGAAAAGAACAACACAATTGGAGATCTTAGAACGCTGGTCATTCCCATCATTTTGAGTTTATCAGGTGTGGGGTTGCATGCTGCAAACGTGATATTCTGAATAAGCCGGTATCCAATTATCGTGGCCACACCTTAAGTGTATGCAAATCCAGCAACGTAAACCCCCCCGCATCCTGCCATCCACCTGTATCGATGTAGTAAACGTTACCAAGCTGCGTAGGCTTGCGTAGCGTCATATGTCCGTGGACCACCGCACGTACATTGCGGACAGGCTGGGAATACTGCATTCGATAGCGATCTACGGACCATAGGCAGGCATCCTCATCGTCCGGGCTGAACGTCGCGCCATGAATGGCCTGCCAATCGTCATAGGGGAAGTCGGCGTGGACCATGCCGACTAAACCACCCGGCGTTTCCACCTCGATAGCCAGCGGCAAGGCGCTCAGGCAGACCGCAATGCGTTCACGAACATCGCCAGCGCAGGCATCCAACCATTCACCGCCGTGGAGGCAATGATCAACGTCCGGAATCGGATTGCCTATCGCCCGTCGCCACGTCAGCAGCTCATGATTCCCACAGATCGCATGAAACCACGGGCGTTCCAGCCAATTCAGAACATCGGCCGATTCTGGTCCCCGGTCCACAAGATCTCCTACGGAAAATAATCGATCCTTTTCTGGCGAAAACTTTACCGCAGCCAGCGCGACCTCAAGCCTACCAAAATGACCATGGATGTCACCCACCGCAAAATCCCGGCCCCTGGTATTCAATTGATAGCGCCGGACTCGACCATTACCGGGCGTCATTCCAAGGCTCCATATCGCTCCCTAACGACTTGTGCTGCATACCTATGATGATACCGGTGGAGCGGGTAAAGCGCCACCTGGATCAACGTATAGAAATGGCGCAGTAGCGGGCGGACTTTCTGGACACATTGAAGGCCAAAAAGAAGAAAAAATGGCAGAAAATTTCCTCTGACCACTGGAGGTTGCTACATTGAGCCGCTGATAATTATCCCCAACCTAGGCTAAAACGGACAATGATCGGCCACCTTGGAAAAAGCAGATATTCACCGAACATCCTCTCTGTTGAGGTAATTCTTTGAAGACAAGGTGTTACCACGCATTTTTACATCGATATCATTTTTCCCCATTTTCTATCTCTGGAGTCGACGGATTCGGTGATTTGCGCACAAGATCAACAAAGACCTTTAGCCAGAAGAGGTCCTTTGCATTTCGCACGCAAAGTTGCTGGAGCTGCTGTACTTCCTTCGCTTGTGCCGCCGGTATTGCATTAATATCAATTGCAGGACACGATGGTCGTTCTTCCATTGCTGGTATAAGAAACGGATTCGTTTCCAACATACTGAATACTGATTTACTTAACTGGTCGGCTGCCGCTGTCGAGAAGGGTACTGGAGAATATTTGGCCATAACCTTCGTAGCCCAATCCCTGATGTCCGCGTCCTGAGAGTGGCGTGGGGAGCGCAAAATCTGCACCGCTGTTTGCAAAAGATCCCGCTGGATACCAGACTCCATAGCCGATATCTGAGCGCTTGCACCAATAGTTGCTGCAAGCTTTTGGGAATTCGCATTTGCGTCTGCCGACGAATGCTGGGCAACCCAACCGATAATAGCGACAACAATTGGTGTAGCGATTAGCGCAATGATTTGAGCAATTTTATACGTCCGTGGAAAAAACTGGTCTGCTTTTGAAATACTATCGTTCATTCTTCTTGTTACCTATTTGATCGGTAGCTGCTATTTTATGCAAGTGCGAAGCATGCTGTCATACCTTGTGCGGAAGATAGAAGATCCCGGAATTGTTCTACGGGAACACCAACGTCTCATTTACAAAACGGACTTTCACGTGGCTTTATGTTAACCATAGCTCATAGTAAATATCATAAAATTCACTTTCGGTGCCACGTGAAGCGCTTGAGGTTAAATAGAAAAAAATAGTACAAGCACTAGCCAGTTAACCTAACTTCGTTAATGATTTGAAGTCAGGCCAACTTTGACCTGACTTCTATCAGCAGCGCCCTGGCGTAGTGAAGCCAGCAAGCTGAATAAAAAAAATTCCTTGAGATGCTGTACTGACAATTAATTGGCACGTTCCTTTTTACTGAAGGCGGCTGTCAATACAATTCCTCCAATTTTATTCTGAATCAGACAATTAAGTCACAGACGTCTTTCGATTATCACTAGCAGGATGACTGAAATAGCGCCAATTAATCCAAAGCTCAATTGAACAAATGCTGTCGGAATCGAGTTCCCAAGCGCCCACCCTGCCAGCCAAATTGCTGCAATAGAAGCGATACGTCCGACGCTCTTGCCGATCATCATATACTGTGGCAACCGGTGGTCAGCGATTTTACGCGCGACCGTCTCAGCCAAGAGAGGTAAAAGAAGCGAATACAAAAATCCCAAAACAATGGTGCTGGCCATTATCGTGGCGGGATCATTACATTGACCGTTTATCACAACAGCAACAGAAATGAGGAAAAACATATTCCTTACAGTTCGAGGTGTTGCGTAATTTTCCAACTTGATAAGTTTCAACACCAAAATTGCCTGGACAAGCAAAAATATACTGTAGAGAACAGAATAAGGAGGCGGAGAAAAATGCTCATACTTAGAAGATGACAGCAATAGAAATCCGATCGCGCCAATCGACGCATTTGCCAAAAACTGAAACAATAAAAACCAATTTTCCCACGACAACATCCTATCCAAATGAAGGCTTCGCTTTGTCTCTTCGGTTGTACCTTGACCTTGATTACAGCATTCAGATACTATTCTTTTTAGTATGTGCCACGGCGCATACAATGAACACAGGTAACTCAATATCAATAGTATCCAAAGAGTGCACTCAAGATATCGATTAGCAGTAACTACAAAAAATGGAGCAAGCGCCATACTTCCCCGTCCTAGTAAGTTACTAATCGAATTACTTCGTAGAAATGAAAAATTATTGTATCGGCAATTAAACAAATTCAATCTGACAGCAAGCGGCTGATCTACTATACTCAGAACCGTCCAAACACCATAGACAAAATAGTGGTCCGCCCTAAGCGCCGAATCGACCGAGATCAGGCTCATGATCAAATATAAACTCAAAATAGCCAAGATGATACGCACCAATAATGAGATCATCGTTTGATTCTGCAATGAGACCGCTCGCATCCGTATCGCAATGATCGGTTGAACAATAACCTGCCCTATTAATGGTCCAGTAAACAGCAGCGATGCCAGTTCTAATCCAGTGGACTTGGCCGAGATAGACGTAATCAATACAATTACAAACGCAGCAGGCAATGCCACGATTGAAATTGAAACTGATGAGAGAAATCCATGTACTTCAAAAGAATGGCCAGACTTCGTCCGATTCATTGGGTGGGCCTAAACTAATGTCATTTGCAGAATTACTCTGAGAACGTATACAAACCATATTTTTATCGGAGTATAGAACCGCATAATAGGGATGTAAATCGTCCAAAATAGAGAAATATGATAGAGGTTGTTTTTTCGCGTACGTAATGAATTTGCTGTCATTCTCCATTCTAAATACAAATTCGTGTAGCTCCTTTTCTGTATATTTTCGCAATAGCCGATTCACTGATCTTTGACTCAATTTCTCACCGTTCTCTCTGCAGCGTGCCATTACCACACTATCCCTTATCATCTCGCATTCAGCCAATGCGTGCGCCGTTGCATCGACACCAGAACTCCTACAAGCAGATCCCGATGCAATGTATCCTAACTTGAAATCGACGTGAATCGCGAGTGCATACCGAATCGAATATTTGTAAAATGGAGATTCCCATACTATTCTGTAATGAGCATCATCCATTGAATGGAATATCGGTTTTCCTAATTTTAATTTTCCATGCCACCAACAGTGAGTA
The DNA here is from genome assembly GCF_000521505.1 of Advenella mimigardefordensis DPN7. Taxonomy (GTDB): domain Bacteria; phylum Pseudomonadota; class Gammaproteobacteria; order Burkholderiales; family Burkholderiaceae_B; genus Advenella; species Advenella mimigardefordensis. Next base: position 3,861,607 of record NZ_CP003915.1, read on the forward strand.
ATGTGGCGCTCATACATCTCTAACTCGCCATGCCTTTTTGCGCGATCAAGTGTTTCTCCCACAGCCAAACCCGTAGCGTTGAGAGCCTGATTATTCGACTTCGTTCCGATCAGAAAGGAAACTCGAGCGGCCGTTCCTCGTTCTATATCTCTAAAATGACTGAGCACTTGGATGGGTTCCATCAATTGATCATTGTTATAGGCACAACGAGACCCGAAAAAGTGCTCAATACATTCGTAATATGCCGAAGTCTCTGCTATTCTTCTCTCCTTATGACTACCAAAGCCGAAGATATAATGCTTCTTTCCATTTGAATCAGTAGTTCCAATTCCAGCCTTTGCGACCCAATAATTCTCATTGCAAATATTTATTCTGCTTATTGTTTTTATGTGAGGTCGAATATCCATTTTTATTTAACCTGAACATGAAAAGCTACTTCAAGCTAAAGTAAGTTCTTCGCCTTTTCCCAGAAATCGGTGGCTACGTTTAATATTGAAATCGAAATTTTTCCAGTATCCCCTCTTTTCTGAGTTCCAGTATATTTCTTGAATTTCCTCTAACAGGATTTCCCCTTGTTTTGTGAGCATTGCGTAGCGTCCAATTTCAACTATCCCGTTCTTGAGTTCGATCAATTGCTGCGACAAATAAATCCCGATTTCCTCAGTGAAATCCGAATTACCCAATCGATCGAACATTTGGACAATTCTGGATGTAACAAATGTCGCGTGGAACACTCCAATCATGGCTCGCGAATCACTTCTCAATGGTGATTTATAGATTTTCTCCCTATCGTTCAATACGATTGGATCGATGCTCATAACCGCATTCAAATATAAATGTGAAACCTCATGACAAATATGTTCAATATAGTAAAGTTGCCGGTCAATCCCAGGCCTGGGTAGACGAATGAACATGCAACCAAACATCCGAACGTCAGTCAGCCCCATGGTGACTCGCCCGGAAAACAATCGAATATGAGCGAGCAGTTGTGAAATCTCGTCGTACATATCGCTGAACAGATTCTTGATTGTTCTCAATGCCGACTTTATTTCCACTTTCTCGTGATGTAGCTGCTCACTGTTGGTGATCGGCATTAGCTCAGCCTGCCTATTTAAGTCTTCTTTGAGACTTAGCACTGCATCATCGATAATGAATTTTTCGCAATCAGAATCTTCGATTGAGCTTATTATTGGATATACGTTTTCAACTGAACCGTTCCTTAGATTCATCAACTTATCGAGTGTTTGATTGACGCTCAAACCGTCTGAAGCACGCATCGCTCGCAGCAATTTATCGTGAAGATAGAACAACTCTGGATTTAAAGAAGCCACGGATTGTATTGCAACGAGATGCTCGAGAGAAAAATCGGCTCTATTTAGCGTGGAAATTGCAGATTTTTTTAGATGAATCAGACTATTTATTACTTTTTGATAAAAAAAATCTCTAGCTATCTTCGCACGGTCTCGACTAGGGTATGCGGACACTAATGGGGATATCCTGCTCATAAAATCGTCTCCGGAAGGTTGAGCACCGGATGTCTTTCGAACAGCGTAGCGGACATCCAGGTGCTCGGTGAACGCTAAATGGGCTAACTAATAATAACTTAAGGCGTCGTGCTGACGCTCAGTTGCAAAGTAGCTAGCGTGGAATCAAATATTGCTTCCTCATCAATTGTAAAAACCACTACGTTCTCCATGATTCTCTCCTGAAGATAAATTTAGAAATGGCATTTGCCTGACGAACCGCGGGGCCCTCAGACGGCTACAGGATAATCAAGGTTCCAGAACATGTATATGATGTAAATCAAATTGATATAGTCAATCTATCATCTGAATCACTGCGCGTCGGCCGTCACCGAATTTTTCCTTACAGATTCCAACATAATGGTTTTTTAACCAGATTTTTTTCCAAAGTGCAAGTCACCAGTTCGCACATATTTAAATTTTGATCAGTCTGTCAAAACTGAAAAAAAGCCGGTAGCCTAATTGTCACAAGGTACATATCACTGGCTACTTACGCACCACTCCGCGTTTCGACAATCCCTCCAACATACCCTTCGCCTCACGCAAACTATCCACAATAAAATCCGCTACCGCCCGAACCCTCGGCACCTCAACACTATCATCATGCAAAATGAGATAGATATCCTGGCTTAGATACCCCTCTGGACCGTCAACCAGCACAAGCCCGGGCGCTTGATTTCCAACCAAGCAAGGCAAATACGCATAGCCAAGCCCCGCTTGAGCGGCCGCTACCTGGCTTTTTAGTGAACTCACCTTTACAGCGGGCATACGCCAATAACTGTGCGCCATAGCAGCCCTGGCGATTGGCAAATTTTTAAAATTTTCAGACCATCCGATAATCCCGAGCTCGCCTTCTTTGCTGTTGGAGCCAACAGCTTCTGACAGGTAAAGCGCATGGCGAAGCGATCCCAGGGTCCGAACTTTGAACGGCCCTCGCTCCGGCATGGAAACACGCACAGCTAGATCTGCCTCTCGGCCATGCAAGGCGATAGGCTGAGCGTCGGTCTGAAATTCAATATTAATCAACGGGTAACGCGCAATAAAACTCGCTAGACGGGGTAATAAAATTAAATTCGCAATGTTCTCGCTCGTAGCTACCCGAACGGTGCCCGTAGGCTGATCTGCAGCAGCCTCAAGTGATGAGGACAGCGTGTTAAACCCATTTTCAATGGGTACGCAAGAATCCAGAAGCGCTCTCCCCTCCTTTGTAAGGGAGTAGCCGGTAGGACTACGCGCGAAAAGCAATTGACCGAGTTCGAATTCTAGGTTTGCCAATCGTCTGGACAATGTCGCCGGGCTAACGCGCAACGCGTTTGCGCCGGCGGTAAGCGATCCGGCACGAGCCGTCGTAATAAAAAACCTTAAATTATCCCAACTTATTGTTCGCATTATCCTAATTCATGTGATCGCTAATACGTGCTGGTATTTTAGCGATTTTCAAGAATGAAAAAGGGGGTTCGAAAAATCGCTATAGAAATATCTTCAGTTGGTCAATAAAATTGTTGCGTAGTGCAGTTCGATTTTCAAAGTGACTAGGCTAAATAGCAATGAAGGGTGTTATGAAGTTACTACACTGGCCCTTTGGCTCCGTCGCGTTCAGATAGGGAACTCCTTGCTGGGCGCTAAAAGGAGTATTCCTGCCTACTACGGCGGGATTATGAAGACTCATTCTGCGTCTATCAAGGTGATATAGCTGATCTTAATTGTATTGTCATGAAGGAAGTTACATGGAACATTCCGCAATCATTGTTGGAGACTGCTTCTCCGGTTATAGCCAGAATAGTTTTGTCTACACAGTAAGCAGTTTTGCAAAAATGCTTCGTGGGGTATTAGGCGGCACAACGGACACAAGCCAGCTACCCAAAAAAATCCATTGGGGGCAAGGAGTTGGCACGCACGAACGTGGATATATAGCTGGGCTCTTATCAAAATTGAAGCTGGATATAGCTCCGCTAATCAGTGAGAATGTAAAGGAATTGGCGGGCCGAACATACGTCCACAAATGGAATCCACAAAACGTACTCGTTTCAATTCCCGAGCGAGAAAGCGACACTCGATTCGTATCTGACCTAGTCATAGATGCGCGAAATGAATTTTTGATTGATCACGCTACCGGTCAGCACGTTCAGGGAATGGTGTTACTTGAAGCCTGCCGTCAAATGTTCCTGGCAGTAACGGAAAAATATTTTATCGACAGCGATCTTCTCATCGAAACTTACTTTGTAATCAATAGCATGGGGATAAAGTACAAAGCATTCGTTTTCCCTATTGATGCTCATGTTGTCTATATTCTAAAAAGTCTGAAACGCAAAGTGGGAGGCCGAATAGAAGTAGATTGCAGCATTTCGGTATTTCAAGCCGGGATGGAATGTTCCACTTGCGAAGTGGCTTACACAGTTTTCGATGCCCATCAACTTTCAACTCGAGAAAAGGAGATGGCTGGAAAAACAACACATTACTTCTTAAGCAGTGAGGTTGCTCCCGCTATTTGCGAAAACAAAAAATTAATGGCTATTCCCGTAGATATAACATCTAAAAGAGTAGCTCAATTTGAAGAAAAATCAAATTTAATTTGAGCGAGGTTGGCCAAATGAGCACAAAGATTGCTGTTGTAGGCGCGGGTCCTACAGGACTAACACTCGCACTCATGGCTCAGAAGCAAGGACATGAAGTAGTAATTTATGAAGCATCACAGAAACCCGATCCACGCCCTAGAGCGGTCATGGTTCATGCACGTGCCCTAGAAATACTTGCATCACTGGATCTCGCAAAAAACTTCATCAACCGTGGATTGATGACGCCCGGCATCGATTTCATTCGCTCTGACGGTGCTCGATTCACGATGGACTTTTCAAGTCTCGAAACATCATATGCAGGCATCCTCAATATACCTCAACCAGAAATTGAAGAAATACTTGCAACTGCTTTTCTACAGCGCGGTGGAGTAATTCATCGCAATTCTGTCGTGACGGCATTTCAACAAAAAAGTCAAAGTGTCATGTTTGACGTTAGCCGGGACGGTACAACATCTCATATCGAAGCAAACTGGCTGTTTGGTTGCGATGGTGCTCACTCTACGATTCGCAATTTAATCGGCGCAAGTTTCGACGGAGACACGATTGATCACGAATATATACTAGGTGAAGGAGAACGAAAAACTCCTGGTGCACCTGACGTTAGCAGTATGTTGATTTCGGAAACCGGAGTTGTCTCCTGGTTACCCTTTAAGGATGGAACAGTACGAGTAGCAGGGCCTGGAAGGGGTGTATCTTTAAATCAGATAGGACAGCATTCTACTGACTCGTCCGAGCGAGCGATTGAGCTTTTTTACGCAGAGCAAAACCAACTTATTTTCAGCCCACAGTACCTAATCGGAAGAATTATACGCGCTGGTCTGTATCGAGTTCATAAGCGAATTGCATCAAACTGGGGGTATGGAAGAGTCTGGCTAGCTGGCGATGCAGCTCACTTGCATCCACCCGCCGGCGGACAGGCACTCAACCTAGGTCTATCTGACGCTGAAGCAATTGCTATGCGCCTAACTACTTCCTCCGGAATTGGCTTTGAGACCTATGAGCTAGAACGTCGCCCAATTGTAAAAGCTACCATCGAAGAGGTGTCAATGCTTCCATTAATTGCAGCAATGCGTGAAGCGAGTAGTGATACCGAATTTGTAAAGATAGAAAAAGCACTTTCATTGAAGGCACATCGTCTTTCCCAAATTGACACTAATTTCCTGGCGGGCGATGCCGACTGTCTAGGGAATCGTGATGATAAGGAATTAAAAACTGGGCGTAGGCTAAATGAGAAAATCGACCTTATGGATGCAATAAATGCACCACCTGGTTGGAAATTTGCCAGTGTTGGTGAACACAATTATTGGGTTCACGCAGATCGACATGTGCGTAAAAAATCCCCGCAGAGTGACACAACATTCTCCGCTACCGGCATTCTCTCAAACAAGGAAACCGTCTCATGGGAATGATGCCTTTCTGGATTTCTGAGATTGCGTCGGTTATACCCGATGCTCGCATTGCTCCACCCACTGGAAGCGATGATCAGAATCGTAGCGGATATATTTCAGTCGCCGTTGAAAAGCAGCGAGTCGGCGGCGAGCTAGCTCACGACGCAGTAATCAACCTCGTTGCCACGGTAGGTTCGAAATCGGTGTCCCGTGTTGAGGCCATATTCCACGCCTCTGTCATAGATCAAGGAATGGGGGTTTTCTGGAATCCAGGTTACGCCCTTCAAAACCATGCAGGAGCCGAAAAGGCCAACGCACTGTCATTACGCCAGGGCTGCAATGGTCTTATGCTTGCTTTAATCCAAGCAGGCAGGTTGAGCCAGCACGGTAAACAGTCGCTTATTGCCGGAAGTGATTGTTTTGAAATTCCAGGGTTTAATCGCTTTGTATCAGACTATGGGATTATGTACGGCGATGGTGCTACGGCATGCATTGTGGGTAGTACAACAGGCCGATTCAAAGTGATCGACATTGTCGAGATATCGTCTCCAAAATTGGCCCCGTTACATGATGGAAGAGGTTTTCCCACAGGCGACGTTAGATCGGCCAAGAGGCGCTATCTTGAGCGAAACGGGAAAGATTGTCTAACGCGATTTACCCGTAAGGCGATGGATCAATTAAGCAGCAAAGCCAAGGAATACAAAGTTGAACGCATATTATTTCCAAATCTTGGGAAAGAGTTGCTTGAAACAAACTACTATCCTGCGTTCGACTGCGCTGAAGAACGAAGTGCGGGTGAGCTGGGTAAAAGAATTGGCCATCTCGGCACTGCCGATCAATTGGTAGCACTTGACAGCCTTCACAGGTCCGGTGAAATTTGTGCTGGCAAACGACTTCTTCTCGTTGGAGCTGGCTCTGGATTCTCTTGGTCGGGAATTGTCGTGGAGGTAGCCTAATGTCCAAGATTGCATTCTTTGATGTCGATGAAACATTAATCCGCCCGAAAAGCATGTTTTCATTTCTAAGGTTCTATTTGGAAAATAAACGAGGTGATGATTCCAAAGTTTACGAGAATTTCTGGACAGAGATTATGAATATGACATCGTGTGGCGCGTCACGCTCGACAGTAAACAAACGTTATTACGAGTTTTGGAACGGTGAAAAATTGGCAGACGTTAATGACGCAGGACTTGCCTGGTTCGAAAGTGAGCGTCAAAACGACTATTTTTTCATACAACCAACGGTTAACGCTTTGAAATCTCACAAAGAAGCAGGCTGTCTGGTCGCTATGATTTCTGGATCATTTGAATCACCGCTCACTCCCATTGCCAATTATCTATGCGTTGACTACATCTTATGTAGCCAACCCGAAGTAATCGGCGGCACCATGACCGGGAACATTGAACAACCCATGATCGGGATGAACAAGTCTCGCGCAGCACAAAAGCTAATGGAACAACACGATGCCTTGCCCCAAGAGTGTTTTGCATATGGCGATCATCTTTCTGACATTTATCTTCTTGAACAAGTTGGACACCCAAGAGTCGTAGCAAACGACCCTGAACTCATAACGGTTGCCACCGCAAGAAACTGGAAAATACTGCAATGACTGATATATCGACTACCGAAACTCAAGCTATCAGGACGAAAAATTCTGATTCTTTTTATGCTTTTCTCATCGTCGCCCTCGCGCCCATTGGTCAGATGGGTATCGATATCTTCACCCCTTCACTGCCACTCATCGCCAAAGAATTCATGTCCAGCCGCGAGACCGTTCAGTTAAGGGTGTCGCTCTATTTGGCTGCCTTTTCCATTGGCCAGCTGTTCTACGGTCCACTTTCCGACAGCATAGGGCGCCGTCGGGCGCTGGTACTGGGATTGGTATTATTCCTGACCGGTTCGCTCATCGCCATTACCGCCTCCAATATCGAAGTTTTTATCACAGGTCGCGTTATTCAGGGCTTTGGTATTACATGTGCGTCTGTTTTGATGCGTGCAATTGCAACCGACATGTTCAAACCGCCACAACTGGCCAGCGTTTTAACTTATATGGTTGTCGGCTGGGGAATGGGGCCTATTATTGCACCGGTCATTGGCGCCGCCTTCCAGGAAACAATCGGGTGGAAATATTCATTAATTTTCCTGGCAGTGTACGCCGTCATTCTTCTGGCGCTTATTGCCTTTGTCATGAAGGAAACCAATCGCAATCTGGTGGCTTTTAGTCTGACTAAGATTGCCTCAGGCGTGGGTGAGATTTATGGTAATTTTCGATTCACGCTCATCTTTCTTTCTATGGGTTTTTGTTACGGGGTGATTTTGTGTTTTAACCTCGTCGGACCATTCGTCGTTCAGGAAGCGATGGGCTATAGCCCCGGTACATTCGGCGTGCTTGCCCTGGCGATGGGACTCGTCTACTTTCTCGGGGTCCTATCGAATCGCGTCATGCCTGCGGCCATCACTCCAGCAAGAAAATTCTCCATTGCATCGCTTATTTGTGTCATCGCTGCCGCTATACAACTCTCTCTTGCGCTAGTAGCCGACCTAAACATTTGGGCTCTTGCCGTTCCTTTTGCTTTTGTCGTCTTTTTCTGCGGCGTGATGTATCCAAACCTCATGGCCATGGGCGTTTCAGCCTTTCCGCACATCGCGGGCCTCGCCAGTTCCCTGTTGGGCTTTTCACTGATGCTTCTCGCTGCAGCCATTATGTGGCTTTCCTCCTTGATGCAAGCCCACTCCCTGTTGCCATTCGCAACCCTCACCCTTGTACTCATGTGCGGCGTTTTTGTAATGATCCGCGCTATTCGTCCTTAATACCCCTTACAGAGGCTCTTATGTCAAATGTGAAAAATGCTGTACCAAATGCAAAAACCGCTCTTCCCACCCGCCGCGCAGGCAACAGCAGCTTACTGGTCTCCATGATGGGCCTTGGCTGCATGGGCATGTCCGAGTTCTATGGCGAGAAAGACGATAACCAGTCTCGTGATTTACTCAATTACGCTGTCGATAAAGGGGTTCGCTTCTTTGATACCGCAGATGTTTACGGCTATGGCCATAACGAAATATTGGTCGGCAGCGTACTTCGGAATCATCCGAAGCGCAGCGACATTGTTCTCGCCACCAAGGGTGGTATCGTTCGGGATGATAATGACAGCACTCGCCGGGGTGTGAATACCTCTCCTGAGTATCTACAGGCCGCCATTGAACGCTCACTTAGCCGCCTGGAAACAAAGATTGATCTTTATTATTTACATCGTGTAGAGGACGATGGCGCACGGATAGAAGAAAGTATGTCGGCCCTGGCGGATCAGCTGCTTGCCGGACATATCGGCGCGGTTGGGCTGAGCGAGGTTTCAGAGCAGACCATTCGGCGCGCCCACGCCGCCCTGCTTCAAGCAACGGACGGAAAATATGGGCTTGCGGCCATCCAGACAGAGTTTTCATTGATGACGCGGCATATTGAAGCTAACGGTGTCGATCAGGCATGCCGCGAGCTGGGTATTCTGCTGGTAGCATACTCGCCGATTTGCCGTGGATTGTTAACTGCCCCTTCCTTCAATCCAGAAGCGCTTTCAGAGTCAGATTTCCGCCGTAATCTGCCCCGATTCACCGGAGACAATCTTAAGCATAATCTTCAGTTGGTCGAGGTTCTGGCAACGGCGGCTAAGAACGAGGGCCTGACGCCTGCGCAGGTGGCGCTCGCCTGGGTAATGGCGCAGGGCAATCATGTAGTGCCTATACCGGGTACGCGTAGCAAGGCGCGTCTTGATGAGAATATTGCTGCATGCGAGGCTAAACTCAGTCCAGAGACAATGGCATTGCTGGCAGGGGCGTTCGCACCACAAGCAGTGGCTGGGTTGCGCTATACGCCGGCTGCGATGCAGGCTTATGGGCTTTCCAGCTAAGTTTGGAGGACAGCTCAGGCGTTGAATACGAAACTCCCGGGTATTACATTTGCATTAATCGCGCAAGTTGAAAAAAAATGCTCGGGTCCTACATGGGCAATAAAGCCCTCAAACTTCACAAACCTCAGCCATACTCCGATACTGCCCCTTGAAATACAGCAACGGCTGCATGCCCGCAGCCTCTTGCAGATTCAACGCCCTCACCTCACCAATCACAATCAGATGATCCCCTGCAACGTGCTCTGCATAAATCTCACAATCAAGCCAGTGCAGGTTGCCCGTTAAAACCGGGCTACCCAGAGGCGACGTCTGCCATTCCACGTCGCGCCACTTGTCCGTGCCGCGCCGGGCAAACTGATTGGAAATCGCCATTTGCTCGTCTGACAGGATATTGACTGCGAAACGCCCTGCCTGGCGAATTTTGGGGTAACTGCCTGAACTTTGCATCACGTTGAACGACACCAACGGCGGATCCATAGACACGGCATGGAAGGACTGGCAGGTGAAGCCTATGGGTTCACCTTCGAGGCGCGCAGTGATTACCGTGATGCCGGACGCGTAATGTCCTAGCGCTTCACGAAAACGTAGTGGTTCAATCGCAGGAGTGAGAAGTGACATTGTAGAAGTGAGATACCGGGTGCAACTTGAAGGAACGAAGGAGATGCAATCCAACAATGCTGCCGAACTGCAGCCCTTCGTCCGTGTCTGGCCATCGCGAGCAGCTCGCAACGAACCTATCCCGTCTGGGAATTATTTGGACAGTTCCTTGCGGACGATTTCCGCGCCGGCACTCAGGGCGCTCAGCTTGCCTCTGGCAACGTTGCGAGACAAGGGTGCCATGCCGCAGTTGGTGCAAGGATAGAGTTTATCGGCATCCACGAACTGCAGCGCTTTGCGCAACGTGTTGGCCACTTCCTCGGGCGTTTCAATGGTGTTGGTGGCGACATCAATCGCCCCCACCATCACTTTTTTACCGCGAATCAGTTCAATCAGATCCATGGGGACGTGGGAGTTTTGACATTCCAGCGAGACGATGTCGATCGCCGATTTCTGCAGCTTTGGAAACGCTTCTTCATACTGGCGCCACTCCGATCCCAGGGTCTTTTTCCAGTCTGTATTCGCTTTAATGCCATAGCCATAGCAAATGTGAACAGCGGTTTCACACTTCAGTCCTTCGATGGCTTTTTCCAGCGTCGCAACACCCCAGTCATTCACTTCGTCAAAGAACACATTGAAGGCGGGCTCATCAAACTGGATGATGTCTACACCGGCGGCTTCCAACTCGCGTGCTTCCTGGTTAAGAATCTTTGCAAATTCCCAGGCCAGTTTCTCGCGGCTTTTGTAGTGAGCGTCATAAAGGGTGTCGATCATCGTCATGGGACCTGGCAAGGCCCATTTGATCGGCTGATTGGTCTGCTGGCGCAAAAATTTGGCATCGTCAACAAATACGGGTTGGCGCCGCGCCACAGCCCCAATGACCGACGGCACGCTCGCATCATAGCGGTCACGAATCTTAACGGTCTTGCGGTTCTCGAAATCCACGCCTTCCAGGTGCTCAATGAACGTGGTCACGAAATGCTGACGCGTTTGTTCACCGTCGCTAACGATATCAATACCAGCATGCTGTTGTTCCTGCAATGACAAACGCAATGCATCCTGCTTGCCTTCGATCAAACCCTCTTCCTGCAGTTTCCAGGGAGACCAGAGTTTTTCTGGTTCGGCGAGCCAGGAAGGTTTGGGCAGGCTGCCGGCGGTGGAAGTGGGCAATAGTTTTTTCACAGTTGTAGACATGTTACTTTTGAATCCTTAAATACTGTAGTTAGCGGACCATTGCTCAAGAATCGCCCGGTATGGTTTTATAAAATGCTCCTCGGCATACTTTCCCTGCTCGACAGCCAGCCGGCTGCGCTCTTCCCGATCATAAACAATCCGCGTTAAGGAGTAATCCTGATGCTTCAGACTTGGCTGATAAGACTGCCCGGCCGCAGAATTGGCGTTGTAAATCTCGGGCCGATAAATTTTCTGGAACGTGTCCATCGTACTGATGGTGCTGATCAGCTCAAGATTGGTGTAATCACCCAGCAAATCACCGGAAAAATAAAACGCCAGCGGCGCAGCACTATTGGCAGGCATGAAGTAGCGAACCTTCATCCCCATTTTTTTGAAGTACTCATCTGTTAATGAATATTCATCCTGAAGGTATTCAACGCCTAAGACCGGGTGCTGATTTTCCGTCCGATGATAGGTCTTGCTGCTGGAAACGCTCAGGCATATGACAGGCGGTTTGGAGAAATTTTCTTTGTAAGTGCTTGAATTTACGAAGCACTTGAACAATTTTCCATGCAATTCCCCAAAATCTTCCGGTGTGCTGAGTCCTGGCTGCGTCTTGGCGTGTTCCGGGAGCACCACACTGAAGTCATAATCGCGCACGTAAGAGGAAAAATTGTTTCCTACAATACCTTCGATGCGTTCATTGGTTTTACGGTCAACAACGCTCGTCTTTAAGATTTCAATCACAGGGAGGGCGCTATCACTGTTTTCGCCGTCAAAGCTCATTTCAACTGAGATAATTTCCAGGTTGACGCTATAACGATCGCCTTTGGGGTTATCCCAATGTGCCAGGGCATTGAAACGATTGTCAATCATCTTCAGGGTATTGCGCAGATTCTCCTGACGCGTCGTTCCCCTGGCCAGATTGGCGAAATTGGTGGTGATTCGGGTATTGCCTGCGGGACGATAGTCCTCATCGAAACACGTGCTCTTTATGGCAAATGTGAACTCATTACTCATTTTAATCTACAGCCCTGATTCCTAAGATAAAACCACATCTGCTATTTATCGCCGCTCAAATTTCTAAATTTTTATTTCAGCAGTCATGACATTTGTGATGCAAAGGATGCAGTTTATATGTGCCTTTCATAATTAATATGAATAAATTTCATCAACCGATTGGCTTAATTCATAGTATGGCGGGATGGAGCGCGTTCTGGCGATGGCAACGAAGAACGAAGGCCCGAATTTGCACAGATCGCACATATGGACCAGATCAAATACGGGATAGATACCAGTCTATGACGAATGTATTTGCGCGATGCGTTTCTTGAAATATTGTGCCGGCGTACTTCCCAGAGCTTTCTTGAACATGGTAATAAATGCGTTGACCGACTCATAACCCAGTTCAAACGCTACGTTTTGTACGGTCTGGCCGCTTGCCAGTTCGCGCAGTGCAACGATAAGGTGCAGTTGCTGACGCCAGCGTCCGAATGTCAATCCCGTTTCCCGGCTTAACAGGCGCGCCAGTGATCTCTCGCTCATGGCCACCCGCTTCGCCCAATCGTTCAACGTACTGCGATCGGCGGGCTCGTTAGTCAGCGCCTCAGCCATGGTCCGTATTTTCGGATGATCGGAAATCGGAAAATTGAACTGCTCATGGGGCATGTCTGCCAATTCGTCCAGCACCACTCTGGCAAGGCGCGCAGCATGACTATCCGCTGGATAATCGGGGAGTTCGCGAGCCAGCCGGTCAATCAACTCCCGGATCACGGGAGAAATCGAAAGCGTACAACTGTAGTCGGGCAATCGTGCAGCCCCCGGCTCCACGAACAAATAATTCAGCCGCGCGTTAGACGTCGCATGAGCACTATGTGACACACCGCCCGGAATCCACACGCCGCAGTTTGGGGGAACAATCCATATTTCGTTGCCGGTTGTGCAGGTAACGGCACCGTGCAGGGCGATGATCAGTTGACCTTTTCGATGCACATGCAAAGGCACTTCCGCCTGATGATCTGCGAAATCGAGCTGATGGACGACCGCCGGCAACGGCGAGCGGTCTGGGTCGAAAACAGAAATGGCTGATCGGGACATTGGCTTAGAAATGGCAGAATTTAGGTATTTTTTGTCAGAATACTGAATTTATTTTACGCTATAACTAGAGAATAATGACGGTATGACAACATCAGCCTCTGCAAATACCGTTATAAGCACAGCCAGTGAAGCCATGCGGCACGCAGGATCAACTGTGCTTCGCACGCCAGCCATGAAGGCAGATGCAGATGCGATCCTCTTCTCTGCCAAGAGTTTTGCCGCAGCGATGCTGGCCTACTATATCGCATTGCGTATCGGGCTTCCCAAGCCTTTCTGGGCCATTGTGACCGTTTACGTTGTTTCGCAGACATCAGTCGGTGCATCACTTAGTCGCGGCGTTTATCGCTTTGCCGGTACGTTCATCGGCGCCATCGCGACCGTTGCCATTGTGCCAAATTTCGTGAACAACCCAACCATATGCAGCATGGTGCTTGCCGGCTGGATTAGCCTGTGCCTGTTTTTCTCACTGCTGGATCGCACGCCCCGAGCCTACGCCTTTGTTCTTGCAGGCTACACCGCCAGCCTCATCGGGTTTCCAAGCGTGCTCGATCCTGCTTCCGTTTTTGACACGGCGTCCCTGCGTGTGCAGGAAATCTGCATCGGCATTCTTTGCACGGTTCTGGTCCATCGCTATGTCCTGCCGAAGCGCATGACCGGCCAATTCACCGGCAAGCTGTCTGTTACGCTGCGAGACGCCCGACTGCTTGCGGCAGATGCACTGACTGGCAAGTCCGGTAAAAGCCGCAGCGATCGCAGCCAGCTGGCCGCGGACCTGCTGGCGTTACAAGGGCTGACGACGTATTTGCCGTACGATTTTGCTCCCGCCACCCCTCGTCGCGATATGCTGCAACGGATTCATGACCGGCTGGCTCGATTACTGCCGCTCACCACAGAGATTGAAGACAGGATTCATTCTCTTGGCAAAACTAGCGAGAATGCGCCCGCAGCATTGAAGGTGCTTATCAACGATGTCCATGCCTGGATCACAGCCACCAGGTCGAATGAACAGACGGGCACTGCTGCGCAACTGATGAGCCGCGCGCGTTCACTCCAGCAACAGTGTGGCTCAGGCGCAGCAACATCGGGCCACCGGCTCGCTGCCAACCTCGCTGGCCATCTGGTCGAAATGATCGGTTTGCTTCAGGACTGCGAGCGGCTTGAGCACATTATCGCGGCGCCCAGGCGATCAGCCCTCATGGATTCATTTCATGGCACGACGCATGTGAAGGGCTACGTATACCACCGTGACCTCTGGATGGCGGGCCGCGCTGCGCTGGGTGCCTGCGTCGGCATTCTTCTTGGCTGCGCCTTCTGGATCTGGTCAGCATGGCCGGAAGGCGGAACGGCCGTCTCTATTCTTGGCGTATGTTGCACCCTGTTCGGGAATGTCGATGCACCCGCGCCTAACGTATTCAAATACATAGTTGGCTCGCTGTATGGAGTAGCAATCAGTTTTGCTTACAGCTTCGTCATCCTTCCTCAAGTGACAGACTTCATGGCTCTTGTCGCGGTGCTCTGCCCTGCGTTCCTGTTCGCAGGCTCGCTGCAAGCGCGTCCGGCGACGGCGTATATGGCGCTGGGCATCACCCTCACCATTCCGATTCTCGCCAATCTGAGCACTCAGTACACCGTGGACTTCGCTGCTTCCCTCAACACCACGGTTGCGCTTTTTGGTGGAATCGGATTCGGTGTCGTGAGCATGTCTCTGTTCCAGACCGTATCGGTAGATGCTGCGATTAAACGGCTGCTTCGCTTAAGTCGACGTGACGTCGGCCGCCGAGCCGTAGGAGCAGCGCCGAACGAAGCACACTGGACGAGCCTCATGATTGACCGGACAGCATTGCTGCTGCCCAGGCTGCGGGTATCCCGGAACAACGATACCAGCATACTCGACGACACTCTGGACTTTCTTCGCATCGGACATGCAGTTAGTCAACTGCGCAAGGCGCGCCCACGCTTAACTGGTGAAGTCCGCATGAAGTTGAGCGAACTTCTTTCAGCCATTGCCGCAAACTTTCGATACCGACGCCCGTTGACACCTGCCGACTACCGTGACCTCAACCGGCACATCAAGAGCCTGATGGCGATGGTGGAGAGCAGCGCGCACAAAGATCACCAGCGAATACTCGACCTGCTCATCGACCTCAGATTCGCACTTCGCATCAATGAAATGACAAGTAGGCGAGCACACAACTTATGATCGTTGATCTCAATATTGGAGGGGTCCTTTTCCCCGGTCTCCTGATGTTTGCACTCATTGCGCTGGTCGCGACTATGGTAATGATTCGAATTTTCACAGCTGTCGGGATCCGTCGCTTATTTGCACATCAGCCGCTCCTCGAGCTAACCACATTCGTCATTATTTACAGCCTGCTCCTGCAACACTGCCATTGAGCAAACCTTTACCTTGAAGCCTATGCTATCCCTACTCAGCCGTTACACTCTGACCCTCATCTTCGTTGCCATCGCCGTGTTTATCGCGACCAAGACCTGGAGCCATTACGAGCAAACACCCTGGACCCGCGACGGACGGGTTGGCGTGGATGTCGTACAGATCGCACCGGAAGTCTCGGGTACGGTCAGCGCAGTACGCGTTGTTGATAATCAGTATGTGCGCCGAGGCGACATTCTTTACAAAATCGACGCCGAGCGACTTCGGATAGCTGTGATATTGGCAGAGGCCGATGTCGAAGCAAAACGTCAGGACATGATTGTTCGCCAGGCGACGGCACGACGCTACAGCCAGGTACGCGATGCGGTATCCAAAGAGTCCGTCCAGCAAACCAGCGGTGCAGCGGCCGTCGCCAGCGCGGCTTATCAGGCTTCGGTTGCCACACTCAATCTTGCCAAACTCAACCTTGCCCGCTCTGTCATCCGCTCACCCGTCGACGGCTATGTCACCAATCTCAGGCTCCGCCCTGGAGATTACGCGACCGCCGGTGTCACCAGCATAGCCATCCTTGACGCAGCCAGTTTCTGGGTAACAGGCTATTTCGAGGAAACAAAGATCCGACAAATCAACATTGGCAGCCCCGCGAAAATCATGCTGATGGGCTATGAACAGCCAGTTTCCGGTCATGTCGAAAGCATCGGGCGCGGGATTGAGAACAGTAATGACACCCCCGGTCATCTCGGCCTGCCAAACGTCGCACCAACCTTTTCCTGGGTACGCCTGGCTCAGCGCATCCCGGTGCGTATCCATATTGATCACGCCGCCCCGGGTATCGCACTTGCAGCAGGCATGACCGCGACCGTCGAAATCGCCCCCGCGAGCATGGAAGCGACCAAAGGGAAACCGAAGCAGGACGTTGCCGTACAATGAAAGGCAGTGGCAGCGCCCATGATCGAGGCATTCACGTTGTGTGCTATCGTGGTCGAGCCCATCATTCAACTAAACAAGCAAAAAGGCAACGATTGATATGCATCAATGCTCTATTGCCGGATCTAAAATGCTTTTTCCAAAGAAACCATCAGGAAAATCAGAGGCATAGAGGCCGCCACACTCAGTCATCTTTCAAAATTATTTACCCAACTTTTCAAATGCCATAAACCAGTCGTCTAACGCCGATACAGACTGATTTTCCGCCTAGCGCACTATGATGCAGGCACCGCAAAGGCATGGGTAGATTATCTGGCGATTTATAGTATTGCTGCGCTGTAAAGTTCGGCGTTTCTTCGGAATCACAAAAAATCGGGCTTTTTCCCTGTGAGAACAGCGCATGATTTTTCTCAGAATATGACATCCCACGAGAATATTTGCATCTAATTGCTTCAGTAGTTCCGGATAATGCTCATACAGACCCGGTCGATTGCAATATTTGCTTGCAATATCGGGATCAATCCGAATTGTTCGCCAAAATGCCCCTTGTTAACCTCAAGCCAGTCGATGATACCCAACCTGGCTGAACCTTAAGGCTTTCCAGACCAATAAAAACGAGGCCGCGCAGAGTGCGGGCAGAAGCAGTCAACAACCACAATTACATTCTTCATTTAGAAGAACACACAAAATAAGGGGGGCTTGACATTGTTTAATACAACTCAATTGGCTGGGGGATGGATTGGCTGGCCAGATATGTGCAAAACGCCTCCGGCAATGTTGCCTATTCCCTATCCTAATATTGGCACGCACGCGCTGGCGCCGAATCCGTGTTTTCGTGTGTTGTATTGCTGTGCCCCGGTACATAACAAGAACACCAAAAAAGCGATTTCTTTCGGCGATCAGCCTGGTGTGGCGGGCGGTGTGGCGTCTCAGGTTTTTATGAGCCAGACCTCACATCTGGCCGCGTATTCCCGAACCTACAAAATCAACAACAAGCCTGCAGTACGGCTGACAGGCGTGGAGAAAAGCAACAGACGAAATGTCATTGTCTTTGACATTATCCCCAGCGTGCAATTTAAGAATCTGTGCCTGGCTGCCTGAGCGAACAACAGCAAATTCCGGTTGCCATATCGCCGCGCACATGCGGTTTGTAGAATAACGAGGAGAAACATACGATGGCGCGGTACCTTGGTGTGTATACCGACAGATTCGTGGGGACAGCCACCTATACCCTCACAAAAAACGAAACAAAGTCGGTCAAAAATTCGTCCACCAATATATTCAAGTCCAGTTTTGATCTGACATCAAGCGCATATATCAACGTGAATGGCTCGTTACTGCTGGAGGTCTCGGCCCTGGGATACGACCTGCACTTTCATAAGCAGACAGACGATGCGACCTTTAATGCGACGTTGATGGGGTTGAATTTAAACCTTTTCGGCGCTTTCGGGCTGAGTACATCAAATACGCACGCGCTGGGCAGGGTGGTAACCAGCCACGGGTATTTGCTCTGGTCGAACGTCGCGGTCTTTAAGGTGTTGTGGAGTAAAGTCACTCAGACGTCAGGTGGCAGATTAAAGCGTAATACGAAGGATGAAGTTGAATTTGCTGCAGTGCGATATCTGAGAACAAAGCAGGCGATCGAAATGTCTGGTCGCGCCAATACAAGTTAAGGTGGCAGAATGGCAAAGTACTTAAAAACATTTACCAACTTCTATGATGGCCCCGTTACATCAACCTACAACAACACCGAATACAATAATGTAAGCGGTGCCACGAATTATACTTATACGAACGGGTTAACCATCAACGCGGCAGGCCAAACGGTTGGAAGAATATGCCCGATTCTGCATTACAGCGAGAATCGCAAATTAACCGTCCACGATGGCCGGGTATCGCTGCTGTTCGGTCAAATTGGGGCTGCTGGCGGCAATTACCAGTTAAATTGGGGCATTAATATTGCTGCATCCCTCACCTACAAAACCGAAACTGCGCTCAGCTACAACCTGTTTTCCGTCCTGTTTTTTAATCCGTCCAGCGTCAAACTGGTCCATAGTAATTCGGAAAAAGGAAAAAATTGGAGAACATTCAAAGTGTATCGCGTCAGGAAAGGTCAGGAAGACTATGTGAAAAAAGTTCAACGTAAAAGCGTTAACTTCCACGGTCTGACGTTCAGGGGGTTTTGAAGCAAAATGGCCAAATTTCTCGGACTCGCAACAGACTTCTACAAAGAGCCAGCGAATTATCATTATGAGAGCACGCTGACCAAAACGGTCACACAGGCCTCGACACATACCCACCACGGACCACTATGGTGGATTGCGCTGGGAAACATTAGCTGCAAGGCGCCGACTATCACGGAAGAATACAGCTGGATGATCCGGATTGTTGGGCTGGACTTGTACCTACTGGCCTTCAAAGGGTTGATCGTTCCGGTCAATCTGTCCATCTCCGCCTTCAGCTACAACATGTCCGGCCTGTACGTGAATTTGTCGGGCATAATCACCAATACCGGGCTGCCGTACTTTATCCTGCCCTCCCCCCGGCGCAAAGGTGCCGCAGTCATCAATTTCAATCGTACCGGTATCCTGCAGGAACAAATGGTCGCCAAGCAGATTGAGGCTAAAAAAAATAAAAAGAAAGCGGTCGTCATTAAAGTCTTTGATGTCGATCGAAATCTGGTTTCCTGAATGAAAACAATTAAACCGAACACGCTTAGCGTGATGAGTCGTCCCTATCGCTGGCGGGGAATGTCACAATTGGGCGTAGGGTTGTTTGCGCTGCTGAAAAAGCGAGGCGACAGCTACGTCTTTGAATCCGATCAGAAATTGTGGGCCGATATTCTGCCTACCCTGGACTCTAACGGTTTTCTGGATCACGTTATTCCCAAGGCGAAACCCGAATTCCTGATTTCCGGATTCGGCTATACCGCGCATCAGGAAAGCAAAACGGCCTGCGTGGTCAGGGCGCAGGTCGCTGATAAGGAGAAAACGTTAAGGGTAACGGGCGATCGCTACTGGATTGGAGGCAAACCCACGGAGCCAGTGCCGTTTGAACGTATGGAACTCACCTGGGGCAATGCCTTTGGCGGTAGCCAATACGCCGACAATCCGCAGGGCAAGGGACTGGATACGATCCCGGTCGGCGATACCTCAGCCGTGCCGCTGCCTAACATCGAGTCACCTACGGATGCGGTCGAACATCGGGACAGCCGGCCCACGCCTATCGGCTACGGCCCCATGACGCTTGACCATCCGCTGAAGCAGGCGCAGGTGGGCACGCACTCCGAGGAATGGCTCAAATACGATTTCCCCGGCTTTCTGCCGGACATGAATCCAGGCATTTTCAATATGGCATCGGATGACCAGCAATGGGCCGACCGTAGCGAAATTCCTTTGGGTGAATCCTTTCAGATCTGGAACATGCATCCGTCCCTGCCCTGCTGGGAAGGCGCTATACCGGCACTGCATGCGCGATGTTTTGTACTCATGCAGGACACCCCCACACAGACTGCTTTTCGGGAAGTGGAGAATATGCGCGCCACAACACTGTGGCTGCTGCCCGAACAGGATTCCATCATGATATTTTTTCATGGCAGCATCGAAATAAGGGACGATGAAGCCGAAGATGTGCTGACCATCCTGGGTGCAATCGAAGCCGCCGGCGAAATGAAAAAGGCGGACTATTATCATCAGATATTGCAGTTGCGATCGGACCCCAAAACGGTCATGGATCATATTCTTAAAGACGAAGAACTGTTACCCGCCGCCATGCTGGCGCCAATGGAAGATGAAAACTTCACCGTTGAACCCAACCAGTTGATCAAGCGGCTGGAACTGTTCGGCGCAACCCAGAAAAGAGAAGCGCAGGAAAAACTCAAAGGCGTGGGTGTGGACCCTGACGAGATTCTGCCGGAATTCGTGGGCCCACATGAGAATCCCATGGAGATCGATAACGCCCGAATGAACCAGCAGGTGCAAAGCATCATCTCCGACATGAAAGGCAGATTGGGCAGCCAGGCTGACGCGGCAGACGACTATGGGGAAAAGATAATGGCCGTGCTCGATGCCATTGATTCAGACGACGCCAGCCTGGATACGATACCGAAGATTCCGGTGTCGGGTCCACCCGACATGACCCACATCGAAATGATAGAGCAAAGCGCCCGAGATGGGAAAAACCAGTTCAGTGCGTATCCGGACGCCCAAATGACGCCCAGGGATATTGAACAGCTGAAGGAAAAGACACGCAAATCCTATCTATATACTGCGCATTACCAGCTTGCCGCCTCCAAACTGTCCACCGACAAAAACGAAGTGCTGAAACAGAATGTGCTCCAGCGCTATGCAAAGAACAAGGACCTGTCAGGCATGGATCTGACCGGTGCAGACTTTAGCGACATGACACTGGATGGCGCGGATTTTTCCAACGCATTCCTGGAGGCAGCCACCTTCTCGAACACCAGCCTACGCGATGCTGATTTCTCGGAAGCCGTGCTAACACGCGCCGTGTTTGACGGCGCGACACTTGAAAACGCGCTGTTCGTAGAGGCAAACATGGCGCTGATTCAATTGCGCAATTCCCATTTCAAATCCTGCACATTCCGTGAAACCAATCTGGAACAGCTAAATGCGGAGAAAACCACATTTGAAAACTGTACCTTCGAACAACTCATCAGCGACCACTGGACGCTGAACCAGGTGGTGCTGCGCGCCACACAGATGAACACATGCATTCTGCAGGAGTGCGAGTTCAAACAGTGCCACACTGAAGAATGCAATTATTGGAAAGTGGCCTTTGTAGAAACAACATGGGACGAGTGCCAGGACCAGGGCAGTGAAATGACCAATGTAGCGTTCAGCGAAAGCAAGCTGCAGCGCTGCGAATTCCGGGGTTCAGCATTAATCAACCTGTTGCTTGAGGACGACTGCCTGCTGCAGGCTAACCAATTTACGAACTCGCTGCTTAAGGAGTGCACATTCATCGCCCTCACGATGGACGGCACGATTTTCTCCGGCACGAATATGAATGACTCGGATTTTTCAAATACCAAAGCAAGACATTGCAATTTCGATGGCGTCAGCGCCCGCGACACCTTGTTTTTCAAAGCCGATCTCACTGGTAGTTCATTTCGCGAAGCCAACCTGATTCAGGCCTCCATGGAGCGTGCGAATCTGACCGACTGCGATTTCGAAGCCGCAACGCTTTTTCGCACCAATGTATCGAAAGTGGAAACGAGCGCAAAAACCTCTTTAAGCAACGCATATATGGACCAGCTGGAAATCTACCCAATGTATCGTGACAGGCTGAACGCGAAATCATTATTCGGCCATGAGTAAAGAAATACTGTTTAGACACCTGGCGCGCGGCGAACCCTGCGCCAATAACGACTTCTCGGGCCTCACGCTTACCGGACTGGATCTGTCTGGCATGGCGTTCGACAACGTCAACCTCTCCAAAGCCGACCTGAGCCGGGCGGACCTGAGAGAATGTGTATTCAATGAATGCCAGCTTGATGAGACCATCTTCGACCATTGCCGGATGGAAAAAGCGGTATTCAACGAATGCACATTGCGTGCCGCATCGTTCATGAAAAGCGATATGAAAGACGTGATCATCAGTCGCACGGATGCCACAGGCAGTCGCTTTCAGGACGCGATTATGCACTCGGCCGTCCTGCAGGAAACAAACTTTACCGGTGCCAAACTGGATGCCAGCGTTGCGTCTCAGTGTGTTTTTCATGCATCGCAGCTGGCGCAAGCCGATTTCGGCCAAACCGACATCAACAAACATATCTTTTATGAAATAGATCTGCGGCAAACCATTTTCAGCAATAAAACCTTCAATCAGGCCAGCTTCATTGCCTGCGATCTGAGCGGCCAGCATTTCCAGGGCACCACTTTTATGGCCTGCCAATTCTCGGAAGCCAACCTGTCGCATTGCAACTTCCACCAGGCCATACTAACCCGCTCCATCTTTGCAAAATCCAATCTGGGTGCCGCCACGCTGAATGAAGTGGATGCTGAATATGCGCTCTTCACTGAAGCCGATGCGTCCAACGCGAGTCTGCAACAGGCTCGGCTGGACAATACCATGTGGCAGGACAGCAAACTGGTGGGCGCCGTGTTTACCCGTTCAACGCTATCGAACGCCGGTTTTGGTCGTGCCAACTGTCAGGACGCCGACTTCACGGGTTGCAAACTGGAGTATGCCAATTTCGATTACGCCGATCTGCGCGGCGCGCGCTTTGACCAGGCACAATTTCACTACAGTTCCATGCATGCCGCACTCTCGCAACACCCCACATTGAAGAACAAAGCCGGCGTATCGCCACCTGATCAGGCCCTGTACAAGGCGGAAATGCATAGTGTCAGAAAAAAACGCGCAGAATGATACTGGATCGCTGCGGATCTGATGTAAGCAGTCATGTCGGCTGTAAGGTCGGCTTTAATGTCGGCTAATATGCCCGCCTGCAACGATGTGGCACAGATCACTTTTGAAGTGAAAATTAGTTTATATCCTGTATATGCGCCTGGCTGATTTTATCGAAATCAATAATGGCATCGCCCGTATCCGGTAAGTAGCGTACCGGAACCGACTTGAGTTGCTCTGCGGCGTAAATCATATCGCTCGGCCAGCCGAATTCCGGTATGGATAGGCTTATACCCGACGGGCCCGGAGCTAATATCGCCTTGTAATAAGGTATGCCGGCATCAGACCAAGATGCCGTCTGCTCCATTGACAGCACCTCTACCTGCGCGTCAATACCCTGGGCGTCGATTCGCGCGCGCAGCGCGTCCGCCTTTCTGCTGGCTCGGTATTCATCGTAGATATAAAACACCGAGGGTAGCAACACAAGGCAGCTGTATGTGAAGAAATAGACAGACCTGAAAAACAGCGCATTGATGACGCCAAGTACAACGAATACGCCATAGCTCAGATAGAACAGCCATCGCTTCAATGACTCTGTTCTCATACGGAATTTCCTCCTGCGCTGATTGTCGCATGATGAGCTTGTCATGTCACCCGGGGCGGTTCTGATCATTTGCCACGCAATCTGTCCGCCATCATCAATCCAAATCGTATAGGCGCCCTTTTGAGCGCCTCCGGCGTGTTTGGACTAATCTGACGCCAAACGTTCACCCCCCCAGCGCGACAACATCCGCAGGCAAGTCAGTCTGGTGATACTTTTTATAAATCTCATTTAACTTGCCATTCTTCAGATTCGCCCGTATCAGTTCATTCATTTTCTCTTTGATTTCCGGGTTGTTCTTTGCGACCCCAATGGCCAATTTGGCGCTGGACATCACAATGCGAATATCCATTGCCTTGGCCGGATATTTTTGATTCAACGCGCCGATGATCGAGGGTGCGGTGGCAAAAATACTGCTTTGTCCGCTGGTAATGGCCGTGATGGCCGTTGCATCGTTTTCAAAACGGACAATATTGGTGCCGGGCGGCGCCTGCTTGGTTACCTGCTGGTCATTGGTTGTCCCTCTGGCAGTCACAACCGTTTTACCCACCAGATCTTTCAGCTCTTTAACGGGTGAATCCTTGGATACGGCAATCACCGCTTTGTTGTCTGCATAGGGAATAGTGAAATCAACCACCCTGGCCCGCTCTTCCGTAATCGACAAGCTGGAAATAACGACATCCGCCTTATTGGTTAACAGAAAGGGAATGCGATTGGCCTGAGTTGTGGGCACGATCTGCAGCTTGACGCCCAGACTGTCTGCGATCAAATTGGCCGTTTCTACGTCTGAACCGATGGCGGTCATCTTGTCGTCTGTCATGCCGTAAGGCGGCGCATTCAGGTCAATGGCCACGCGCAGTAATTTTTGCTCCATCACCTGCTCTAGTGTATTTGCGCTCGCTAACGGCAATCCACCGCAAATAGCGCCCATGATAGAGAAAGCCAGCAACACAGGCTTAATTCGATACGTCATGCATGTCTCCAGATATATAGTCATTATTGATTAAAAACCCAACGACAACGGCCATAAACTGTATAGCGCGTCATCGCCCGGTTTGGTGCTTAGTATATATGATGTATCTGGAGAATCCGTAAAATCATTCAGTTAGCGCTGCCCATCCTCACCAACCACTTCTTCAATCAGCAGCCCGCCCAACCGGGAATGTGGCCTCGGGCCGGTAGCCATGCCCAGCGCAAACAGGATTTCATCAGGCTTGGGCGAATCCACTGCGCCCACCTCCACCAAATTGAAATGGCTACGCACATACGATGCATGAATGTAATGCAGTGGCATAATCAACCTGAATCCGGCTGTTGCGGTGACCTGGGACGCAGGCACCATGGCCTTGGGATTACCCAATACTTCGCGCATGGCCCAGCCTCCGGCTTCGTGCCACACAGCGCCATGCTCAGCTTCACCGTTCAGGCCAACGATGGCCGCCTTGCCATAAGACTGGACGTTTTCCTTACCTAATACGCCAGTCAGGCGTGTTGCCAGATCAAAGCCCACGGTACGCAGCTCTTTCATGAAATCAATCAGATTTTCTTCATACCGTCCGGCAAATGGATTTTTGACTACGGCAAAGGCCACTGCGCACTGCAGAGGTTGCTCAAGCACCGGGCCACCGTCATGAAAGATGTCTTCTACCGTAAGTACGGTCTTCCTAATTTCTATTGTCATATTCGCTCCTGGTGTTAATTTATCGTGCTAAATACCTGCCCTGATCAACAATCAGGCATTCAGGGTATGGGAAAGATGGTGGTGAATTTCCAGATTGTCCGCCTGCGCCGGCGCTGTCTTTATGGCGCTTTGCCAGGTCTGGAAACACAGGCCCAGCAGACCCGGACTCAGGCTCAGTTGCTGAGCAAGATCGTGAGAAATCCCCAAATCCTTGGCCATCAGGTGCAGGCCGAACCCACCGCTGAAGTCTCCGCCTTTCAGCATATGTTGCCGGACCTTGGTTTCAGTGGCGACATTGCGCCCACTGGAGGCGTTAAGCACATCTGTAAACTTTTCCAGATCCAGATCCAGTTTTTCGGCCACAATCAGCGCCTCGGACACAGCCATCAATCCGGCGGCGTAGACGTAATTGTTCAGGGTCTTCATACTGTGGGCAGAGCCTGCTTTCCCTGTAGGGATAATCGCCGTCCCCATTGCCTCCAGAGCGGGCCGCACCCGTTCCAGCACCGAGGTTTCCCCGCCAACCATGATCGCCAGCGTCCCGTTTTTTGCTTTCTGAACGCTACCGGACACAGGCGCATCCAGCAATGCGATGCCTGTTTGTGCTAATTTTTTGTGCAGTTCAAGCGTATCCAGCGGCGAGCTGGAAGACATATCAATCACAACGGCATCTTTGCTCAATGCCCCTTCCCGCTCGCACAGCGGCAGAACGCAGTCCTGTACGATGCGACCATTCGGCAGCATCAATATCAGGATATCGATATCGACCAGCTCATCCAGTGAATCCAGTAAGGCGTAAGTAGACCCGTTTTGTGCCTCCCGTATCGCTGCCCGGGCTTGTGGGTTACCGTCAAACGCCTGTACCTCGAATTTCTCTGACAGGTTCTGCATCATGGGCAGCCCCATTTTTCCAAGTCCTACGAATCCAATCTTCATTCTTCCACCCTGTGTTATACAGTTGTCATTTCTCTAATTCAGGGAAAAAGTCTAAAGGAAAACCGGGGTTTCGCTGTATACCAATAATGCAGCAGGCCATAACCGGGAGTTAATCAGTAGAGGAGCCATTAATATGAAATTCAAGCTGCGCCAAATGGAAATATTCAGGGCAGTCATGATTACCGGTACGATCAGCGGCGCGGCACGCATGCTGTTCATCTCCCAGCCGGCGGTAAGCAAACTGTTATCGCATACCGAAACAAATTTGCGATTGAAACTCTTTCACCGGAGCAAAGGCAAGCTGATTCCCACGCCGGAAGCGCATAACCTGTTCAATGAAGTCAATCAGGTCTATGAAGCCGCGCTTAAAGTGGATGCCTTTGCAGAGAATTTGTCAGCCAATCCATCAGGAAAGGTGCATATCTGCTGCAGCCCAAGCCTGGGGCTTGACGTTATTCCATCGGCATTACAGTTGTTTTCAGAGAAGTACCCGGATACCAAAATTCACTTTCACACCACGCTGATACAGGATATCCCGCTGGAACTGCTCAGCCGTAAATCCGATATCGCGATTTCGGTGCTGCCCGTAGAGCACCCGAACCTGGCTGTTGAGACCTTAATCCGTGGAAAGATGGTATGTGCCGTCCCTCAGGCTCATCCTTTCGCAACCAGGCCGGAAATTTCCCTGCATGATCTCCAGGACCAGAAACTGATCCTTTACTCACGTCAGATTCCATTTGGCCAGCTACTCAATATGTCCGCAGAAAAGCATGGTGTCGCGTTCTCGCCTATCATTGAAGTCCCGCGCGCCGAGCTTGCCTGCTCACTGGTGTCGAAAAATGTGGGGATAGCCATTGTTGACCAGTTTTCCGTTGGAAATCAGCTTTGGCGCAATCTCGTCGTCAGGCCACTGGCTGAAGACATTTCGATCAAGGTCAGTCTGATCGAGTCAAAATTTGATAATCCGTCAACCGAGACAACAAACTTCAAAACCATTCTAAAAAAATACCTTAAGCAGACCTATGCGTCCGCTTAAACAATTCCTTTTGGTTATATGTATCGACACTTTGGAATAAGGCAAACGGCCCGTTTCTTCTTATCATCAAAATAACCACAACAAGGAGACAAAACATGTTTGCCAGATCCCTATCTGCTACCTTACTGCTTTCTATCGCCTGCACCGGCATCGCCCGCGCAGAAGCGCCCCGCCCTGCATCCTTCCCTGATTCTCCCATCACAATTGTGGTCCCGTTTGGCCCCGGCAGCGGCTCGGATGTGTATGCGCGTTATTTTGGTGAAAAACTATCAAAGCGCCTGAAGCAGCCAGTTGTGATCGAGAACAAGCCAGGCGGTGGTGGAACCGTGGCAGCGCTGTCTGTCATGTCACAGCCGGCAAATGGCCTGTCGATTTTACTGGGCAGCAATTCTCCCATGGCTGTGAATGTATCCACTTATAAGCAGCTACGTTATGATCCGGTGAAACAATTTATTCCCCTCTCGGGCCTGACGCGCAGCATGGCCGTATTGATTGTTCCTAAGGACTCACCCATACAGAACGTTGAGGATCTGGTTAGTCGCGGCAAATCAACGCCTCGCCTGAATATGGGCACCTACTCCACGGGCTACCAGCTTGGTGTCGCCGAATTTGCAAAAGAGGCCGGAATCAACTGGCAGGACGTTCCCTACAAGGGACTTTCACAGACAACCACAGACGTGATTGGCAAACAACTGGATCTGGCCGTGGTCGACACGCCTGGCACCACCCGAATCATTAACGGGGAACAGGTAAAGGCGCTGGCCGTTACCGGAGATAAGCGACATCCGGAGCTACCCAACGTGCCGACGCTCAAGGAAAGTGGCTACGCGGATGCCATCCATTACAGCTGGACCGCGCTTTGGCTGAAGGCAGATACGCCCAAAGAAACCGTACAATATCTTTCCGACAATATGCAGGCAGTGTTGAATGAACCCTCTTCCGCCACCTTCGTATCGAACAATTCCGGGGAAATCATGGACTTGCAGCCGGAACAGTTACGTAAATTTCAGCTGGAAGAGATCGATCGCTTCGAAAAGGCCGCGACGCAAACAAACTTTACAAAGTTATAAAATCGCCTGAGTGAAGGCGCCGGCAGACCAACGCCAGAGACGCCCTCTCGGCCCCCTGATGTGTCTGGACTGGCCCGGCGCCAACCCCTCAATCAGAATTGAAGACTAAGCCGCGCCCAGGCAGAACGGCCCGGTTCACTCACCCGCGTATTCGACGGGAAACCAAAACCCGCATTACCAGCCAGATTCAAGTGCTCGCTGTATTGTTTATTCAATACGTTATCAATGCCAACTGTAAATTTGGCGAGTTTACTGAACGTATAGCTTGCGTTCAGCGACAGAACACCAAACCCCGCGCTCGAGCCAAAGTCCTTGCCCACCACATTACCCTTGTTGACAGCAGTGCGATGCTGGCTGGACACCAGACGCCACAGCGCCCCGGCTGACCATGGGCCATTTTCATAGGCAAGCGTCAGTCTGGCTTCCAGCGGCGGAATCTGTGGCAAGGGTCCTCCGTCGGTCCGGTTTCTGCCCCACGCATACGCCACGGTCGAACCGATTTGCCAGTGTGGATTGAATTGATATGTCAAGCCGCCTTCAGCACCCATGATAGAGGCATTCACATTGCGTGCCACCGTGGTCGAGCCCATCATGCCCCCCTTCTGGTAATCGAACAGAATAAAATCCTGCACATAGCCTGCATATGCAGACACCCAGGCCTGAGTATGCTCGCCCTTGTATTGTGCGCCGATATCCAGTTGCGTGGTTTTCTCAGGCTTGACGCCCTGGAAGGCATTGACCGATCCTTCGGGACCTTTCTTGGGAGAGAACAGTTCCCAGTAATCGGGGAAACGGGCAACGTGACCGATACCCACGTATACACCGGCAGGTATGGATTGCAGGTCTTTCTCATATCTTAAAAAGCCACCAGGCAGGGTTTTCGTGCGGCGCTCATTTACTGTGGGGTTGGCCATTTTCATTTTCATCGAACCGGTGGTTTGCCTAAAGTCTTTGACCGATGTCCAGTCTATGCGCAAGCCGGCGATCAGGCGGTCCCGCTGCGTCGCATGCCAGGTGGCTTCGCCGAACAGGCCCAGATTGCCAAATTCTGCATCTTTGGTCCAGTCATTGTCCTTATAGGATTGCTTGTCTGTACCCCTGCGTGCGCGGTGGCGGCTTTGCTGCCAGTCCATCCCGGTCACCAGTTCTACGTCCGGCGCGACGTTGAACGTTGCGGCGATACGCCCACCCCAGGTGGCACGATCCACATTGCTGGCCATCCCCATACGCATGGAACTATTAGGATCGGGCGAGCGCAATGTGTAATTGTCCATCACGTGATCAGCATAGTTGTAATAGAACTGCGCCTCCAGTTTTTTCATGACAGAACTAATATTATTCTTTTCAAATCTCAGCCCAAGACTTTCACGCTTAAATTGCGACCCGTCCATGCCGCGGCCGGCATATCGGGCCTCGCCGTCTCCTACGCCAGCAGTTAATTCAAGCAGCGTATCCTGATCCGGCGTATAACCCAGCGTCAGGTCAGCGTTCCATTTGTCCCAGCGTGACGGGATCTTGTTGTGATCGCCGTCTTTATAGTCATCTGAATGCGAATGGTTGGCTGTTGCCCGAACATAGAAGGATTCATTGCCCACGGTCAAATCAGCGGCCTGATCGTTTCTGCCGAAGGAGCCTGCGGTAAGACTGCCATCAAAGCGCACTTCCGACTGGGTAAAGCGCGGCGTATCGCGATCGAATTTGACCGTGCCGGCCGAAGCGCCCGGCCCCCATAACACCGTTTGCGGACCCTTGATCACCGTTAAGGCATCAAAATTTTCAGGTGAAATATAGGAACTGGGCGCATCCATCCTTCCCGGGCAGGCCCCGGGCATAGAGGAACCGTTAGTCAATACATTCAGCCTGGAACCAAACATCCCCCGTAGAACCGGATCACCGTTGGTGCCGCCATTTCGTATGGAAGCAAAACCCGGTATGGTTTTTAAATAATCCGTACCATCACTGGCGGGCAGCGGCTGGCGCGGCAGCTTGGGATTGGTGGACATCAGCAATGGAGTCGATGGCGCTACCACCGTAACCACCACGGGCCCCAGCTGTTGAACGGGCGGTTGAGGGTTGGCCTTTGCGTATCCGGACACCAGCATGCAAGCCGAGCACACGGTCGCAGAAACAGTAAAGCAAGAGTGTTTCATAGCAAGTTATTTCCTGAATTGAAAATAGGGGTATTCACATCGTGATAACTATTTCCCGGGTACAACGCCTTGCTATAACGTGGGGACAAGCCGCGCATTTTTTGGTAAGCCATTTTTGGGGGCTGTCGCCCAAAAGCAGACGCAACAAGGCCCTACTACCGACACAGTGGTAGCCCAAAACCGAACGAAACAAGCAAACGTAAAAAACCTCGGAAGAGCGTTATCACAACTAGGCGATCATCAGCAACGTGATCGCTCGAGTGTCTCAACCGAGGGATATAGGAGGGGCGCGTGGCCCGATAGGCGGTCCGAGCGCAGGCAGCGGCGGCAGGGGACGAGTGCGGTCGGCAAGCAGAACCGGGCGTTGCTGCCAGACCGTGGCGTTCAAGAGAAGTGTTGTATGTGCCGCCAGGACGCCTTGCGACAAGACCAATCCAAAGGGACATTCCTGGCCGGCGTGATCCGCAGGCTCCTTATTCTTATTCTGCAAATCCAGCACGATAGTTTGCGTGCCGCCTTGTGCATTACACAACGTAAGCTCAACGCCCGTACCACTGCCGGCGGCCAGAGTGGGCATATACCCTGCTGGAATCACCGATCTGCAAAGAAACGCGAGCAAGGCCAGGCAAAGAAGAACCTGCCAGCCAATCGTACTTTTTCCCTGCGTAAAAATGGATGATCTAAACATTGCGCTGGAATTTTATAATATTTTAAAAAATATTTTTACAGCGCTTTGTTTTTATGCTTTATTGAATAATTGGTAGTGATGACCAATGAACGGCTTTCAATGGCGAATAGCCCGCTACACAATAGAACGGCCGGCAACAAACACCGGCGCACCTACCCGAAAACTTCACGAAGCCACAAGCAGACAATAACAAGGTGCTCCGCAAGCGAATTTCCGTTTTTAGGATTGACTCAAATATTTCTGAATCGCTGTTCTCAAATCATTAAAAAATTCACGAATATCCGCGATATCTACTTCCGGCGAAAATTCCTTTTCAAACATGTCATCCAGATTCTGGCCGTTGCTTTCTTCAAAATGATCAAGCTCGTCGACTAATTCTTCAAGTACAGGTTTGGATGTATCCAGAACATAATATTGAATGATTTCATCCGGCTCATCCGTTCCAGCAATCGTATCAACGTCCATATTCAGGTAGGCGTCTAGCAAATTTCTGATGTGTGGATAATGATTCATATTGCCTGACCTTCACGGTGTACGCCATCGCCCTGTAGACTTCGCGCTTAACTCAAACATCGCATATTAAAATAATAATATAGTATTTAAGCGACAGCCAGCACACAGTTTATAGTGTGATTAATCTCACAGCGCATTGCAATTGTTCAATGCGCAACTATTCGTATTGTGCATCTGCTATGTCTTCTTCAGAAGTTATCTCGTCGCCTGCTCCCCGCCCTCGCGTTCGTGAAGGCCAGGAACGCGGTGTGGCGCAAAAGGCGTCCACCCTCAAAAGCGCCAGCCTATCGCCACGCCAATTACAGGCCATCTCCTGGATTGTACCAGTGCTGATTCTGGCCATCTGGGAACTGCTTTCCCGCATCGGCTACATCGCGCCGCAAATTCTGCCCGCACCCAGCAGCGTGGCGCAAACAGCAATTGAACTGACGCAGAACGGCACGCTACTTGTTCATTTGGGTTATAGCCTTGCGCGCGCTGCTGTTGGTTTTGTGATTGGCGGTGTAATTGGGTTTTCCTTGGGTATGGCCGTGGGCTTCTCACGCCTGGCCGAAGCTGTACTGGACCGCTCTGTGCAAATGATTCGCGCCGTGCCGTTCATGGCGTTGCTGCCGCTGGTGATTGTCTGGTTCGGCGTGGATGAGTCCGGCAAGATTTTCCTGGTTGCCCTGGCCGTGATGTTTCCTATTTATATCAATACCATACTGGGCATTCGCCAGGTTGATCCAAAATTGCTGGAGCTGGGTCGCGTGACCGGTTTAAGCAGGCGTGAGCTGGTACGTCGGATCATTCTGCCGGGCGCCATGCCGTCTATTCTCACCGGCGTGCGCTACGCACTGGCCGTTGCATGGCTCGCACTTGTTATTGCAGAAACCGTTGCGACCAACAGGGGCATCGGTTTTCTGGCCATGGATGCACGCGAATTTCTGCAGACCAATGTGATTGTGCTGACCATTCTGATTTACGCCATTATTGGCGTGGTCGCAGACAGCGTTGCCCGGGCGCTTGAACGCAGGCTGCTGGCCTGGCATCCCAACTACGACAAGGATAGCAGTAAATGAGTACCCAGCCTACTTCCCGTCTAGCAGTCAGCACTCGCGGTTTGCGCCGTCAGTATGGCGAGCGCGTCATTATCGATCATCTGGATCTGGATATCGAGTCGGGTGAGTTCGTGGCCCTGCTTGGCGAAAGCGGCTGCGGCAAAACCACATTACTTAGAGCATTGGCCAGACTCGATGAGATCGATGCCGGCACCATTGACGGCCCCACGCATCCGGCCGTTGTGTTCCAGGAACATAGACTGCTGCCCTGGGGGCCGCTGTGGCGTAATGTCGCGCTGGGAATGGACGATGCGTCCGGTAAAACTCAGGCGATCTCCGCGTTGCGCGAAGTGGGACTGCAAGGCCGGGAAAACGACTGGCCACGCAGCCTCTCGGGAGGTCAGGCGCAACGGGTCGCCCTTGCGCGTGCGCTGGTGCGCGAGCCCCGCCTGCTTCTATTGGATGAACCGTTTGCCGCCCTTGATGCCCTGACCCGCATCAAAATGCATGTACTGGTCAAGGAACTGGTACAGCGCCACACCCCCGGCGTACTGCTGGTGACGCACGATGTGGACGAAGCCATCGACCTGGCCGATCGCATTCTCGTCATGCGCAACGGCAAGATTGCACAAACCTATCTCACCCAGCATTCAGACCAGAAAGCACGTGCCAGCCTGCGTCTGGAACTCCTGCAGGCGCTTGGGGTGGATATCTCGCAGTTGCAGACCGCCGCCTGAAGTAATTCTTCAGCGCGCCTATCCATACATTGGTTGACCTGCTTGCACAGCAAGCGCAGGGCTGCCTCGGCACGTCCGTACTTGATTGCATTTGAAATATCAATTTTTTTAATCTACTTACTCTCTGTTTACAGTACAGGCCGAATCGGAACACTTTATGAAACACACATTGCCTCCCTCTGCATCCATTACCAGCGACTCTGACACGCCCGCGGATAGCCGGCTGTCTGCCCATACTAGTACAAACAGCGCCGCTGATGTTAATTCATCTGTGATCGCTTCACCCACACTGGCCAGCGCTAGCCGCCGTCGCATGCTGCTGGGCGCTGGCGGCCTGGGCGCGCTTTCTCTTGGTATGCTGGGCACGGGCGGATTGCTGTTGCCGCAAGACGGGTTTGCTCAGGGAACACGCAATACCGATACAGTCCGCGTTGGTTATGGGCGCGGCGGTCTGACACTGGTTGCAAGGGAACGCGGCGAGTTCGAGAAAACGCTGGCGGCGCAGGACATCAAGGTGCAATGGGTTGGCCCCTTCCCCAACCACGCGCCGTCACTGCAGGCTGTGGTGGGTGGCAGTGCCGATTTCGGTTTCTGGGGCAGCACAACGCCAGCGCTGGCGGCCATTATTGCCGGGTCACCGCTGGTGTTTACGCAGTTCAACGTCTACAATCCGCGCAGCACGGCCATTATTGTCAAAAAAGACTCAGGCATCAACTCGGTCAAAGATCTGGCCGGAAAGAAAGTCGCAGTCAATCGCTCCGGCCTGGGCGAGTTTTTGCTGGTCGCCGCCCTGGAAAAACACGGCGTGGATCGCAAGTCTGTTGAAGTGGTCTATCTGAATCCGCCTGATGCGGCACCTGCCTTCGGTCAGGGTAAGGTTGACGCCTGGTCCATGTGGTCTCCTGCCGTGGATATTGCACGTGTGAAGTTTGATGCAAAGGATATTTTCTTTGAAGGCACCGATCTGGATTTTCTGATTGATTATTCGTCACTCGTCACGCAGCGCAAGTTTGCCACAGAGAACAGCGCTCTCGTACGTGCGGTAATTAACGCCTGGTATGACGAAGGAAAATGGGTAGACGCCAATCCGCGAGAGTCCGAAACGCTGGCGCAAAAGGAAGGCGGCTACAGCGACGAAGTCCGAGATCACCTGATTGCTTACAACCGCCAGAACAAATTCTATGAAGCAGATGATCCTGCATTCCTGCGTGAATTCCAGCGCGCCGCCGACTGGCTGGCTGAACGAGCCATTCTTCCGAAGAAAATTGCCGTCGCCGACTACGTTGTGCGCGTCTGATGCAGTAAGACCCTTAAAAAAGGAAAGACAATGTCAGAAAGAAAACACATCCGGCTCGGCGTTAACGTCCTGGCATCGGGCAGGCATGACGCAGCATGGAAAACCCTGGCCAACCCCGCGGCGCTATCAACGGATATCGACGAGTTCGTAAAAATTGCAAAAGTGGCCGAACGCGGCCTGATTGACGCACTGTTTCTGGCAGACGGGCCAGGCGGGCTGGTCGCCGAAGCCTACAGCCGCCCGTGGCGCGCGCTGGATCCGCTCACATTGCACGCCGCGCTCAGCCAGATCACACAGCATATCGGTCTGGTGGTCACCACCACCACGCTTTTCGGGCACCCTTATACCGTGGCCCGGCAAATTGCATCGCTGGATCATATTTCCAAAGGGCGTGCGGCCTGGAACATCATTACCAGTCAGGCGCCCGTTGCCCAGGCCGCCTATGGCATTGATCACGCCTTCGGGCAGAACGAACGCTATCAGCGCGCCGAAGAGTTTGCGCGGATTGTCACGGGTTTTTGGGACTCTTTTCCCAACGAGGCCGTTATTGCCGATGCCAAACGCAATATTTTCGTGGATAAACAACAGCTGCGCCCGATTGACGTACAGGGCAGCCATTTTCGTAGTGCCGGGGTGCTGTCTACGCCCGTTTCACCTCAGGGACGGCCGGTGATTTTTCAGGCGGGACAGTCTGAGGATAGCAAAGCTTTCGGTGCGCGCTGGGCCGATGCCCTGTTTACCGGCCAGCGCATTCTGGAGAACGGACAAAAGTTTTACGCCGATGTCAAAGCACTCGCCAGAGGTTACGGACGCGATCCGGATCAGCTATTAGTCATGCCGGGCCTGTTCCCCATTCTTGGAAGTACCGAAGCAGAAGCAAACCGACGCAAGGATGAACTGGACGAACAACTGGATCATGAAGGCCTGCGCCGTGAACTGGCTCGTCATCTGGCACTGCAGCCGGACGATCTGCCTTTTGATCAGCCCTTGCCCTACGCGAAAATCAACACAGCAGAACCCAACGTCCCCATTGCATCGCGCTGGCATCGTCGGGAAATTTTGAACGAGGCACGGCTGCGCAACTGGACAGTACGCCAGGCCGTACGCGGCAATCTGGTCGGCGGTCATCGTGTGATTGTGGGTACACCGGAACAGGTTGCCAAAGACATTATTCACTGGTTCGACCATCGGGCCGCAGACGGCTTCAACCTGAACATTGATGTACAAACCAGCGGACTGGAAGATGTGGTGGATCATCTTATTCCCGAACTGCAGAAAGCCGGGCGATACCGCCACGAATATGAGGGCACAACATTGCGCGAGAATCTGGGTCTGGATCACTATGACGCAGCACGTGCCAGCACGCACACACTCCCGGATACCGACCAGCCCAGCCGCTCAACCGAATCGGCCACAGCCGACGCATAGGAAAAGTAGTTAACGATGAATACTGAAAACCGACAGGAAAAAGCCGCGCTGGCCGAAGCCCGGCAATCACGCATAGCGCAGATTCAGGAAGCCTTGCTGGATTGGCATGACATAACGAAGAAACTGGGGTACGTGCCGCTATTCGAGCAATTTTCGGCAACGGCAGCAGAGCGCGATGTGCAGCATAGACTGGCACTGGAAGAAGCCAGGCAGATCAAAGCGCAGGGCTTCGGTGCGCTGCGCCTTGCACAGGCTCAGGGCGGTTCAGGAGTGACGTTACCGGAACTGTTCTTTGTGGTGCGAGACCTGGCTCGTGCAGATCCAAACATCGCCCATATTTTCCGGAACCATTTCTTCGCCGTTGAACAACATCTTGCCGCACCCGACACGCCTTTCGCGGCTCGATTGCTGCCGCAAGTTGCTGACGGAAAGACACTGGGTGTGGCCTTTAATGAGTTGACCGGTGAGCCTGCTGGCGCCGTCGGACGCACCCCCGGCACGCAACTGGAAAAAGACGCAACACAGCCTGGCTGGCGCATCTCCGGCACTAAAATCTATTCGACCGGCAATCTATACGCTGATTATCTGCTGGCCTCAGTCTCGGATCCAGACTCTGCTGCGGTCAAACAATTCTTTGTTTCTACCCAGGCCGAGGGCGTACGCCTGGACGACGACTGGCACGGCTTTGGCCAGAAGCTGACCGGATCAGGCACCACCGTGTTCGACCGGGTGTATGTTGCGCCGGAAGATTTGTTCGATACGCCGCCCCGCCCCACCGTGAACACGCCGCATGGACCGCGCGTCCTGTTTGGTTTCACTTTCCATCAGGTTTATCTGACAACGATCATTACAGGTGTCATCGACCGCATTCTGGCAGATGCCCTTGCGCTCGTTGGCAAGCGCACGCGCAACTATTACCATGGGCTCACTGAGCTACCGGCACAGGAACCCGAGATCCAGTCGACTATCGGACGTATCGCCGCCTGGCGCGGCGCCGCCATAGCCAGCACAGATCGGGCCATCCATGCGCTGGATCATGCCTGGCAGCACAGAAACACGCCAGACGCTTACGAGGCATCACGCCTGTCTACACTGGCCGCATCCGAGGCCAAAGTGGTTGTTGACGAAACGGCTGCCACACTGGCCAGCCTGCTGATTGATGTCGCCAGTGGTAGCGGCGTATCCACACAGGCTGCGCTGGACCGACACTGGCGCAACATCAAAGTGATCGCTTCGCACAACCCGCGTATCTACAAAGAACGCGTGCTGGGCGATCATTATCTGAACGGGACCGATTTACCAACGGGCGCGTTCTTCTGATGGTTGGAAATGAGTTGTTTTCAGGGGGTTAAGCAAGGACGCTGATGCGCTTGCTTTGGCGGGATTGCGTTGTGGTGGCTGGTTGCCGCTGCCTTGACTGTTATTCGCAATCCCGTGGCTTGATCCAGCCGAGTGATCGAAATCCCATATAGATCAACTCAATAAAAAAACAATAGCCGTAGCCGACCAACAATCCATAAAATAAAAGTATAAAAAACGCATCGAAAGAGACGATAAGTGCCGGATTAGTTAACCTGTCTATATACAACCGTAAATACCAGCCACAAATAGCAAATACGACGAAAATTGGCGGTGTTAGCCAAAACAATCGCCTTATTTTGCTATCGGTTCGATATTTACCGATGAGATAAAACATCGCAATGGCAAAGACTGTGTATTCAACTCCCGAAAAGCCCAGAGACAAGAAAAGAAACTTACTTAACCACGTACTGCTAAATAGCAACAAAAATAAGGGTAGCGCTATTGGCAGGAGTAA
Source organism: Advenella mimigardefordensis DPN7 (assembly GCF_000521505.1). Lineage (GTDB taxonomy): Bacteria > Pseudomonadota > Gammaproteobacteria > Burkholderiales > Burkholderiaceae_B > Advenella > Advenella mimigardefordensis. The sequence continues at coordinate 3,899,547 of NZ_CP003915.1, forward strand.
AGTTCCCCGGTAGAAATTTTTAAGCGTCATATGAATGGAGCCTGTAAATCATTCTGGCCTGGCATTGCACAATGTATTCCTGATTTTCAAGGCTTAGAGCACTCGTCGGACAATAAAAGCACCATTGACCGTAATCCAAAATACAGTATTGACCCGGATCAGTGAGCTACAAACTGGGTCCACCGCCATCAACAATGATTGTGGCGCCACAACTAGTCGTGCTACCGTGGCGCGCTAATCTTCTACCCTCAATCGTGGCAGCCCCTCCGTCTGTAATAAACACTTCGCCATGTTCCGGGCACATGACTTTATCGCCCACACGCGCAACATTTCTGCCGTCGATCGTTAACCCGGCCGTCGCTGTGATTATTTTTCCGCCATGAGTAGTTCGGTTTCCCAGTACAGCTATCGGAGCAGTGTAATTATCAGACATATTCAGGTTCAAAATTGATGTATCACAAACGAAGTAATCAGGACGACGCCAAACAAGACATGCAATCCGTACACAACGTTAGAAATAGTCCTCAGCCGGCTGTAGTCGGGAAAGGCTTCTGCTATTTCTCTGGGCGGAACAGGATGTTTGAATAAATAATGCACAAAACCATATCTGCACTTGGTCAAATCAAACAGGAAATATAAATCTGATATTGAGCCTGTTTTCTCCAGCAAAGGCGGACGATTTCTGAAGAAATCCAGCAAGCCGGAAAGCGCCGACTGAGCATAAACAGCCGACACCAGAAAAGCCACGCCCACAACCGCAATAAAGTAGATCATCACTTAAATCTCATTACCAGGCACCACCAAACATCTGACCGATTGCATTGGGGGGAACGACGGGTGGAACAAAATCCGGAGGCAACGGGGTCGTGTTGGGTGGCGCTTCCTTACCCGTGTTCTTGCAAGAAGTACATTCAGGGCGGCAACTTTCCATTCGGGAGCTTAATACTTTTGACCCTCCGCCACCAAAACCAATGCCCGCTGAATACCCTCTTTTATAGATAGTGAGTAAACTCTCGGAGTACGCATCGCCAAGCTTAACACTTCCTAAGCCAATACCTTTGATAAAGGACACATTGGCACCTGCCTCGCTATAATCTCCGTTAAAGACGTTCGGATCGATATGGTCTAATCCGTCTACGAAAGAAGTATCAAATCCTTGCGCCGCGACATTAAGACCACGACCATAGGTGCCGCCACCGGCAAGCACTTCAACTCTTGCCATTTGCCCGTTGATGCACTCAGATCTTAATTTATAATGCGTGCCAGATACAACGCCGGCCGACGCCTGATATCCTTCACCCGTCCACGTGATCAGCCCTAAGGGATCCTGTCTTTGCACAGGATTTCCCTGTACATAAGCGTAAGCATTCATGCCGCCCTGGATACCAATCGGATCCTGATTGATATACCGCCCCGCATCGGAATCATAATAGCGATAACGGTTGTAATGCAACCCTGATTCGGCATCGTAATATTGCCCGGGAAAGCGAATCGGATTTTCTTCCCGCCCTACGATAAAACGGTCGATCTGCCCATAGGATGAATAGTCAGCAGCCCACACGATCTGCCGATGTTCGTCGTAGATTTCCTGTGGCGTACCCAAATGATCATTTACATAGTATTGCGTTTTGCCGTTTACCACTCTTGCTAATGGCCCCATACCGTCAGGATGGGCGATATACGTAGTCCTTTTTTCCGTATCGGAGCCTTCTATTTTTTGTATTTCCTGGATCATCCAGTTTCCATCCCACACGAAATATGTGGTGCGTACCGGCTGCCCAGGCACATGGCACAGTTTTGCAATGCGCCGTCCCCATGCGTCGTATCGGTATTGGGTGTTCCGACCATCAGCGTGTTCGATACCTACTAACTGGTGAGCTGCATCATATTGATAACGCGTGGTTTGGCTGTCGAGTTCCGTACCATCGCCCGTCTGATCAATGTCGTTACCGACATCGGGATCAAAATTCGCCATGATCAATCCCGGCTTATTCTCCATGGCCACAAGCGAAGAGAGTGTAGACGAACGACGATTTCCGTGGCCATCATAGGTATAGCTAACAAGACTGTTTTTTCTGGAAGATAGGAAAGCAGACAGTCGATCACCCTTACTCTGCTGTACCATTTTTTGTTCAGACAATGTCCGCTCCAGATTAGCCGAGTCGGTCAGCAGATTACCTGTCACATCGTAGCGAAACGTTTCAGTCTGATGGACCTTGCCTTGCAAATAGCGTGTCACTTCGGCCAGACGTGCTTGTGAGTTGTACTGAAAAATTTTATGACCACGATAAATGTCATTGAGTGATGTCAGCTGGCCGGCCTTGTCATATTCCCAGGTTCTCCAGGGACGAGGGGTATCAACCAGATTGCCGCGGTCATCAAAACTCTGCCACAAGTGCCCGGTCAGCTGACCTGCCTCATTGCGTTGCCAATGATGTCTTACCATTCCTTGTGTACGAGCCACCTCGCGTTGCAGGGGATCACGTTCAAAGGCCGCTAATGTTTCCTGATTCAGCAGCACACCATGCACATGGCCGGAACCATAGCGCTGCAAGGTCAACGTCCCAACTGCAGGTATATGCGTCGACTCCCTCTTGCCCAGAGCGTCCAGCACATGCGTAAGACGCACGACATGCCCCTGATGTGACTGGGTTTCGGCGATGCAATTGCCTGCTGCATCATGCTCGAATGTCATCTGACTATCAGGCTGCCCGGGCTTCACCGCTCTGGCCTGAAGCAGGAGTCCTCGCGGATCATAACGATAGCTATCCTGACTACCATCGGCGAATTGGCGTTCAATGACGCGCCCGACCGCATCATAAATTATCCGCGTAACGAGTTGACCGTCCTGCCCATGCTCAATTCGTTCTATAAGTTCACTCGCCGCGTTGAATCTGTAAGATTGCTGGCGCGAATCAAATCCTGTCTGCTCGATTAAGCGACCTCGCGAATCATAGACAAATGACATTGTCTCGCCCTTCGCATTGGTTACACCAGTAACGCGCCCTAATTCGTCGTAGGCATAGCTCGTTCGTCTACCGGTATGGTCTGTAACAACAACCGGCTGATCATACACGTTCCATTGCGTATGTACGGAATTACCTAAGGCGTTTTTTTGTACGACAGGTCTACCGGCTCTATCGTACTCAGTACTCCAGCTGCCCTGATCCGAGGTTTGACTCCGTTCCATTTGCCCGGCATTATTCCACTGATAATGAGTTGACTGTCCTGCAGCATTGGTTGCTGTTTCGATCTGGCCAAGCTTGTCATATTTATAACTGGATGTATTCCCCGAGCAATCAACCTGGGATGCCAATTGTCCGGCGTCATCCCATTGCGTCTTTGTGATATTACCTTTGGCATCGGTACGCGAGACCGGCAGGCCATTGGCATAGGCATAGCTCGTGCTATGGCCCAGTGGATCGGTCTCGCTCGCCAGATTGCCCGCTTCGTCATAACTGCGCTGCCACACATGGCCTGCCGGATCGGTAATCTGCACGGGCTGATTCTGTGCGTTATAGGATAGGCTGGTTACGTTCCCTGCCGCGTCGATCATGGATGTCGGGCTGCCTGCCGCGTTGTTCACCAACCGCGTGCTGCGTCCCAACTCGTCCGTACGACCAGAGATGCTGCCTGTTTCATCAAAATGAATCTGCTCCACGCTACCATCCGGATGTGTCACCCGATCGACTGCCCACAAGCCGTTGTAGTGATACTCCGTTGTGTTGCCCAGCCCATCGGTAACCTGCGTCATTTTGGAAGCCGGCAGATACGTAAAGCGTGTATCGCGCGTAATCATTGGCTTTGCACCCGGCGCTGCCGCATTCTCCGCATAGGCATAGGTGCGCACGCACTTTGCCTGTGGCGTATCGCCATCCCATTCCGAAACGTGCACGGCGCCCGAAGGCGTACGATACTCGTTCAGCAGATGATGTGTATATCGGTAACGCCAAACGCGGCCACCCCGATCAGCGGCGCGAACCAGATCGCCTTGCTCATCATAGGCATAACGAGCCAGCGGCTGTCCGTGTTCATCACCAACCAGATGCAAGGCCACAATCCGCTCTTGCGCATCCAGTTCACAACGCACCGTATGCCGGTTGTTGCGCACATACTCCAGTCCTCCTGCAGCAGTGTACTTCAACTCCAGCCACTGTCCGTCACGCGTCGTTACTCGATGCAAGCGCCAGCGTTTAGACGCTTTGGAATGCCGTTCATAATGTTCTTCATTACCATTGATAAAACGAATGATGTAGCGCGACTGCGAGGCATGATCTTCAATACGTTGCAGCGTGTATTTCTCAATCGGATGGAAATGTTCCTCACCAACTGCCAGATCCGGGAAGTTCAATTGGCGGCCATCGGCATCAAAATACACCAGCCCCGCCGTGCCCTGCCTGATTTCAGTTGAATAAGGCAGTTTCCACGCCACGCCCAGGCATCCTTGGCGCTGATCGGCACTGCGATACATCCGGTTCCAGCGAATCGGCAAACGCCCCGGCAATACAAAATCTTCGGCAACCAGTATCTTCTGCCCGGTGGCCACATCCACAGGATGCTGCGATGTCGTGCGTTTGGCGCATTCAGCGGCGTCGGCCTCAGTAACCGGCACCAGCCCTTGCGCATCGCCCCCCGTCATACTGATGATCGGTGCCTGCAAGTAAATGCCTTTACCCCGGATGCGGATTCCGGCTTCGTCAATTGTGATAACGCCACCCGGGCCAATCAGCTTGGCATATTGAGCACCTGACAAGCTCGCCTGGCCGCTATCGGTAATCCGGATCTGGTTGGCGTCTGAGCTTTCCACTTCGCCGGGCAATTGCGGTTGAAAATACGGCGTCGCAAGTAGCGGTTGTTCCTGTTCTTTTTGTACTGCTGTTTGGACCGCCTTGCCGCGCACCGTCACCGAATACACATGCCCAACGTCTGAGGTCCAGCTTTGTACCACCCTGTCGGTCCTGTCCATACCCACGGTACTGGCCATCTGCAGACCGATATTGCGCAGGTACAGACCGCCCACGTTCACGTTATAGGCCAGGCCGACATTCATCATTTTGCCCAGACCAACGCTTTGTACCGAAGCCAGATCCACCGTCTCCTGCTTATAGCCGCCGGTATGCAGCTTCCAGTGCCAGCGTATTTTATCAGTCTTGTTGTTGCCAACGGTCAGCGTGTCATTGTGTTCAACTTCAACGTCCTGATCCCGTTCGGCATGGATCCATAGCTGTTCCTGCCCTTTCTTGTCTTCGAAACGAATCGCATTGGCCGTGTCATAACTCCCACCTGGGGATGAGCGTGAATACAGACCCATCTGCGTGGCGTTATCCGGTAGCGTCCAGGGCGGCATCATCGCTGCGTTGTAGACCCTGCCGGTAATGATCGGTGCGTCCGGGTCTCCGTTCAGGAAATCTACTATCACCTCGTCGCCGATGCGAGGCACCTGGATTGCGCCGAAGTTACCGCTGGCCCATGCACTCGATACCCGAATCCAGCAGGAGCTGTTCTCATCACGCTTGTCATAGCGGTCCCAATGGAAATGCACTTTGACCTGACCATACTCATTGGTCCAGATCTCTTTGCCTTCAGGCCCCACCACCACGGCCGTTTGCGGCCCCAGGGTACGTGGCTTGCGCGTCGTGCGTGGCGGACGGAATGGCAAGGTGGTGCATTGCACGGTCAGATCGAACACGCAGCGCCGGCCGTTTTGTATGGCTTCCTCAGGTGAACTTACTGAATGGTAGTTGTTCTCCTTCAGATCGTAGCGCGTACTCAGAACGACATATTCGCGGTTTTCTTCTGTACGCGGACAGCGAATCAGGTTGAACAGCGAGCCGGTTGCCACACCTCGGGCGGTGCTGCGCAACGTTTTAGTATCGCGAATGTGATGCTGTTCCTGCATGCGTTGACGGGCATAGCGCTCGCCTAACGGATTATCCCCGTAGTTACCCGGCCACTCATATACTTCCGACTGGTTATGCTCATGCTCCAGCTCGATCTGCTGGCGCGCGGCCAGATCAGCCTTAGGCGTCGTAAAGTTGTAGTCGTTAGTGGTGTACTGTCCGGGACGCAGGTCCTGAAACACCGCCACATGAGTCATGTAGTCCTGCTGCGGTAATGTCAACTTATCTTCAGTGAAATACGGCACATGCTCATAGCCATCCACAGGCTTGTGGCTTTGCACTTCATCGCTCATCACCAGCGTGTGCTTGTCCTGTTCATGACGAAAGTAATAATGAATCCCTTCAGCTTCCAGCAGCCGGCTCACAAACTGAAAATCAGTCTCGTCATATTGCACGCAATAGACGCGTGGCGCGTAGCTTTCTACCAAGTCAAACTCAAACGCATAACCATAGGGTGACAGCACCTGCTTGATGGTCTCTGGCACAGACTGGTTCTGATAGATACGGAATTCTTTCTTATGGGTCGCCAGCCAGAACCAAGGTGCCACGCGCGCTTCATAGACGAAGTAGCGATCCGCATCGCCTTCCTGACCTACCAGCGCAAAACTGGCAATCACGCCGTTGATATAGCGCGGGGCGGCTGCGGTGTTGATAGTGAGCGTCAGGGACTTACCCAGCAATGACCGGACATCCACCTGCATCGAACGATGCAGCAGTCTGACGGTATAGTCGGAAAGCGTAGACATCCCATCTGTGCCTTGCATGGCGTCAAACAGGAATTCGGCATTTTCAGCCGCAATGGAAACCCCGATCAGCCGGTCAGGGTTGATCACGTTTAATATTTTTGTATTCGCGGACATCAAACATGCAGGCTTGCGTTCACCCGCCCCTTTTATGCAGAAATATTCTTATTTATTGAGAAACAACCACTCACATTCATTATAAAGTTGCAATAGTGGACAGCTGCATATTTTTACAAACTCTTTCAATAAGCTGAATGTGGTTGATCTAATCCGTTTGAGAACAATGCCTTCGCTGCATGCTATGCCTGATAACCACTTTCCGTGACGGTGAACCCACCGTCGACTTTGGCAACAATACTCACTTGCATAATATTTGGAAACAAATAGATAAATTCGGTTAACTCGATTATAACGACATCAGAATCAGAGTTAGCGAGGGTAATCTACCGGAACGCGTCGCAACGTTCGTGACCGATTTGCGTTTCGTAATACTGTTTCATACTTTCCGAAGACAGAACACAAACCCAGACCGCTGGTTTTCCATCAACATATTCCCCATTCTGAATCGTAATAAAGGTGGGTGTCACGTCGGGACCAAGAAACAAACGTTCCTGATTCTCTGCAAGAAACTGGCTCGCATTCTCTACCTGATAGATGGCGCCGTCCGTCATGCCATGGCTGTAGCGTTTTTGTTTGGCAGCTGGCAGGCGGCTGGCATCAAAGCGGCCAACATACTGCAGCGCCAGTTTCCCTTCAAAGGCGTGATAGCGCAGATACGAATTGCCCAGTTCAACTTCCATGCCCACCAGTTTGCCGTTATCTGAACGCGGGATCGCCTTCAGGGTAACGGGTTTGGCAAGGGTATCAATTCTGTATTCCCCGGAGGCAACGCTGGCGCAGCCCAGCAGCACGGCCATGATTGCACCAGTTATAACGCGTCGGAAAAATACAGACGATAATCTCATAGTCAAACGCTCCGAAATCAGGGGTTGTCGTTATGCGCCGGATGGCGGGTAGTGTGATTTTGCATCAGGGTATAGCCATTGGTCTGGTCACCAGAGAACATGCGCACATCCATATCGCGTCGGTTCTGCACGCCAGCCACCCAGACACTGTTCGAGGTATTATAGTGCGACTCCAGATAGGCCGGGACCATCGAATAGCGACCGCGATTCAACAACTCGCCCAGGTTCTGGCGATTGGTGTTCTTGGGGTTTTTAGTACCATCATGAGAATAAATCGAGGCCGCATTGGCTGTCAGCGCGCCGGGCCCGCCATTGAATCCCAGATCCAGAATCGCATCAACCTCGTACGCATATAGCGGCACAAACACCTCGCGCTCGATGCGATTGCCGCCGTTTTTCTTGATGTCTTCCTGCAGCAGTTCATTCATTTTCGCATCGGACAGCGGCTGCGCCCAATCACCCTGGGTAAAGCGCTTGCTGGCAATTTCCGCGTCGGTAATCTTATGACCAATCCCAATGGTATCGTTACCGCCTTCGACAGACGGATACTGCTTGGCTTCGCGCCCTTCAGCGCCTTCAATCAGGCTCGTATAGTTATCAGAGGCCTTCCATGGTTTCCACTTGCGCACGGTGGTCAATTTCTCAATTTTTTTGTCGGCTATTGGCGCCACTGCATAGGCCTTCGCCGTTAGCGGTGCCTCGTCGGTCTGATTGGCTGTCTCAGTCTGCGCCGTGGGATAGCCGTCATCATCGGTGCGATGGCCCAGGTAAAAATAAAGAGTCTCGGTTTTGTCGGCCGTAAAATAGCGCTCGGTCAGGCCATTTTCATCCGTCGAACCACGATAGACTTCACCGGATACTTTATATTTGACCGTATAGTTCATGCCTTTGGTATCGTCCTTGCGTTTTTTACACAAGTTACCATCGGCATCTTTAATTTCGAATGCAATACTGTAGGCACCGTCCTTTTTGCAGGTCGCACACGGCGCTGCCGTCGCTGTCGTCAGAGTAGCCTGGCCATCGGCCACGGTTTGCGCGGTATTGGCCACAGTAAAGGAGCCGGCCTCTGTGGCATTGGCAGCCAGACGCATGGCAGGCGAGGAGTAGTTGGGGCCAGTTAAATTGCCCCATCGCAAAAGGTCAGGTTGAATCGACGCAGGAATATTACCGGGGGTCGTGGTTGCATCTGCCATGTATGTATTGCCGCTCTTATTCGTGAAATAGTCTATCGTCAGGCATTCGCGCGCTCAATTCGCTTGTGCCAGATTGTCCATCAGTTTGTAAATCTTATCGTCCGGAGAGCCATCTTCCGGATAGCCCTGCAGATACTCCCGGGTAAAGGGCTGCTCAGCAAATGCACCATTGCTACCCAGCAACAGCCACGCCCAGTAACCAAGTGCACGCTCGGAGCGCAAACCCAGAGCCCGGCCTTTTATATCGGCATTGGCGACAAAACGCATCAGTTCGTGATCGTTCATTTTGGCCGTATGCTGACTGTCATTGCGACGCAGAAACTGCACAATTTTCACCTGTGACGCGTCCACCCGCACCTGCTCCAGCTCCTGCATCTGCTGTTCACTGAAGCGCAACGGCCCGCGTGGTGAAATAGGCAAGTTATCCGGGCGCGGCACCGAACGCGCACCACCGTAATCCGGGGCAAACATCATCAGATAAGTGGCCGGCCCCAGCAGGCGGGCAAACTGCCCCGCATTCAACAAGGGTAAAAACGAGGCCAGTACCGAGGGGTCGTAATGCCTGAACATCACACTTTGCTCTCGCAAGCCCGGGCTGGCAGGCGGCTGCGCGCCGTCAGCTGAATCAGCCTCATCAGCAGCACCTGCTGCTGCCTCGCTCTCCGGCGCTGGCTCATCATCAGGGATCATCACCATATTAATACTGCGCAAATGCCGGTACAGCGCCTCTTCTCCCGCAGCGCAGGACCAGAACACCATGCTGTCGATTTCCCGCGCCAGGCCATAAAGCGATTCCAGATCTTCACGCTGCTGCACCGGCACCAGCCAGCCGCCCATGCGTTCCACCTGCTCGTCGGCATGTTCCAGAAACAGCGAGCGGCCCGACAGACCGGCCTGTTCCAGCTGCAGAGACAAATCCCCATAGCGTGCGCCGTCCACTACCGCCCAAACGGGCCTGGGCATCGCGGTAATCTGATCAAAAAATGCCGCTATTTCAGTTGGCAAGGAGGCATCACGGTCTGCCTGTCCGGGCATCGCGCCCGCACCTGATTTTTGCTCTTCTCTCATGGTCTGTTTCTCTAGCCGACCTTAACAAAAGGCGAGCGTTGCGCCGCCATGGCCTGCAGACATTGCGACGGCGGTACCGCAGCCTTGCCTTTGACCAGATCGGGAGAATGCAGAATCGTACCCGGACCGATCGTGAACTGGGCGTCGCCCCCTTTTACAATCGTCGTCTGTGGCGACGTAATCACCACCATTCCGCTCTTATCCATTTCAAGACGGGTATCGCCCACCTTGATGCGGAATTTTTCACCTGCCTTTATTTCAAATGTTTTACCCGCTTCGATAGCGATATTTTCGCCAGCCAGATAATTCAGGCTGTTGCCAACCATTTCCTGTTTATTGCCGCCCACCACAACCAGTTGGTCAACCCCAACAAACGTGGACTTGAACACGCCAACCTGCTCGGTCGAAGCCACGCCGACACTGCGGGAGTTGGTCATCCCAACAGACACCTTATTGTTGCTGCCAACCCGCTCAGACTGGTCATTGCCAATCTCTTTTTTTCTATCATGCCCCACCCAATGGGATTCATCACGCTCAACTTCAATATCCTGGTTGCGTTCGGCATGAATCCAGACCTGCTCCTGACCCATTTTATCTTCAAAGCGGATCGCATTGGCCGTATGATAATTGCCATCGGGCGTAGACCGCGAGTAAATCCCCATCTGGGTCTCGTTCTCCGGCAACGACCAGGGTGGCATGTTTGCCGCGTTATACACACGGCCGGTGATAATCGGCGCATCCGGATCTCCGTTCAGGAAATCCACAATCACTTCATCGCCGATGCGAGGTACCTGGATTGCGCCAAAATTGCCACTGGCCCAGCTGCTTGAGACCCGAATCCAGCACGAGCTGTTCTCGTCTTTCTTATCGTAACGATCCCAATGGAAATGCACCTTGACCTGACCATATTCATTGGTCCAGATCTCTTTGCCTTCAGGCCCCACCACCACGGCCGTTTGCGGCCCCAGGGTACGTGGCTTGCGCGTCGTGCGTGGCGGACGGAATGGCAAGGTGGTGCATTGCACGGTCAGATCGAACACGCAACGGCGGCCATTCTGTTTCGCTTCTTCGGGTGAGCTGACCGAGTGGTAGTTGTTTTCTTTTAAATCATAGCGGGTGCCCAGCACCAGATACTCGCGGTTCTCTTCTGATCGCGGGCAGCGCACCAGGTTAAACAGAGAACCGGTAGCTACGCCTCGTGCAGTACTACGCAATGTCCTCGTATCTCGAACGTGATGTTGTTCCTGCATGCGCTGGCGTGCATAACGCTCACCCAGGGGGTCATCCCCGTAATTGCCCGGCCATTCATACACTTCAGCTTGGTTATGTTCGTGCTCCAGCTTGATCTGCTGGCGCGCAGCCAGATCGGCGCGCGGGGTAGTGAAGTTATAGTCGTTGGTGGTGTATTGCCCAGGACGTAGGTCCTGAAATACGGCCACATGGGTCATGTAGTCCTGCTGAGGCAGTGTCAGCTTGTCTTCAGTGAAATACGGCACGTGTTCATAGCCGTCCACTGGCTTGTGACTTTGCACTTCGTCGCTCATGACCAGCGTATGCTTGTCCTGTTCATGACGAAAGTAATAATGAATGCCCTCGGCTTCCAGCAGCCTGCTCACAAACTGAAAATCAGTCTCGTCATACTGCACGCAATAGACGCGCAGGGCGTAGCTTTCTACCAAATCGAATTCGAACGCATGACCATAAGGTGACAGCACCTGCTTGATGGTCTCTGGCACAGACTGGTTCTGATAGATACGGAATTCTTTCTTATGCGTCGCCAGCCAGAACCAGGGCACTACGCGCGCTTCGTACACGAAGTAACGCTCGACATCCCCTTCCTGACCCACCAGCGCAAAGCTGGCGATCACACCGTTGATATAACGCGGAGCGGCTGCGGTGTCGACGGTCAATGTCAGGGATTTACCCAGCAATGACCGGACATCCACCTGCATCGAGCGATGCAGCAGTCTTACCGTATAGTCGGAAAGTGTAGACATCCCATCTGTGCCTTGCATGGCGTCAAACAGGAATTCGGCATTATCATCACCCGCAACAGAAACCCCGACCAGACGATCGGGGTTGATTATGCTTAATATATTCGTATTCGCAGACATCCAACTGTGGCGGGCTTGCTTTGAACCCGCCCCTTCTTATGTAGAAATGTTTTTATTCATTTAGAAACAGCCAAACGCATTATAAAGATGCCAGACCGGGTGAATGTGTATTTTTACAAACTATTTCATTAACATGACCAGTCAAATATTTCAATGAATTCAGGACAATGTAAACATAACAACTGCAATAAACCCGTATTGACAATGCCGGCCAGCCATTTCCTGGAGGATAAATCACATCGGACCCGAGAACCCGTACTGTTATAAAAAATGCGGCGATAAATTAAAAAGCGCCATTAATTCAATCATTTCGACGCCAGGATAACCCCTTCGATTAATGAAAATCAGGCTAAAATCGGTCGCTGACCCGTTCCTGAATTTTCAGAAAAGTTATAGATTTTTGTATTGGTCTGATTTAGTAAATTAACTTTATACGGAGATGCCCTGTGTTATCCACCTTCAAGCGAATTTTGGTCGCGACTTCAATTATCGGTATGAGTATTCTTTCAAATAGCGCGTCTGCGCAATCGCCCCATCAATTTAAAAGTGCGTACTCCTTTGAGGACACCGTATCAAGACTGGAGAGCGGGATAAAAGACAAAGGAATGTCTGTTTTCGCCGTTATTGACCATGCCGAGGCAGCAAAAAATGCCGGCCTCACAATGCCGCCGACCAAGGTGATTATTTTTGGTAATCCCAAAGCCGGAACACCGCTGATGGTGAAGTATCCGGCCCTGGCACTTGACCTGCCGTTAAGAGTCCTGGTGAATCAGGATCAGAGCGGGGTCAATGTCATTATGCATCCGTATCAAACAGCGTTTAATAATCTGCAGTTGCCAGTTCAGGATGGCGAGGCGCTGGGCCAGGCGGAAAAGTTGGTGCAAAAACTGGTTATGCAGCAGTAGCGCTTACGATCGACCGCAAAGCGATATCCCGGGTGGGTGCCGACTGGCAAAGCTCACCTGAATGCTCTTTCCTGCAAACGCTCAAACACGTTGGCTACAGAAGCAAAATCAAAAATTGAATAGCGCATAATAAGATCGCCAACGCCAACTACAGGCCGTTCAACGCGATGCGTTGAATGTAACTTTTCAGCGTATCGTCAGATGGCCGCCGTACCACCGTCAACATATAACTCCACCCCGTTCACAAAGCGCGAATCGTCGGAGGCGAGAAACAGCGCCACGGTCGCGATTTCCTCCGGGTCCCCCATCTTGCCGCGAGGAATCAGCGTCTCCATCTGCCGCATCGCGTCTTCGTCAAAGACTTGCTGTTGAATCGGCGTGGCGATCTGCCCGGGACTAAGCACATTCACCCGGATTTTCCGGTCCTTCAGTTCGTTCAGCCAGCCGCGTGCGAAAGCATGCAGCGCCGCCTTGCTGGCCGCATACACGCTGAACCCGGGAAAACCTTTTATCGAGGCAATAGACCCGGTCATGAAAATAGACCCCCCATCGTTGAACAGCGGCAGCGCCTTCTGCACCGTAAACAGCGTGCCGCGCGTATTCAGATTGAATGTGTTATCAAAATGCTGCTCTGTAATCTCTCCCAGCGGGACGGCTTCGCCGGTGCCGGCGCTGGCGTACAGAATGTCGATACTGCCCTTCTCCTGTCTGACGGTATCGAACAGGCGATCCAGATCGTCCAGATTAGATGCATCCCCGCGCACGCCGGTCACGTTTCGGCCAATCAGCCGAACCGCCTCGTCCAGCGTTTCCTGTCTTCTACCGGTAATAAAAACATAGGCGCCTTCTTCAACAAACCGCTTCGCACTGGCCAGCGCCATGCCGCTGGATCCGCCTGTGACCACGGCCACTTTGCCTTCTAACTTGCCCATCATCTTTCCTTTTGTGGCGCAAAGCCACGTTTTGGTTCCAATTTGCACAAATGTGCGGTATTTTATGGATCGGTGATCCGAATAATATCTGAATCACGATTTAAATATATGGATCAGTGATCCGTTTAATTAAAATACGGATCAGTGATCCGCTTGTCAAGGGTCTTTATGCGGGCAGATGCCAGAAAAAATTACGATCGTCTTCTTTCCGTCGCACATGAGGTGGTCACCGAACATGGCGCCGACGCGTCCATGCGCGAAATCGCGCGCCGGGCGGACGTGGGATTAGCCACCCTGCTGCGCCACTTTCCGACTCGGGAAGCCCTGTTCGATGCCTTGCTCCGTGAGAATCTGGACGCCCTCACGCAAAAGGCGGTTGAACTGGAAGCCTCGTCTCCTGCCGACGTCGCGCTCGTTTCCTGGTTTCGCGAAGGAGTGGCGTTTGTTCAAATCTATCGTGGTGTGGTGGACTTGATAGCCAGCGCCAACGAAGACCCGGAATCGGGGCTGCACGCTTCCTGTGCAGCGGTACACGAAGCCGGCGCGCGACTATTGCAGCGCGCCCAGACTGAAGGCACGGCACGCACAGATATGCAGGGAGCCGACCTGTTCGCCCTGATGTCGGGACTCGGCTGGATTGGTGAACAGGCGGCATTCGCGCCAAGGGGAGATTATTTTTTTGAGCTTATTGCGAGTGCAATTGTGACGAATCGGCCGGGGGATGGGCACAGCGCTTGAATACTCGTACGGCCAATTATCTGATGCTCAATTGAATACATACGTCATAAAGTACCCTATATGAATACACTCCTGCTCGTCGGCGGCGACCTGTGTGAACGAACAGCACGACTGCTGGATCCGGCCCATTGGCGGTGCATTGGCCTGCGCCGCAGCAAGGTAGCGTCCGCTCACGAGAACACCATTTCCTGGCGACAGGCTGATCTGCTGAACCAGGAAAGCCTGTCCTTTCTGGGGGCGGACGAATTCTCAGCGGTCACCCATGTTCTATATGCCCCATCGCCAGACAGCAGGACGATAGAGCACTACGCGGGCGTTTACTCGCTTGGTCTGCCAGGACTGCTCAATAGCCTGCCTCCCTCTTGCCTGAAAAAGCTTCAGCGCTGCGTGTTGGTGGGTTCCTCCGCCGTCTGGGCACCATCAGATGAGTGGGTCGATGAGAACACCCCCGTGCAGCAAACGAACTTTCGAGCCAGCGCACTGCTGGAGGCGGAAGCGGCTCTGCATGCTTCGCTGGCGCCGGGCGCAGGCGTTGCACTGCGGCTATCGGGCTTATACGGTCCGGGGCGACAGCAATTGCTGAAAGGATTGCAGGCCGGCACGATCACCGCACCCGACGGACCCGGCCATTGGGCGAACCGAATTCATATTGACGATGCGGCGCAGGCTTGTGCACATTTGCTGACGGTCCCCAACCCCCAACCCCTTTACATTGGTACAGATGATTGCCCAATGCCAACCGCACAGTTCTATGACGAGTTGGCGAAGTTACTAGGCGCCCCCGCTCCCGCCCGACAGATACGGCCGCCTAGTGGCAAGCGGCTGTCGAACGCGCGGTTACGGGCCAGTGGCTGGGAGCCGACGTGGCCGAATGCGCTGGAGTGGTATGCGAAGCAACAGGCCTGATCACTATCCGGAGCAGCGCCACCATCCGTTACCCGTAAGCGAACGGTATCAAATACAGCATCTGACGCGCGAGTAGCGCCGTCTACCTTCCCATTGCGGTGCAATCATCACCCGATTGGTGCGAGGCTCACCACAAGCATGATATTTCCCTCTAAAGCGCCACAATCCAGCCTCTGACGCGTGCATCTACAGTCATGGCACCCCTCGCATCCGCATTGGCACAGCTTTTGCTCATGTAAACAGGTAGAACAAAAGCCAATGATATCCATTGTGTACTGTTAGCGATCAACCGTCTTTTCGGCATATAACCTATCCATGTCTCAAGCGCCCCCTACCCCAACCGACGACGATGGCCCAGCGTACTGGCGCTCCCAGGAAATGCTGTTGCTGCAGAATATCATTGCGCTTTCCGATAAAAAATTCTCTTATGAAGCCGTGTATAAAGAGATATTGCATCTGCTATCGGAGTTGTTAGGCCTGAATCGCGGCCGTATCGTGCTGCAAACCCCAGGCGCAAGGGAGGGCAAAATCCGCTATTCATATGGCCTGACCCGCGAGGAAGCGGAAAAAGGCGTCTATGCCTTTGGCGAAGGCATTACCGGGCGCGTACTGGCAACCGGCCAGCTTGCCGTCGTGCAGGACATCGATAACGAGCCTTTGTTTCTTTTTCGTTCCGTTGAACGCAGGCATTTGCCGCAGGAGCATGTCGCGTTTATTGCCTTGCCGATTACGGTCGGACAGCAGGTCAAAGGGGCGCTGGTTTGCCACCGCATCCGCACGCGTTCGCGCGCACTGGCCGATGATCTGACCATTCTTCGCATATTGGTCACTTACATTGGTCAGCTGATGCATCTTGAAGGGCATATCGAAGAAAAAAATCGCGAGCTGGAACATTATAATCAGCTGCTGCACGGCAGTCATTATGACATTTCGCATTACGGCATCGTGGGCAATTCACCCGAGCTGTTCCGGGCCATTTCCGAACTGGAACGGGTCTCAGACTCCACGGCAAGCGTGTTGCTGCTGGGACAATCCGGTACCGGCAAGGAGTTGTTTGCCCGGGCGCTGCATCTGGCCAGCCCGCGTCAGGACAAGCCGTTTATCAAGGTCAATTGCGCGGCCATTCCCGAATCGCTGTTCGAGAGCGAGCTGTTTGGCTACGAAAAAGGTGCATTTACGGGTGCCACCACACAGCGCAAGGGGTTATTTGAACAGGCAGATGAAGGCACGATTTTTCTGGATGAAGTCGGCGAGCTACCGTTGAGCATGCAGGGCAAATTATTGCGCACATTGCAGGAAGGCACGATTACGCGCCTGGGAGGTAAACAGGAACTGAAGATTGATGTGCGCCTGGTTGCTGCCACCAATCGGAATCTGGGCCAGGAGGTACAAAACGGCCGCTTTCGGGAAGATTTGTATTACCGCCTGAATGTGATTCCGATTCAGCTTCCTTCGCTGGCAGAGCGCAAAAGCGATATTCCGGCACTGGCCCTGCATTTTCTGAACAAGTTTAATCAGGCCAATCAGCGTAATCTCAATCTGAAGCCGGATGCGCTCACCCTATTGCAGAACCACCATTGGCCCGGCAACATACGGGAACTTTCAAATGTCATGGAGCGCATGGTGCTGCTGTCCGACAAACTCGTCCTGACGGCAGATGATCTGAAACCCTTCATGAGCATCAACAGAGTCGATGCCCCATCGCCATCGCCATCGCCATCGCCAGCCTCAGCCGTGAACCACCTGCCCATCCATGCGCCACCAGAATCGTTGCCAACTGTCATACGACCTTACGCCAGCGTAAACTCACACTCCGGCCAGACCTTGCTGGAAGCGGTGCGACTGGCGGGCGGCAATAAATCCCGGGCTGCGCAGAATCTCGGATTAACGGTACGGCAACTAACCTACCGCATGCAGAAAATGGGACTCTGATCGCACGCCAATATTTGTAAAAAAGGGCCTGTTTACAATCCAGGCCCTTACTCTCAACACGTATAACGGTGTGTCTTGCCGATCAGTACTGCTTATAGGGCAGGAATTTGCCAGACAGCACAACATTCACGCGATCACCCTTGGGATCGTTCTCACGCTGAATGTCCATTGAAAAATCGATTGCACTCATAATGCCATCGCCAAACTCTTCATGAATCAATTCCTTGATCGTCGTGCCATACACATTGACGAGTTCATACCAGCGATATATCAGCGGATCGGTGGGCACGGCGGTGTCGAGTGACCCTTTTTGCGGCACCACTTGCAACCATGCCACCGCCTCATCGCTCAGACCGAACAGTTTGCCCAATTGTTCAGCCTGCTTTTTGTCAAACGTCATTTGCCCAAGACAACCGGCAGTGGTCCATTCCTTGGACAGACCGATTTCCCTGGCTACATCGGCCCATTTAATGCCCTTGAGCACTTTGGCCGACAGAATCATTTTGGTTACTTCATCGCGACTGGAGATCATCTTTATTTCCTCTGTAAGTTAACATTCACCGCCCGGCGGCTCATAAAAAAACTATTTTTTAACTGCAAACATCTTTCTTTCTGTTGATGCAGGCACACCAGGCTGCGCATTCGCGGGGGGATCTGCTGCAGCAAGCCCCTGCCCCGCTCCCACTTCGCGTAGCCCTTCTGGCCGCGCCTGCTGTCCCGACATCGATTTACTCACCAGAAAATCGATCAGGTGATTTCGGAGCCGGTAATATTGCGGGTCCTGGTGCAACGATTCGCGACTGCGATCGGCCGATAGCGTGTTCTCTACAATCTCGGCGATGCGCGCCTGCGGGCCATTGCTCATGAGCATAATCCGGTCCGCCAGCAGAATGGCTTCATCTACATCGTGCGTAATCATGAAAACCGTCTGATTCGTCGCTTTGCAGATCTTGAGCAACTCATTCTGGATATTGCCCCGTGTAAGGGCATCCAGCGCACCGAAAGGTTCATCCATCAACAGCATTTTCGGCTCTACCGCGAAGGCCCGCGCAATCCCCACGCGCTGTTTCATGCCGCCCGACAACTCACTTGGCTTCTTGTGCGCCGCATGGCTAAGCCCCACCATATCAAGATAGGTTTGACTATGCTCTTTTACTTTCTCTTTGCTCCAGTCGGGATATTTCGACCGAACCGCAAATGCAATATTTTTCTCTACGCTGAACCAGGGCAGCAAGGCATGGCTTTGAAATACCACGCCCCGCTCCAGACTCGGCCCGGAAATTTCCCGGCCATCCATGATCACCACCCCGTCGGAGGGTTCTTCGAGCCCGGCCAGTACATTCAGAATCGTGCTTTTGCCGCAACCGGAATGACCAATCACGCAGATAAACTCGCCTTTATGGATATCAAAACTGATATTGTCAAACACCGGCACCGCATTTGCCTGGTACCTTTTTGACATATTTTCAACCTTGATAAAAGGCAGCGCGTGCGTCACAGCTTGAGATGCAGTCTTATTCAACATAGGTCAGTTTCCTTTGAATCACAGCAAATGCCAGGTCAAGCAACATGCCAATCACACCAATCATCAGCACGGCGAACATCACATTGCCGAGCGACAGGTTGTTCCATTCATTCCAGACGAAATAGCCAATGCCGGTTCCACCAATCAGCATTTCTGCGGCCACAATCACCAGCCATGCAATACCCATGGAAATGCGCATGCCCGTGATAATTGTCGGCGCCGCGGCGGGCAGGATAACCAGGAACGCCTTGCGCAATGGCGATACTTCAAGGGTGCGCGCCACATTCAGCCAATCCCTGCGCACGCCAGCGACACCAAAAGCCGTATTGATCAGCATCGGCCACACCGAGCAAATGAAAATCACAAATATGGCAGAGGCATTGGCATCTTTGATGGTGTACAGGGCAATCGGCATCCAGGCCAGCGGCGAAATCGGCTTGAGGATCTGGATAAACGGGTCTAGCGCGCGATACAGTACCGGTGACATGCCAATCGCAAAGCCGATGGGAATGGCAATCAGACAGGCCGCCAGATAACCCAATGCGACACGCCCCAGGGAATGCAGCAATTGAATACCGATACCCTTATCGTTCGGACCATTGTCATAAAAGGGATTCGATAATTGATGAAGTGCGATTTTCCCGAACTGCAGCGGGGTCGGCATACCATTGACATCCTGCGCGCTATTGGCACCAGTCGCGCCGGACGCCGCATCCGGGGCCTGCCCCATCAGCATGGCATACTCAGCGCTTTCAGCAGATGCGCTGGCGTCTTGATCGGCGCTGCGTGTGCTCACTTGCCACAGCAATAGAAAAACCAACAGCATCACCACAGACAGCGCAGCGGAGCGGAAAATAAGTGAACGTTTCATCATGCTTACCCTCTCTTGATAGCAAAACTATCCACATAAGCCGCTGTTTGCGAGGCATCATAGGTTTTGCCCATCACATCAAACGTCCGATAACCGGAAACAGGTTCTGCATCCGCACCCGCCAGGCTCAATTCAGCCATATGCCGGCGCGCATCGGTCATCAGGAAAACCTGCTCGGCCAGCGCCTTGTAATCGACGTCCTGCTTGATATACCCCCAACGCTTCATTTGACCAAGCATCCAGGTGGCCATGGAATACCAGGGCATGGGATCGAACCGCGCGCGATCGGGGTCGCGATGCACCTGCCCCAACCCGTCGGCGTAACGTCCGTCCAGCGCTTGCCGGATCACGATTTCAGGCTGATTCAGATAATTGCGGGTGCTGATCACCTTGGCGATCTCCGGCAAATTTTCCGGCTTACCGGCGGCCGCCGAGGCATTCAGGATGGCGCGGTACAAGGCCGCAAACGTATTCGGGTTCTGCTTGACAAATCCATCGCTCACGCCGAAAGAGCAGCAGGGATGCCCGTTCCAGATTTCTTTGGACAGCAGATGAATGAAGCCGACACTATCGTACACGGCTCGCTGGTTAAACGGGTCCGGGCCGAGAAAGCCATCGATATTGCCGGCGCGCAGATTGGCAATCATCTCGGCAGGCGGCGTCACGCGCAATTGCACATCCTGATCCGGATCAATGCCATGTTCGGCCAGATAATAGCGCAGCAGGAAATTGTGCATAGAAAACTCAAAAGGAATCGCAAACTTCATCCCCTTCCAGTTTTTCGGATCACGATTGTCTTTATGCTTCATCGCCAGGGTCAGCGCCTGCCCATTGGTGTTCTGTATCTCTGCCACGCGCATGGGCGTGGCCTGCGAGCCCAGCCCCATGGTGATGGCCAGCGGCATGGGTGCAAGCATATGGGCAGCATCCAGCGCCGAGTTCAGCATATTGTCGCGAACCAGCGCCCAGCCTGCGGTTTTCTGCAGGCTCACGTTCAGTCCCTGCTCCTTGTAAAAGCCCATGGGGTCGGCCATGATCAGCGGCGTAGCGCAATTGATAGGGATAAAACCAATCTTAAGATCTTTCTTCTCCAGCTGCCCGGCCTCTGCCGCCATCGCCTGCATGGCTGGAATCGGTAACACAGCTGCAATAGCAGACATCGCAGTGGTGACGCCTACTGCCTTGAGAAACGTCCGGCGGGTTGGCTCATGCGGAAACAGCGCTTTGACGGCAGCCGCTTCAATAAAGTCGCGGGAACGCTTGTCCTGGTCGTCTGCACCGGCAACACGCGCCGCCTGTGAATCATGGGCCGCCTGACTACTATGGTTGCCGCAACAGCAACCGCCCAACGTACTCAGATGGGTATAGGGCCGATAGTGGTTGTCATCATTCATGTTACGCAATCCCTTTGTTACGGTTAAGTTGCTGCTGTTTTCTCAAATAGATGGTCGCAACATGCCGGCTGTCGGTCCATTGCTCCATATGCAGAAAATCGGGTTGTGCCGTCATGGTTCGCCATGCGCCCTGTCGGTCTGGCGTGCCCTGAATATCAATCGAAAGCAGACGGGTTTTCAGCTTGATAACCGGCGGCGCGTGCTGGTAACCGGTATCGGCACGACCGGCAATGTGATTGGCAATCGCAGTGGCCTGCTTGGCGATAGGTTCGATAAAGCGGCAGGCCGCGCCATGAATGCTGATACAGTCACCCAGTGCATAAATATCCGGGTCACTGGTCTGTAGGGTGCAAGGATCCACTACAATGCCGTTATCAAAATCCAGGCCGGCAAGCCTGGCCAGGCGTTTATCGGTAGCAAGCCCGGTTGCTGCGATAACCACATCTGCAATCAGCGCTCGACCGGACGCGGTCGTAATCAACTTGCGCTCATCAGTATTCTGAATGATGCTCTGCACGCTTTCATGACCGAAATAATCAATCCCCATATTGCGCTGACATTCAAGCAGCATGCGAGATGCCGCCTCAGGCAATAATGCTGCAAGCGGCAGTGGCAGGCAATCGATCAGCATCACACCATGCCCTGCACGTCGCAAATCCTCGGCCAGTTCGCAGCCGATCATGCCGGCGCCAATAATTGCAATCTGTTTGGGAGACTGGCCCAGCGCCTTGCGCATGCCGGCCCATCCGGCAAGATCATTGATCCGCCAGCATAATGAACTCGGCAGCACAGCAGGCAGACTGGGCCGGGCACCGACAGCAAGCACCAGTTTTTTATAGCCGAATGTGCCGCGGGTGGTGCGCAGTTGCTTAAGCACAGGACTGACGCCGGTCACGAAACAATCGCTGACCACTTCTACGCCAAGACGTTGCGCTGCATCAGCGGCCTGCTCTTTTACCAGGCTGTCCGCAGTCATGCCACGGCTCACCGCAACCGACAGCTCCGGTTTGTGATAACGATGCGCATCACTCGCACTCATTACGGTTAGCGGTACAGTCGGGTCCGCTGCGCGAATCGCCGAAGCGGCAGCCCAGCCAGCAGTACCGGCGCCAACCACCACCACGCCGTCCTCCCGAAAGACCGGCGCTACGTTGCCGGTGGCGGTGACGGGTTCAGGTTTGTGATACGGTTCAAAATCGGTTTTGGTCACGCCACAGAGCGGGCAGGCCCAATCATCGGGAATGTCTTCGAAACGGGTACCGGGCGCGAGACCACTATCCGGGTCCCCGAACTCCTCGTCATAGATCAGACCGCAGGCGCGGCAGATAAACTGTTGCCAGTCACGTGCAAGCTCGCTCATACCGGCACCTCTTCTTTCATCAGACGTGCCATTTCCCAGCGCAGATGCTTGATCGCCGGCGTAACAATGGCCACAAAATGGGCTTCGCGCACACGCCGTTGTGGCGCCGCTGCACGCAGATAGCCGCGCGCGCCATGATGTAACAACGCTGACTGCGTCGCTTTCAGCGCCAGTTCCGCACCATGAGTGCGTGCATCCAGCACATCCAGCAAATATTCTTTGTCTGTGGCAAAGGGGGTTGCGACAAGCCCGGCAACGCGCGATTGCAGTTCATCAAACTCTGCCTGCATTCTGTCCGGCCCATCCCGCAAAAATGCATTCACATGTCCCAGGGTGGGCGTCACCTCGCGCATGGCATCAATACTGGCCTGAATCAAACCCGTTGCCATGCCGATCTGCAGCAGAATAAAGGCCCCGCGGATACGCGCCACAAAGGGTTTGGCCGGATCGGCGACAATGTCATCCTGACCAACAAAATAATCCTTCAGACGCACCCGCCACGTACTGGTGCCTTCCATCCCGGAAAAAGCCGGACACGCATCCAGCTGTACGCGCTCGTCCATATCCAGAATAAACAATACTTCATGTGTGATTTTTCCGGTCGCATCTTCGACAGCTGCAATCGCACCACAGTACTGCCCTTTTCCGATATGACTCACCCACGGCAGCGTTCCGTTAACCACATAACCATTTGCCACCTTTTGGGCGCGCAACAGCATGGGCTCGATACCGCTCAGATACTTCATCGGATTCGATAACGCAGTCCCGCCCAGCGTGAGGCCAGCGGCATGGCCGGCCAGACGATCCCGTAATGCCGTGTTTTCGGACTGATCCATATACAGGCCGCAAACACCATGGCACCACATCAGAAACGCGGTAGAACCACACACCGCCCCCACTTCCTGCATGGCGGCCAGCGCCAGATCGTAACGGGTGTCCTGCGCGCCCAGATGGACGCCAAGCGCACCCGCTTTACCCAGGGCCGCCATGATCTCCCGCGGATAATGCCCCTCGTCAATGTTGTTCGCGATAGGCAGGAGTTCCTGGTGGGCAATCGCTTGCACCTGATTCAGCATGGCATTGCCAATACTGCAGCTTGCGCTATCGGTAGAATAGGTTTCCAGTGCGAGACTCATGAGCAGCTCCGGTTAATGAATTTAGTTTGCCAGGCCGATGCTGAACGGAATGGGGTTACGCAAGGTGTTGGCGACGGGCGAGTAAAAATTCGCCTTTTGCACGATCTCATCCAGCTCTTCGCGCGACGCATCGCCTTCAACCAGGACCTTCACACGAATCTCCTGAAAGCCCATTTGTGCGGGCTGCATAGGTGCACCACCCGCCCCCCAGGCTGCTGGATTGCCGATATCGGCTTCAAGGAAAATTTCCAGACGTGATAATTTGATTTGCTTCCACGTTGCCACGGCTGTGATACCTACAGCAAGGCAGCCACCAAGGCCAGAGAGCACAATTTCACCGGGCGCCGGTGCCGTATCTTCACCGAACAAATGCAGCGGTTCATCTACAACGACAGGTGTATGATCACCCACATAACTGAGGGACCGATACATACCCTGCATAACGGTATGCACCTTATTGGTACCGCGAGAACCAGGGTTATTGCGACCTTTTTCAGCGAAACCCATCAGCCCCTCACGGTCGATGGGCTTTAAATAGGCGGTCACGGTTTTTTCAGCAACAGTATTTTCAGACATTACATTCTCCACTTGGCAATCCACCTGAACATGGTGGTACTTATGCCAAAGCAAAATGCATGCCAATTAATTAATATTATTCATTATCAAATACTTGGGATTTTTACGACAGGTGTGCCGCGTTCGGGAGGGGGTATAGGACGGTGGGCGATGTCGACATTGTTAACAATGTCGACAATGTGCGGGGTGTGCGGTTTTGTGAGGGTTATGAGGTAGATCCTCCCCTGTTATTCCTTCGCGGGAGTCAGGAAGCAATACTGTTTTTCTCTGAACTGCATCGCCAGATACACGCACTCATCCCAATTTTCCGTTAAACAGACATGCTCTGGCTGCGCCATCTCCTGCATGCTGCACTTCTCATCCTTACAAATTTGGGTATATACCTTTCCGCTCCTGAAGTGCCCGACTGCAATGACCGTCTGATTCCTGGGAAGATCAAGCGCTGCCAATGCATCGATCATTTTCTGCTGCTGCGCGCGCGTGCCGGATAACGGTGGCTGTGAAAGGGTCATCTTTCCGGCCTCCAGCATAATCTTCATATACTCGTTGAATTGAGCGCCAGAGCATGTCAACTGCTTGTTTTCTGATACCAAAGCATTGTCAGCATCACGTTGCAGCATACGAGATTTGTAAAAAAATGCCGATATCACGAGTAATAACAACGCAATAAGGGGAATGATGTAGCTCTTTTTCATTGATTTCATCTACGTATTTATTTTTACTGCTTGTCCAACAGAAGACGCCTCTATGTTTTCACAACACGCGATCAACAATTCGGTCAGCACGCGCACCTTCCTGGACGGATGCCGACCTGGCGGGCGAATAACATACGCCCCGGCCGGTGGTGGTGGAAATCGCGTCATGATGGGAACCAGTGCGCCCGAGGCTACATATGGATTGGTCACGGCATCGGGCAGCCAGGCAACGCCTACGCCCTCTAATGCCGCGGCAACCAGCGCGGTAGCGTTGTCGGCCTTAAACCGCCCCTGAGGGTGCACCGTAATGATCTTCTCCCCATCCAGAAACTGCCACGCTTCACCGCCCTGCATCAGCGCCTGATGTTCGATCAGCGCATCCGGCGCCTCCGGTGCGCCATGCGCTCTAATGTAATCGGGACTGGCCACCAGCTTGCCGTAAATGGGCCCGACACGCCTGGCTATCAGGTCCGAATCCTGCAGGTAGCGGATACGGATCGCGCAATCAAACCCCTCTGCGACCATATCGACAAAGCGATCGCTATAGGACGCATGCACATGCAATTGCGGATGTAATCGCGCCATTTGCGCGAGCACAGGAGCCAGATGCGTGGTCCCAAAAGAAATCGGCACCGCAATACGCAGACGCCCGCAAAGTTCGCCCGAAGGCAGGATGGTTTCCCTGGCTGTATCAATCTCGGCGCAGGCTCTGGCCGCATAGTCACGAAAGATCGCACCAGCTTCGGTGAGCGCTGCACCTCGTGTGGTGCGAGCCAGCAACTGCACACCCAGCTCGGCCTCCAGTCGCAACAGCCGCCGGCTCACGATCGATTTTGAAATCCCCAGGCGGCGCGCGGCAGGCGACACGCCCCCGGCATCGGCCACGTCCACAAACGTCTGCAGTTCTTTGATGTCCATGTCAGCGTTCCTCTTTTCGCGACACAGTGTAGCACGAGGCATGGCTACCGTAGCGCGGGCAGCAATGCCAGAATGCCTGCAGGCAGTGTCACTCGCGGCACACGCCTTTTGATTCGAACTTCTCACACATAAAGGACAGACTTATGACATTCCGCAACGGCCTGGACTCGCTACTTCGTCCCGAAGACTCGGTGCTGGTTCTGATTGACCACCAGGCTTATCAACTCGCCAACCTGAACAGCCACGACCCGCAAATGGTGGTGAACAACACCACCGCACTGGCCAAACTGGCAAAAGCTTTCAACGTTCCCACCATACTTACAAGTGTGATCGCTGCACGTGGTGGACTGCTCTTTAAGCAAATCACAGATGTATTTCCGGATCAGGAAGTGATTGATCGCACCTGGGTTAACACCTGGCAGGACGAAAAGGTGGTAGATGCCGTCAAGGCCACCGGCCGCAAGCAACTGATCATCGCCGGCCTGTGGACAGAAGTCTGCGTCGCCATGCCTGTCATTCAGGCGGCAGGTGAAGGCTGGGACGTGACCGTGATCACCGACGCATCGGGTGGGATTTCCAAAGAATCTCACGAAGTGGCTGTGCAGCGCATGATTGCCGCCGGCGCGAACGTGATGACGGTTATGGCCATCGCTGGCGAATGGCAACGCGACTGGGCTCGTACCGAGCATGTTGAAGCACTCACTGAAATTCTTATCGACCACTTCAGTGGTAGCGGCATTGCGTATCTATGGGAGCAGCAGCTGCTTAACACGCCGTCGCCGAAAAACGCAGATTAATTGTAGTCGGCCGGCTTCGCAACGCCTGGATGCTTATTCATGTACTGGCTCGCTTAATGCCAGGCTGGCATCAGCATGCTTATTATTGTATGCCCAGGTCAAGCGGGCGTTGCACCGTATCCTGAGGAGTATAAATACTTCTTTTGGTCGATCATAAATCGATTATGGTCGACCAAAATCTATCTGTTAAAGCTTACCCAAAAATATCGCCACTGCCTATGAGATCCCCAATAATAGGGAGCCCGTCTAAAATGCTAAAAATCGAATCAAGAAGGCCGGAAATCAAATCCATTATTTTCTCCAATCGGTTAGTAGGTATTAATTGGTAAAAAGGTGTTTCTTAAATACACCCGGGTTAACTGTATGTTACTCGTCGCCCCTTTGTACACTGAAACCACGTAAGCAATTGTATTTTTTATTTCATTTGAAATAATAGTAGGGTTTGATTGGTTGATAACAGCCTTCATAAGAAAAACCAGGAAGATCGATTTGACGTGGCCTACAGCATAGAAGCCCACAGATTACCTGTTCAGTTTTTCATATTGTTCAATTCGTTACACTATTTTTTAATATTTTGTTAATGACGACTTTATGACGTTGCATTAATGAGGACCGTTCCCTGAGAGGCTAAAAAACACAAACCCTACGCAAGCCATACATAGCCACAGTTGCAATTTATTTCCCGTCGCAAACTATAATTACATATGGCATAATTATCCTCATCGGCTCTTTCCATGCCAGAGCCTTCATATCATATGGCCATTGAAAAAGCAGCCGATTGATATCTTCAATATCCGCAGGTCTGATGAGCATGGTACTCGAAGTGGGGACGAACAGAAACCATGTTGACCGATGCCATTATGTCCAATACCAGGCGGCGCGACTGCAATAGCAGGCACGCACCTTTCTCTCGCATACTCAGCCTCCGCGGTAACTGCATCCAGATATGCGCCAGCCGCGAAGCCCCGGCCAATACGCTGAAAATCGAGACCGTTCCATACGCTGAACACCCCGCTCTATCCAATACAACGCTACACAATCATCAAGGTTCTACCTACACCCCCTAACATCCGCCAGCACACTGAGGAGACACTGGTCATGGCAGCGAACAATGGGCAGTTTAATTTCTTGATTATTACCACAGACGAAGAACGCTATCCGCCAGTATATGAAGACGAAAGCATCGCGCAGTTTCGCCGGGACTACCTGCACGGCATGACCGCCCTGCGTGAAAACAGCCTGGAGCTGCACCGGCATTACACCGCCAGCACCGCCTGTAGCCCCAGCCGGACCAGTATCTACACCGGCCAATACCCTTCCCTGCACGGAGTTACCCAAACCTCGGGCATGGCCAAAGAGTGGTATGACCCCAGCATGTTCTACCTGGATCCCAACACTGTCCCCACCATGGGCGACTATTTTCGCGCCGGGGGTTATCGTACCTTCTACCGCGGCAAATGGCATTTATCACACCCGGACATCATTCTGCCCGGCAGTGTGAATACGATGATGAGCACCAATAAAGACGGCACACCCATACCGCGTGCAGAACAGTTATATACCGCTGCCAATAAACTGAACGAATACGGCTTCGACGGCTGGATAGGCCCCGACCCGCATGGCGCTGACCCCGCTAACGCAGGCATCAACCGCGACCCCGGTTTCGCCAATCAGGTTATCAGCCTGCTGGACGCACTGGAAAATGACAGCAACAACCAGCCCTGGCTTACCGTAGCCTCATTCACCAACCCACATGACATCGTCTTCTTTGGCACGCCATGGCTGTCCTTCGGCTACAAATATGATTTCCCGGACTTCATCAAAAACCTGAACCTGCCACTGCCGCCGACCCGCTGCGAAGACCTGTCCACCAAACCTCGCGCGCAGAAAGATTATGCAGAAAAATACGGCGAAATGTTCTTCCGTAATCCGACCATTCCGCAGTACTACCAGATGTATTACTACCTGCAATACGTCGTCGACCAGGAAATTCTCAAGGTATACCAAAGACTGCGCAACAGCCGATTCTTCCAGAACACAATTGTCATTTACACGTCCGATCACGGCGACATGCTGGGCGCGCACGGCGGCATGCACCAGAAATGGTACAACGCCTACGAAGAATCCCTGCATATTCCATTCATCATATCCAACCCGACCCTGTTCAACGGCAAGCAACACAGCCATGCGCTCAGCAGCCATGTCGACATCCTTCCCACCCTCATGGGTCTGGCCGGCATCAGCCAGGAAGACGCCGCCAACGAACTCAAACCGAGTCATTCCGAAGTGCATCCGCTGGTGGGCGCAGATCTGTCCGAGCTGGTTCGCAACAGCGGCACCGGCGGCTATAGTGATAGCGCCTTGTATTTCATGACCGATGACGAAGTAAGCGAAGGCCTGACCGACGTCAACCCGCGCGACCACCCATATTCGCCCATCGCCGAGCCCAGCCACATTGAAACTATTATCACCCGCCTGCCCGATGAAAATGGTGAGCAACAGATATGGAAATATTCGCGCTACTACAGCAACCCGAAATTCTGGGGGGGCGCGAGCAATCCGGATCAAAGCATCACCCTGCAGCCAGAAGGTGGCCCCGCCGAATTCGAACTGTATAACCTGAGCGAGGATCCGCTGGAAAAGACGAACCTGGCCGCCGGCTGTGGGCAAAACTCAGCAACCGACAGTGTGATGAAGACATTACAGGCGCTGATGATGCAGCAGCGACGCAAAAAACGGTTGCGGCCAACGGGGCAGGTGGTGGATTAATATATCTTCAATAACCAGTGAGAGGTTTTTTATAGTCGGTTGCGTGCTGAGTGGTTTTACTTACGGCGCCCTAACGAGGAAGGCGCTACGCCGAACCGCCCTCGAAACGCCCTGCTGAAATGGGAAACGTCCTTGAAGCCGCAGCTCATCGCCACGTCAGTGATGCGCACAACCGTTGCCTCGCTAAGCATCCGGTAGCTTGCCGTCAGTCGCTGTTCCCACAGCCATTGGATTGGCGTTGCCCCTTCGCGGGCAAATAGACGGTGCAGCGTGCGGGGTGCCATGGATGTCCCCCTTGCGATCGTGTCTATGTCGATCTCGCAGTCATGTATGCGAGCGAGCATATATTCCTTAACTTGGTACAGCCTGTTTTCCAGGAGCGCGACAGATTCCAGGCCAGCCTCGGCCTCCAGCATAGTCGATATGATGTCCAGGGTGGAAGCACTCAGTCGTCTATCGGTCGCATCCCCTGCCGTATCCTCTATCGATTCATCGATAGCAAATAACTGCCGCAAGAATGTTCCTGTAATCGGCCCCATTCGCGAGCTGGCAGCAATCCTTCGGGCCGCCATGCTTTGGGCAGCCGGCAAACGGCAAGTCAGCAAAGGACGGGGAATCATCACCATCGCCGCTTGGGATACCTGTCCCAGTTCAAGTTCGAACGGGCGCGACTGATCTTGCAATACCATGTCTCCGCCCTTCAGACCGGCATATCTGCCCTCCTGCTGCAGTCCGGCCGTTCCTTCAAGCATTAACCAAAACATGAAGTAGTCGCGCTGATCTTTACGAATCTCGGTGGGACGCCTTACTACGCGAATAACCTCGTTGTTTCGTGTCGCAGACCATATGCTGCATAATGCCAATGCCCCTAACTGTCTGATCGTGACGCGCGCCCGAAAATGACGGTCTGCGGCCTTGCTGCACTCTGTAAGCGAGAACTGCCGGCACGTAACGTAGTGCCAGTGATCAAAACTGTCTCCCGGTTTAACTGCTGTGATCGCCTTCATGTTCCCGCCCATGTCTCCAGTCAGTGCATCACCGGAAAATTGTTTTCTGCGCAAAGCTTAAGTCCGGTTACTGAAACCCGTCAAGCGCTTTATGGTGCACAATGATCCATACAACTGCCCATAGAGCTGTCCATAGAACTGCCCATAAACTGGCCTACCATGCTGTCCTTGCCGCCGTGCGTGGCACGCCCAAGCCAAAAATATAGTGAAACTGGCACGCCAGGCAAAGCAACTGAATCCTATACCTTCTAATCTGTAGATATCTACGATACGAATCACGGCTACGCGAGAGGCAGCGCAATCAGTGATGACACAAACCCGAGGAGAATACCATGCCAATTGTGATTGATCAGATGAATCCGGAAACGACGGCGTTGATTGTGGTTGACATGCAGAACGATTTCATCGCACCGGGAGCGCCGCTGGAAACGCGCATGGGGACTGAGTTAGTGCCCAGGCTGAAGAAACTGATTGATCACGCCCGTAATAGCGGCATGAGCGTGATCTTCACCACGCATGCACACCGCCGCAACGGCTGCGACATGGGCCTGTTCGGCGAGATCCACCCACCGATCCAGGATCGTATCGGCTTGGTGGACGATAGCCCAGGCATTGACATCTACCCAGACGTCGCACCGCAGGGCGACGAAGTCGTGATAAAGAAGCATCGCTATAGTGCCTTCTTTGGCACCGATCTGGATATCATTCTGCGCACGGGAAAGATTGAGACCGTCATTGTTACCGGCGTGACCACCGAGAATTGCTGCCACGCCACTGCCCGTGACGCCATGTTCAATGGCTATCGCGTCGCATTCATTTCAGATGCTACTGGAACCTACGACTACCCTGATGTCGGCTTCGGTGCCATTGCCGCGCAGGAGGTGCATCGGGTAACACTCAGTGTTCTGGGCGTATCCACGGCACATGTGATGACAACGGACGAACTGATCAACAAAACGGCTCTGAGCGCAGCCGATCACACCGTCGTTAAATAGCCCCTGTTTATCTCCTTTTGTAGCTACTATCAGCTATATTTAATATCCGTTTTAGCAGCGTGTTGTACTGCGCGTTGCTGTCGCTCGTTTTCCGAGTCCAAGTTTGACCTGAATATGGGAATATTGCATGAACCAAGAAGAACTTGCCAGCTTATCGGCCTCTGAGACTGTCCAGCTTGTCAGATCGAAACAAGTGTCCCCCGTTGAAACAACACAGGCTGCAATCGACCGGATAGAAAAGCTTAACCCTGCGTTGAACGCGGTTATCTACACTGATCTCGACGGTGCAAAACGGAAAGCTCACGACCTGGAACAGCGGATCATGCGCGGTGACAATATCGGAGGTATGGCCGGCGTACCAACCCTGATGAAGGATTTGTTCGATTTTCGGCCCGGATGGCCCTCGACCCTGGGCGGCATCCCGGCCTTGAAGGACTTCGTGCCGGACTTCTGGAGCACGTTTCCAAAACATATGGAACGTGAGGATGCGATCCTTATAGGCAAGACCAATACCCCCGTGATGGGATTCAACGGAGCCACAGACAACCCGCTATTTGGCGCGACGTGCAACCCTTTTGATCTGGACCGTAACAGCGGCGGCTCCTCCGGCGGCAGTGCTGCTGCGGTTGCCAGCGGCCTTGTACCAGTTGCCGGGGCCTCTGACGGCGGTGGCTCCATCCGGATACCTGCCTCCTGGTGCGGCGTCGCGGGTTTTCAGCCGTCATACGGCCGTGTGCCCATGGTGCTGCGACCCAATGCATTTGGCGCCCTATCGCCATTTGTGTACGAAGGGCCGGTTGCCCGATGTGTAGACGATCTGGCGCTGGTAATGAACGCGCTGGCGGGCTATGACGCCGACGACCCGTTCAGCAATCCCGAACAGGTAGACTTTCTTTCTTGCATCAACGCGCCTTCGCTAAAAGGCAAACGGATCGGCTACACCCGTGATTTTGGTATCTTTCCGGTAGAGGCAGCGGTTCTGGCTTGCACTGACAAAGCGGTATCAGCCTTTACTGCCGCCGGAGCACAGGTTGACGAAATCAATCTGGACATTCCCTTTTCCCAGCAGGAATTAAGTGATTTATGGTGTCGCCTGATTTCGGCAGGCTCCTGCGCCATGGTGACAGGCCTGCAACAACGTGGGATTGATCTTTTGAATGACTACCGCAGTCAATTGCCCGACTGGCTGGTGTACTGGATCGGTATCGTCAGCCGTCAATCATTTGCAGACATGCAGGCCGACCAAGTCATGAGAACTAAAGTGTTTGACGCTTTCGCTGCCGCATTCTCTGGCGTCGACCTGATTGTGTCTCCCACAACCGCCGCACTGCCAGTGAAAAATCTGAACAATGGCCTGACCACCGGCCCCTCGTCCATTAACGGCGTTGCCATTAACCCCCAGATTGGCTGGTGCATGACCTACCTGACAAACCTGATCGGCCATCCAGCTGCATCGGTGCCTGCTGGGTTAGCTGACGGTTTGCCCGTAGGCCTGCAGATTATTGGCAGGCGATATGCGGACACCGACGTGATGCAGGCTTGCGCTTGCTTTGAACGAGAACGTCCCTGGGTCTCCATATACGAATCGCTGAAGACGCGCCCTGGCGCTTGATACCAACTGAAATAGCACGCGCTACATCAATTGCAATACCGTGCCGGCCAGAACTTGAACGAACGGCGCCGGCACTATGAGGTCAATTTCCGCTCTTGGTTTGACCGGCTTGCCGACATATCCCAGATCTTCATGATCTGGCTGATGGCGTTGTCCATGGTTTTATAATTAACACCGTCCCTGGCCAGCGCGGAAAGGCCGGTCAGGAAGCTATCAAAGACCGTGCCCAGAGCTTGCGGATCAACTTCCTTGCGAAGTTCACCGCTGGCGATGGCTCTTTCAATACAAGCGTGGATGCCCGCGCGGGTTCGCGCGCGCGAGCGAGTCAAAGGCGCGGTGACCTCGCAAAACTCGGGCGACGTAGCACTCATCACCCCCAGGCTGACCATGCAGCCTTTGGGGTGTCCTTGCTCACACTGCATTCGAGCGGAGCGGCGCAAAGCCAGTTCGAGCGCGTCTCTGGGCGCTTGGGCTGTATCCCACAAGCACTCGGTAACCTGGGCGTATGTGGCCAGATAGCGTTCCGCGCACTCCTGAAAAAGCGCCTCTTTGGATCCGAAGGCCGCATAAAAACTGGGCGCAGAGATACCGCCACCTATCGCAGCCTTCAGTTCGCTCAACGACGTGGATTCATAGCCTCGCTCCCAGAATAGGTGCAGCGCCTGTTCAATCGCGGCGTCTCGATCGAAAGTACGGGGCCTGCCAGTTCGTGCCATGTATATGCTCCTGTTCAGAATATATATACTAACCGATACATAAATCATTGACAAGCTTACGACCATGTCGTACATTTATATCGATCGGTACATATATTGGCGACAGCGATCTGATATTTCAGCTGTCGTTCCCTCTACCGAATTAGTCGACCAACGTTGAAAGTTGTTCACCACCGTTTATCCCTCTTTATCTACAGAGGGATATTTTTAAACACAAATATGTACCGATTGGTACATATTTACAACACGCTAAGGAAAAACATGACGCCTGCCAATCCTCCTTCCGAAGACTCAGATAAGGAGCAACTGCCCATTGCGGCGCTGCTGGCATTGGCGATGACCGGCTTTATCTGCATCGTCACCGAAACCCTGCCCGCTGGCCTGCTGCCCCAAATATCCCAAGGTCTGGGCGTGTCCGCCTCCATGACCGGGCAGACAGTAACGGCATACGCACTCGGCTCATTGCTGGCAGCCATTCCACTGACCATTGCCACCAGAGGGTGGCGCCGGCGAAACGTGCTGCTGCTGACCATTGCCGGATTCCTGGTGTTCAACTCAATTACCGCACTCTCTTCAAACTACTGGCTCACATTAGCGGCGCGATTCTTTGCCGGCGTTGCTGCCGGCCTGGCGTGGAGCCTGATCGCCGGTTATGCACGGCGCATGGTACTGCCGCATCAGCAAGGCCGTGCCATGGCAATCGCAATGGTAGGTACACCGATAGCGCTGTCGCTGGGCGTGCCCCTTGGCACCTGGCTTGGCGGCGCCGTGGGCTGGCGCAGTGCGTTTGGCATCATGTCTGCGCTAACCGTATTGCTTATCTTCTGGGTCTTGGCCAAAGTGCCAGATTACCCCGGTCAACAGGGACGGGAGCGCCTGGCCTTGCGTAAAGTGCTTGCAACGCCGGGCGTGCGCCCGGTTCTGGCCACCGTCATGGCCTGGATGCTGGCCCATAATATTCTCTATACCTATATCGCGCCTTTCGTGGCGCAGGCCAACCTGCTTGACCGGATTGACCTTGTTCTGCTGATCTTCGGTTTCGCTGCATTGGCCGGCATTGCCATCACCAGCCGGTTCGTAGAGCGTCACCTGCGCAGCACGGTCCTGGTCAGCCTTCTTGCTTTTTTTGCCGCTTCCCTGTCGTTCGTCTGGCTGGCAACCCTGCCTGCGGTCATCTATATTGGCGTGGCGGTGTGGGGGCTGTCTTTTGGCGGCGCAGCGACATTGCTGCAAACGGCGCTGGCCGATGCCGCTGGCGATGGCGCCGATGTGGCATTGTCAATGAACGTGGTTGCCTGGAATAGCGTGATCGCCGGCGGCGGCGTGCTGGGCGGCATCCTGCTGGACCGCTGGGGCGCCCAGACCTTTCCGCTGGCGCTTACTGTGTTGCTGGCGCTTGGCCTGCTCATTGTGTGGTCGGCTAAAGAGAACGGCTTTCGTCCGGGCCCGAGAGCGCATGCCGGGCAGGTTCCTATTGGCTCTTAGATTGGTATGGGCTTTTAGGGTACGGCCATTTTAATGCGCTATTTTTTTCAATGGGCCAGGCACGCCCATTGAAAAATATTGTAGAGAAATTAATCCATAACTAGTACTGGATTAGGGGTAGCAATTTTGGGCTATTGCGTGATCCCATAGCCAGGCAAGACTTTAACGACGCCTGCTAATCATCCTTGGTAGTCCATCCAGTCGTTTTGAGAATTTGAAAAATAATTTCGATTATCAAACAATAGATATAACCAAACAACGATCCGAATATCGAAAAGAAAATCAGTGGCCCGAATACATCATCAGCAGACAAGGGTTTCCGTGACTTGAAGTACATCCATGCATCAAACAGATGCCAACCAATAGTTGCGAAGAGGATGTAAATAAGTGGCGAGCACCAGAATAATATTTTTATTTCCCTGAGAGATCCGAGACGACCAATCAAATAAAACATGACAGCCGTGAAAAACAAGTATTGAACTCCGCCAATTGCCAATGACGCCATAAGCAGATTTGAAAATTTACTGGAACCACTCAATAAAGATAATAAGTAAAAAAGCAATGGCACCAGAACAGGAACACTTAAGGAGAGTCTGTAAAAAGTCTTATAGTTCATATTCAGCCACCAGTCCTTTTATCCTTTCTGGCTCTTTTGCCGTTGCCGGAACCATCATGAGCGAGGTACCAACACGGATTTCTGGTCGCTCAGACCATCGGCCCAGGTTTGCACAGCTTGATGATAAGACAAAATGGCCATCATTCACTTCAGCCAGCGCCGCCTGTGTCCGGCGGTCGCACTGTTCCTCCTGGGCGGTCCAGGCTGACAGTACTTGATTCATAATCCAGCCGCGAGAACGCCTAAGCCGAACTGCCAATTGATCCACTTTTTGTGTAAGTCGTATGGGGACGTGCGCGTAAGCACGCGTGTTTCGGCTTTAGGAAAAATATTCACCTTCAGGCATATATGAATCCTACTGTTTACTGTTAAACAGTTCAAGCCATATGCCATGACCCGAGCGAAGCCTTCGTATACTCAATGCAACAAATATGCCGAAGATTTTTCTCCACCAGGACATAGCCACCATAACAGTTACTCCCCCGCCCTTGTTTTTTTCCGCCGATTTGCAATAAACCGCGCTTTCTTCTCCTTATTTCCACAGGTACCCATATCGCACCATCTGCGGCTACGACTTTGGCTGGTATCGAAGAATGCCGCCTGGCAGCTTGGTGAGGCACACAAGGCTAATTTGCCATCTCGTTCGCCTGCCAGAATGCTGATTGCATCGGCGGCGATCACACCCAGAGCATCGTCCACACGGGATGCCGATCCCAGCTTCCACTGACGTCTACCTTCGCGTGTAAGAAACGCTGCAGCCTTACCCGCAGCGCTAAATTTATTGATGCTCAGAACAGCATGTGCAGGCAGCGGCTCGCCGTTCGCCGCAGCCGTTGCAGCGGCATGAATAGCCTCTCGTAGTTCCCGCGCG
The DNA here is from genome assembly GCF_000521505.1 of Advenella mimigardefordensis DPN7. Classification (GTDB taxonomy): domain Bacteria; phylum Pseudomonadota; class Gammaproteobacteria; order Burkholderiales; family Burkholderiaceae_B; genus Advenella; species Advenella mimigardefordensis. The sequence goes on from NZ_CP003915.1 coordinate 3,936,286, forward strand.
CGATTGTACTGATCAGTCGTACACGTCTCCACATTCAGACCATATTCCGCGAGCCAATCGATAAACCGCTGCGGTGTAGGAATACGCTCGATAGGATCACCACAACGCTCGGACAACGTCCCGGTAAAGCTGGTTGCCAACACACTACCGAGGCGAAAATCAGGATATTCAGTACGCATAGAACCACCTTAGCTGGTTGACGTTATGATTGATCACATATTACAACCATCTTAGCCGGTTCGCAATAGTGCCTGCCCGGCGCCACCTACGCGAGGAGACTTTATGCCTAGTCTGACCAGCGAAGTACAAGCCTTTGAAGCCCACGCAAGCGATGCAGACCTGAACGAACTGCGTGCCCGATTAGCCGCAGCACGACTGCCAGAGCGCGAAACAGTCTATCGTCCCGCCCCCGACCCGCGCCGCTGGGACCAGGGCGTTCCACTGGCAGACCTGATCGATGTCGTGAACTACTGGCGCACCGAGTATGACTGGCGCCCTTTCGAAGCACGCCTTAACCAAATCGGCCAGTTCCGCACCACTATCGATGGCCTGGGAATTCACTTCCTGCACCGCAGGTCCCAACGACCTGATGCCACGCCCCTGATCCTCACGCACGGCTGGCCCGGCAGCGTCGCCGAGTTTGTCGACATCATCGAAGAACTGGCCGACCCAAAAGACGCAGACACACCCGCATTCCACGTTGTGGCCCCCTCCCTGCCCGGCTTTGGCTATAGCGACAAGCCGACCTCCACCGGCTGGGGAACCGAGAAAATCGCTGCCACCTGGGTAGAACTCATGGGAAGACTGGGCTACAACAAGTTCGCAGCCCACGGCAGCGACTGGGGCGGCGTCATCACCACCATCATGGCCGGGCGGTTTTCGGACCACGTTCTTGGCATCCACTCAACGCTCGCGCAAGCACCTCCAGGATTGACAGCAGACGGACTGACGCCGACCGAGCGTAAATGGACCGAAGACACCCGCGACTTCTGGCGCTACCGCGCCGCATACGCCAAGCAACAGGCCACTCGCCCGCAAACCATAGGCTACGCACTCGTCGACTCCCCGGTCGCACTACTTGCGTGGATTCTGGACAAATTCTATGAATGGACAGATAGCGAAGACAGCCCGTTTGAGCGAATTTCCCTGGACCGCATTCTTGATAACGTCACACTGTATTGGCTAACGCGCAGCGGTGCATCGGCTGCCCGCATTTATTATGAAAGCCATGACTCACTGGATCCGGAGCTGCGTGTGGACGTGCCTGCGGCGATCAGCATCTATCCCAGGGATATTGAGAAATGTCCGCGGCCCTGGGCGCAGGAGCGGTATCGGAGGATTGTGAGGTGGAATGAGCCTGAAGCTGGGGGGCATTTTCCAGCGCTGGAGGTGACGAAGGCGTTTGTGAGGGATTTGCGGGAAGGGTTGGGGGTGGTGGTGCCGCACGGGCGGCCCGCATAGATTGGCGGCCACGTTCTATTTATTCAAACCGGAGCTCAGTGCAACCGTATAAGTCCCCCTCCCTTTTACATATCGTAACCAACCGCTTAGAATAGCGTATTAGTAGAAATACGTATGACAAGGCAGAGCCGCGATGATCGTTTACGAAGCCGACAAGAGGCAGTTTCTGAATCATATCGACTTCGATGACATCGAAGACGTTATTCTGTCGCGCTTTATGGCAGCTACTGGCCGGCGAGTCAACAATTCAGAGATTCGTTCGTGGCGAGAGTCTCTTGGTTACGTTGCCCGTGTATTACGCGATGATGACATTCCTGATCAAATCGGCGTTGCTGTCGAACTGCACATTCCCCAATCTTCAAAAAGAATTGACGTCACCCTGACTGGACGAGATTCAACAGGCAGCAAAAACGCCATCGTTATCGAAATCAAGCAGTGGGGAAAAAGCAGTATCTACCGATAAAGATGGGATCGTGGTGACGTATTTAGGCAAAGGGCTCAGGGAGGTTGTCCATCCCTCATACCAGGCATGGTCCTATGCCACATTGCTGGAAGGCTTTAACGAAGCGGTATATAAAGGCGGAATCGCGATCAAACCCTGCGCTTTCTTGCATAACTATGCACGAGACGGCGTAATCGATGATCCGTATTATTCTGGTTATACCGAGAAAGCCCCGCTATTTCTGAAGGGCGCCAAAGAACAAGAACAACTTCGCAACTTCATCAAACAGCACGTGAAGTACGGCGACTCGAAAGAAGTACTTTATGAACTTGCTAACGGCCGCATCCGACCCTCCAAAGCACTGGCCGACGCGCTTAAAGGGCTTCTGACGTCCAAACCAGAGTTTGTCCTGATCGACGATCAAAAGGAAGTATTCGAAGCAACGCTAGCTTCTGCGCGTGTGGCCTCCTCCACCGCACCTAAGGTCATTATTATCGAAGGCGGGCCAGGAACGGGCAAGACCGTAGTTGCGATTAACCTGCTCGTACGTTTGACCAGTGCAGGTCTACTAGGCCAATACGTGTCAAAAAACGCCGCGCCTCGGAATGTTTATCAATCAAAACTGGCAGAAACAATCACCCGGAACAGATTCTCGAATCTTTTTTCGGGATCTGGTCGTTTTTTTGATATCGAACCCAACACCTATGATTTTCTGATCGTTGACGAAGCCCATCGCCTGAATGAAAAAAGCGGCCTGTATGGCAACCTGGGAGAGAATCAGGTTCAGGAACTCATCAATGCCTCAACGTGTACCGTCTTTTTCATAGATGAAGACCAACGAGTCACATTAAGCGATATCGGTTCAAAGCAGGCCGTTCGTGAGTTTGCTGCGGCAAAGGGAGCGACGGTTGAGGAATACACGCTTGCCTCACAATTTCGATGCAGTGGATCTGACGGATACCTGGCGTGGCTGGATAACACACTTGACATCCTTCCAACAGCAAACCAGATTCTGGATACGTCAGAATACGATTTTCGTGTATTTGAATCTCCCCAGGCGCTTCATAATGCAATTGAGGATAAAAACGATCAGAACAAAGCCCGGGTCGTTGCCGGGTATTGCTGGCCCTGGTTAAGCAAGAAGAATCCGCATGCAGACGACATCGTTATAGGCGATGAATATCGTCGCCAGTGGAATCTCGATAAAGATGGCAGCCTGTGGATCATCGCACCGGAATCCATTGAACAGGTTGGATGTATCCATACCTGCCAGGGCCTTGAAGTGGATTACATCGGCGTCATTATCGGGCCGGACTTCATCGTGCGCAATAGCAAAATAATTACCCGCGCAGACGAAAGAGACCGCCACGATAAATCGATTCGCGGATACAAAAAAAGGTTAAAAATTGACCCAGAGCAGGTAACAGCAGAGGTCGATCTTATCATCAAGAATACGTACAGAACGTTGATGACACGTGGCATGAAAGGCTGTTATGTATATTGCACGGATGAGGAAACAGCGGAGTATTTTCGGGCGATGATTCGTACTAGCACAAACATGAGCTGACCGTCACCCGTTTATAGCACGGTGTTTGTCAGCTTAACTCTAAACCAGTCAAGTCTAGAGTTTCGCCATTACGCTAGATCCAAAGCAACATACCGGAGATCTGTTATGGTTCCATACACCTTACCTCCACTAGACATTGATGTCGTTGCTAGTATTAGCGCCTGTGCGTCGGCAAAATCGTTAACATCTTCGATGCGCCAGAATTTTAAAAAATGCGGCACCAGGTCAGAACCAACCACGAAACTAACAGTGCTTTTTGAACCAGTGTTTAGCCACAACGAGCCAGATGCTCCATAAGAGGCGTCTGTAATCAGCCCCCATAACCCCTTGAATTCGTGAAGTGCTCGATTGCGAACTAAGTCAAATCGAACGAAAAACTCTTCTACAGAAGTATTTTCTTGAGCACCGGGAGGAGTAATGATTGCGTTACTATACTGAAAGTCCGGATCCTGATTTAGTCTCCTCAATAAGGATCTTAAACTACGATGTGTGGCGTTAGCGGCAACGCTCCCTTCAGCACTAAAAACCCGACCTGCCCCTTTTCTTCGTTCCTCAGCTCCCGACGGTTCTACAACTTCATGTCCTTCTTCCAATCGTGGTAAGTCAATGACAATACGACTGGCAGCGTTAATTATGGGTTCATCGTCCTGGTTTCCACCAGAACCCCAAGATCCAGCGTCAATAGTTGCTTGAGCGCAATCTTCACCATGAGGTCGTGCACCGAAGCATGGTCCTCTACCAGAAGAGGAGGCTTTTCTAAAGAAGGCTTCCTTGCCACAAGTATTACAAATTAAAGCTCGTCGATACTCGTCAAGTGACGCTGACGGGAGCCTAGCAAACTCCGCTGCATCATAGAGGCGGTGGTTAATTGTGCAAAAGGCAGAATCCATACTTGCTCCCTTTATATCAATATAAAATTTTATATATAACAAGATACATATGGATCATACTTTTGGCAACGTGCGGGCTTTATATGATAAGTCCTATTTGCGGTGGATCATTATATTTCCGCTTTACTTACCTCAACATGAGGTATAATTTCCGGAAATTGAAAGGACCTCTATGCAAAACTTTAGGTTGACAGCCCCTCTTGTTCCCACTCGTCGAGGAACAATCATTGACGCCCCTGTTCAAGTTGAAGCCCGTCTGCTCGAATTACACTCGGACCTAACGACCACGCTGTTGCGCGATGCCATCGTGGCGGGGCTCTTCGGGCGAAACGAAGTCACGCGAGCATCAGCCCCAACTGCAGCGGGCGTTCAGCAGTGGTTCAAAACTGTAGAAGTTCTGCGCACCTCCCTGGCAATGCGCCAATGGCGTATCCATGAGCAGCAGAATTGTCCCTTCATTAGCTCACCGGACCAGGACATCTCTATTGTAGTGATGACTGGAAACAGCGAGACTGGAAAAATTGGCTTTGAAGATCCAACCAATCAAGCTGAGAAAGGTACAGTCGCTGAAAATTTTATTCAAAACAATAACCAACTTGAACTTTTTAATCGAGAATCGTTCAAGCTTGTAAAAGAGGGAGCCGGCACCCAGGTCTGGGCGTTGCTCTACCACTACGACAAGATTCTCAACGAAGTGCGCTTTGAACTATCGTTACCCACAGGCTTCGACAATAAGAAAATCACTGAATGGGGGGAACGTGTGATTCTGGGACGTATGCCCAACAACCCCACAGATTTTACAATTAACAAGGATGAGCCCAACTCCCCAGCAACCGTGGAAGTCAAACCAAAAATCGGCACCTTTTGAGTTAACGACGATGTTCGAAATTAACCCCAAGCAAATCACATTTGCCAGGGTGAGAAGGCGCTTAACTAAAGCGCAATTAGCAAAGGAGTTGGGTATCACCAGCCGTAGTCTGCAAAACTACGAAACTGGGACATCCGCTCCTGATCTTGTCTCCCTCGCAAAAATAGCTAAATCGCTGAATTTTCCTGAAGAATTTTTCTTCCTTGAAGAAGACATGCCAGAGATAAAAGAAGACGCGGTAAGTTTTCGCAAGCTCTCTAAAATGTCAGATGCAATGAAAGCCTGCACCTTCGCGGCTGGCGCCATTGCCTTCAAGGTCAATCAATGGATCGAGGAGCGATTCAGCCTGCCCGAAGGGGATTTGCCTGATCTGAGTGATTTAGGGCCCGAAGAAGCGGCTGCCACATTACGTCGCATGTGGGGCTTGGGCAACGCCCCTATTCCTAACATGATCCACTTATTGGAATCAAAGGGCATACGTGTCTTTTCCCTAGCAGAGGAAACTCGAGAAGTGGACGCGTTCTGCACTTGGTACGACGAAAAGCCATTCGTATTCCTCAATACTCTCAAGTCCGCCGAACGCAGCCGATTCGATGCCGCGCATGAGCTCGGTCACTTGGTGCGTGACGTGTATTCCATGCAGCATGGCCACGCCCACGGCCCTGAAATGGAACGGCAAGCTGACGCATTTGCGGCAGCCTTTCTGATGCCCAAGGAAAGCATAGCCGCTAACCAGCCACCGGCTTATACCATTAGCTACCTGCTTAAACTGAAGCACTACTGGGGCGTATCGCTAGCAGCACTCGCATACCGCTTTAATTCTCTTGGATTAATCAGCGAATGGAATTACCGCAGACTATGCATAGAAATTGCCAAAAGTGGCTTCCGCACCAATGAGCCAGAGCCGATGGAGCGAGAAACATCCCAATTATTAACAAAGGTATTGGATATACTACACAGCCGTAAACAGGGACGGTATGAAATTGCGACGAACCTGAAACTTAGCGTGGATGAAATTAATGCCCTTACGTTCCAGCTGACTAGATTGTCAGTGGTAGCGGGCAAAGTAGCTGTTGTTTCAAAATCGAAGAAACCGCCAAAGCTGCAACTATTATAAAAATTTCAGAGAAACGAGGCATGCGCGTACGATAACAAGGTGGCAGCCAGCTCAGTTTAATGAACCGAAGACATTCCATTTTTGGTATCGGGCGTTGTACGTTACATAGAGAAAGTATTTGATAGAATTCTTTTAACTGATTTACTCACAAATAAAGTCATGGCTTCTAAAGCCTATACCTAGGAAGCTGGAACATTACATGCATTTTCCCGCCGACATTAAAGGCTGTATGAAAGATTGCATCCTTTCTATATTTTGGCCACGCAAAGACATTCTAAGTTTTTTCAAGAATCATGGATGCACAAAACATGAACTTGCTTGCTGCCAGATACAAGGGGAAAACGCCTTAAAACGACATGAAATCGTTGACACACTATTTTGTTCGCTTGAGGCCCGCCCCGATCACGGTTTAGGTCCATTTCGCGCAATGCTGCAAGCTTTGCTGAACTGATCACACTTTGATCCGTATTATTTCGAAAATTTACGCAAACTGGATAAATCCAAGGCACTTGGAAACTTGCAGCACCTTCGCCAATTGCAAGAAATCAGAGACGCCAAAATTAAGGCTGATCGCGACCGCCGCACAGCAAAAGAAGCAGAGAGACAAAAGCCAACGACATCGCTAAACCAGCTACGTATCGAATATCTTAATTGGTTAGCCAACGATACAGCGAGGCAACAACGGGGATACGCATTGGAGCGCATTCTGTATGGACTGTGTCGCCTTTCCCATCTTGAAACTACAGAAGCCTTCCGCATCAACGGCGAACAGATTGACGGCGCTGTGAAATTCGAAGGTGAACACTATCTCTTCGAAGCAAAGTGGCAGGAACGATCATCCAGTAATGAGCCCATATATCAATTCGCTGCCAAGGTCTCTGGGAAGTTGTATGGGCGAGGCCTTTTCATATCCATAAATGGCTTCAGTCCTGAAGTAATTCGAAGCCTAGTCATTGGAAAAGAAATTCAGACAATCTTCGTCGACGGAGAAGATAACATCTTAGTACTCGAGGAGCACCTTACTTTACGAGAAATGATTGACCGTAAAGTAAAGGCAGCTCAGACAAAGGGACTGATTTACGTAAATCCGTTGTCTGGGGCTGAAAAAAAATATTAAATAGTCCAAAACCTAGCGAAAATAAGTACTGTCTTTCCAACCAAATGCTCAATAAAACCACCCCGACTCCCTACCACTGAATTTAAAAATATCAGTTCGGTCGATTGGCATTTAACGTTAACTGCGGTATCATTCAAAACACATGGCCAGCAGGTACAATCAAACGATGAACACCATTCAAGAGACGGGTTTGCGAGCACTGATAAATGCCAATACTCAGATAGGCGCAAGATTAATTGGTCAATCTGGGGGGTACTCAGTGAATGTCCTATACGGAAACGAAGAACGCATACTAGCAACGACTCGCGGCAACATACGCGTTTTTACTCTTGAGAATGCAGGCATTTTTCTCGGGCGTATCGGCATATGCCATTTTGAAGTTGACTCCACAAATTATCAACCAGGACGACTTCGATCACCACGCCCCGATCGCTCTGAGGCACTTAAGAACAGACCTGCGCCAAACCAAATAAAACCACTCTAGGAATTCATTATGTCAGACAAAGCTGACAAAGCTCGATTGAAACTCATCAAGAATGAAAGGACTACGGCCACCCAAAATGATCGCTTCACTACGATAGATCTGTTTTGCGGGGCTGGAGGTATTGCCGAAGGGTTCAAGCAAGCCGGATACAGGTGTCTATACGGCAACGATATTATGCAAGAAGCAATTGAAACGTTCGCTGCTAATCATCCTCACGCTATTGCCGATTGCAGATCCATTGAGTTGGTAGAACCAGTAGAAATTAGGCAACAACTAGGCCTCGAGAAGGGGGAACTTGACGTTCTGGTCGGGGGGCCACCATGCCAAGGTTTTTCCATCAACGCTCCTGAACGCTTTTTGAGCGATCCTAGGAATAAGCTTTTTCGCCATTACGAACGATTCCTGGAAGAGTTTGAACCCAAAGCATTTGTTTTTGAAAATGTGCCAGGCTTGTTGTCGCTAGCCGATGGTAAAGTCTTCAATCAGATAATTAAGCAATTTACCCAACTTGGATATAATGTAACTGCAAAAATTCTATTCGCCGCTCATTATGGTGTCCCCCAAGAACGCTGGCGGCTCATTCTCCTCGGGTCAAAGAACGGGGAAATCGCGCACCCTGTGCCAACACACTACGCTAAAGGACGGGCCAACTTCCGTGGCGGCAAAACTATGACGTTCCAACTGTCGGACAATGACAGCACATTGCTACTAGCACCAATTACTATTAAAGACGCGATCGGCGATTTACCCCGTCTTGAGATGGGCGAAGGTGCAGAAGAGGTCGGGTACACAACCGAAGCGCGCTCCGATTATGCGGTACAAATGCGAAATACTACTGGCGTGACATTCAATCATTACGCAGCCAAGCTTTCCAAAATCAACGCGGAAAGAATGAAGCACGTGAAGCCCGGAGGCTCTTGGCGAGACATACCACACGACCTTCTACCTAAAGGTATGCAGAGAGCACGAAAATCAGACCACACAAAACGCTACGGTCGTCTTCACCCAGATAGTTTAGCTGGGACGGTTCTCACGAAATGCGATCCACACTGGGGAACCGTGTTCCTACCTGACCAAGACAGAACCCTGACAGTTCGCGAAGCTGCAAGATTACAGTCGTTCCCTGATTCCTATAGATTCCTTGGATCACGGGTTACTCAATACGCACAGGTTGGAAATGCCGTTCCTGTGCTAATGGCTCGGGCTTTAGGAGAAACGATACAGCATCATCTAAAAGGACACCCACAGATTAACGAGTCTCGGGTGGCTGCGGCTAATGGCTAGCAACATTATCGAATTTTTCGGCTATCACCCCTCCGACAAGTCGGATATTGCCAAGAAAGCACGCGCAGAACGGAAATGTCCGTTTTTAGGAAAAACGTGCGTAAAAACGCTAGGGGAAAATGAGAGTCGTGTTCCAGCTGGAGCTTGCACATTGCAGTCAGCAGGAGGATTAAATGTTATTTGCTGCCCAATTCGACTTTACGCAGATAACCATAAAATCCTTACTGATGTAGCGAAAATAGCTTTCGGTGACAACGTCAAACTATACCCTGGCGCGGAAGCCAAATTAGCATCGTCCGAAACCGGAGGTAGTCGTATTGCCGTCTTTGGCAAAGAATGGGGGGGTGAATTGCGTTTGCCACAGCCGAGAGGAACTGGAGGATATTATGTCGATTGGATTCTAGCTAAATTAGATGACAGCGGCAATCTTGACAATTTTGTGGCAATTGAAGTGCAGTCGATCGACACGACTGGAAATTATCGCGCTGAACGTACTGCGTATCTTAACGAAGAATCCTTTACAGGACGCAGCACGGCAGGCTTTAATTGGGAAAACGTGAGTAAACGAATCCTGCCTCAGCTGATATATAAAGGAAATGTCCTACAACGCGAGCGCAGGTGCCAACAGGGTCTGTTTTTCATTTCACCCACACCCGTTTATAAGAGAATTTCACAACGGCTCGGTGATTCTCTACTGGCATACTACCGTCAAACAGGCTCAATTACATTTATGTGGTATGACGTCGGCCCCGAGCCAGTTCCCGGCACATTGAGATCACTCAATCAAGAAGGTATTTTCACTACTTCAGTTGTACAGGTTGCCGCTGCGTTCAGCGCACCTATTTCGCTTCCTCCACAAGATGTGTATGAGAAAGCAATTAATGGAGTTCTATAAAGTTGCCGAGATGAACACTCCAATAATTAATGCGTAGTTATATTATTCGCGAGCCGAAAGAGATGCAGTCCCTCGCAGGGGTCGAGCTACAGCGTACCCATGAATAAAGACGTATATGTCAACTGTATCAAAGAACGGCATATCCTTTGCATTTACCCCTACGTGAAAGCATTCACTAGAATATGCCCGTACTTGGAATACCAAGCTTCTTAGCAATAAGAAGATCAATGCGATACCCGCAAACACCTCGACTTTTAATAGACAAAGAATTTGCTCGACCACCCTCTGGAACGCACCGCATGCGCTTTCCTTCATTCAAAACCCTCTGTGCCACAACAACAATGTCAGTCAGGTGCTCTGCTTGGCGAAAGGCATCTCTTGAGCGTCCAGGGACGGAAATACGAAATGTCGGAGCATTAGAGGTCCCTCTCTCTTGTATTCTTACTGCATACCAAAGTTGATCGCCCCTAATCAAGGCGAAGCGCTTATCAATATCTAGCATTCCATGTTCCGATTAAAAATTTTCATTCGTGTACGCTTTTCACAGTGAAATTCTGGAGCAATGACGTCAAAAAGCCCCTTATCTATCCTTCTCCACCTACATCGCACTAACGTAACATTGTTGTAAAAACTACTTTGTGTAGAGCAGAAGCGGTCACATCGTCCTGTATGATTCCAAGCTATTCCTTGCCTTCACAATTTGTCGGCTCGGGCGCGGATAGTTGTAGCACATCAGTGCCAACAGCCGACGACTTGTCTGACATATTTTCCAAATCACAGACCATATGCGGTGGTAATGAGATAACATTTGAGGTATTCGTGAATGCGTTCCACCGACCAAAAACTACCGCGAGTGTCAGAACTACAACTCCCAACACTCCCCCCAAAGCCACAACAAAAAAAGTGCGCTCTGCCTTAGCTACAGGCCTACTGACCATACTTTCGTACTCGGAAAGAGGTAGGAAACGATACAATCGCGGCTGCCAATCTTTTCGCAATTGACGTTGTAGCTGAATAAAGCCATAGCCAGAATAGATCACCACTCCAACGTAAGCGACAACAACAACCATGACAGCCACAATCAACTCATTGCTCGCCGCCGCATTAACGCGAGCAGCAATGAGGCCGAGACTAATAGCTAATGCACCGGCTACCGAGGTCACTAACTGCCTAGTCGCATCGGCCACCTTCGCGGTTTCCTCTGTTACGGCCTTTCTTAATTCTGCCAATATCTTTAACGTATCCCGTCCTAACTCTGAAAGAGACACTTGGTATGCGGCTTTCGCGCCATCTAACGAAGCCGAGATTCCTTCGAGGAAATAATGAAAATTATCACCATTGCCGCCGACAGAGCGTGCAATATCGTTGGCCATTAAGCCGTGACGCAGCTCAGCTTCTCTCTCATTCTCAAAAACCCACCTGACCGCACGTTGAAGGTCATTAAAATACTTGATCCCGATTTCGTCAGCCAAACCATCGTGCCCAATAGGCAATGTTATTGTGAGTTTTGGGGGGCCCTTGAATTTCAACTGTTGGGTAGTAGGATTGATCTCGTCGGCCAAGGAATTTACGAGAGCTCCCATGGATACACTGATCCAAACTTTAGCAGCAGCATCTCCATTCGAAACACTAGTCTCCTCACGAAGAAGCCATGGGCGAATATCCTCTGGAGCGAATCGCTCTACTCCGTATTCCCGAACCAAGGAACGAGGACTCTTGATACTAGACGAGGGTTGATATGCCTGTGGCTCACCCCACGGCTGGAGCAACCTAGCCATAGTCACTATTGGCTGTGTCAATCTTGCGACTTGCCAGTTAATAGCTGCATGACCGACTTTTAACCACTCCGCCAAACCAGTGTTTGTCAGCAACACCAACCTATCCTCACCCGATGGCGGCTTACTAATCCGTAACCGATATGGCGCAAAGTCTGGCTGCAGAATCGAATCCCCCCACTCAGTTCCCGCGCTATCAAATAAATCAAAATCCCAAGCCAACTCCTGACACATTGTAATAACGGCCATCGCCATGTCCGCAGACAGACCTGAAGCTGAAACGTCATTTTCAGACTCTCGGATGAAGGCTCCGCCAAAATTCAAACTATCTAAGAGCTCAGCGAGCGGGACTGCGGACAATATTATCCTCCGTTACACGTGCTGTTTGTATAATAAAACGCTCTGCGCCTGCCGGCAATCGCTCTCGCCGAACAGTAAGTCCTTCCGCTTCGTCAGGATAGGTCAGAGTAACCCCTTCTGTTGTACGAATTTTACGTAGTGGCGGGCGTCGCAATACGTGCCTATCCGGTCTGAATTGCAAACCGTCCAACTTAGCTGCGCGCATCCGGCGCCGAGTAGTTAACTGAATCTTGCCCCTGACCTCCTCATCCTCAGGGTTTCCAGATGCAGCCAATATAGCATCTGTTATCGCTGCTTCATTTATCTCCTGACGATCACGCAAAATTCCTTGTGCATGGCGAAACGCGCGTGCGACATCCTGTTCAGGCAACAATTCCTTGCAAAAGGTCAGTGTTGTGCGTAGCACATCAACTGTCTTTTTGTTCAACATTTCATCACTGAGTGTTCTGGAGACATTCAGAAAGGTAGCGAAATAATCCCCGATTTCGGGAGCAACTTTCATCCGATCTTGTGTGGAAATTGGCAATTCTGCAACACCTTCATTTACTCGTATTATGGTGGATTTCTGAATCGCTTTCTTATCCGCTATGAAGGCTGTGACTATCCTCCGCAAAAGGCCTCCTTCATCCGCGGCTGCCTGCTCAATGGCTTCGCGATAATCATACTTCACGAAACTATATATTCGTGTCTGTGGATCATGGGTTGATAATTCAAAAATAAATAGTGCGCCATCACGACTACTACCAACATGCAGACGCGAAAATTCATTTGACAATGCTTGAGCGCCTGCCTCAAAACTCACTGCCCCAGTTGCAATTGCTTCAATCTGCGCTTTGGTGTTGGAGGTCTCTTCAAAGCTATAGACGGCGGAAACGTCAGTATCTCGGATACGAGCAATAAAAAACGCCTCATGTTCAACGACTCGTGCCGGTTCAGGTACGAATTCGTCTCCCCCGACTACGTGCAATATCATATTAGTGATTCGAAGTGAGCCAACCTCTTCATCCGTAAAAAAACCCAAATTAATTCCCCTTCTTTCCTGCCTTGCAGGAATACGACGTATCAACCATACTTTTTTTGAAATCAACAACTAGGCGCTACAGATTCACCAAACTAAATTAATCGTTCGATTTCACGATTGCTTTTTTCACTCTCAATATAGTGCGAGACTGATCAATAGGGAAACACCACAAGAATCCCAAACCATGTACTCGATTAGACACTGCCACACTTCTCTACTGTACGCTAGTCCTAATTTTGATCGCAGACTTAATTTCATCTACTGTTAACCAAGGGCGCTTCGAATGAATAATCCTATGGCAGTTTGAACACAGAACCACTAAATCTGCTACCTTAGTTTTTTCACCCGGCTGCATTGTATGAATTGGCTTGGTATGATGAACGTCAATTATTCCACTCCCAACCTCACCGTAGTGTTTCGAAAAATCAAACCCGCAAACAGTACAAAAAAGTCGCCCATGCTCTCTTAGAGCACGAGCTTTTGCCGTATCGACAAGTCTCCGATCACGTTCTCGATATCTATGCACACGAGTAGCAACTTTACCCTCTTCAGCTTCTTCAATCTCTAATTCTTCTGAGTACGAAATTTTCGTATCTTTCCCACTAGCCTCAGAGATGCCATTCCTAATGAATATTGCTACTTCACTTAACCGCCTAGGATCGTGTGCAAACAGAGCCCAAACACGAACTTCATCACTATTTCCCCGTGTAAGTCCTTTTTTTCCATCGTAGGTATATTCTGGATCTAAGCGCCTGAAATTCATTAATTTCATGTAGACACCTTCAGAGTTTCTATAAGTATCGGTATGGCGTCGCCCCAGAATAATACCGAGTTGATTCAATAGCGCAGAAAGCTCAGCAATTTCCGGCGCCTTCTTCGTAGGTAAAGATTCGCGATGCTGCATATAAAGGTCAAGCGCTAAAATTAACTCGTCTCTTGACCAGGGCGCATTGCGTGAACTCAACTTTGGAAGTTTCCCTCTCTGAGGAAGTTCACTCAGAACAGTCAGATCCAATAACTCTACTGCCTCGCCAAGCTTGCCCCCATTAGCCTTCAGTTTTATCCAAAACGCAGAAGCATCACTTTCATAACGAACATCCGTGATATCGAAAGTGTGCTCCATCGAGCAGCGCTTACTTTTTGGATCCTTAAGCACTGCAACTTTAGGGAGCTCAAACTCCTGCGCTATTTTGATCCCATTCCACAGGGCCGTCCGCTTATTCTCAGACGTCCCAGCACTGCCTGTACTAGGTACTCTGTACCAATATTCCCCAGTTTTGATATCTTTACGAATCCCCGTTTTCCATACAGCCATTACGAACAACCTGGCTCGTCCCCGCTTCGCCGCTGGCATTAAAACATCAAAAGCAAACCACCCCTGTCCGGGAGGATGAGCACCAAGCAACTGGTAGGCGTGGTCCGACGGAGTAGTAAATTTCGGCGAATTCATAATTTTGAAGTTTAAGTAGCACCAACATATCAAGTCATACGTAACGTTATCATAAATGCAGTCACAAAAGACACATTTAATAACATTTGAAATAATTGAGAAGATGATTCTAATATTTCAGCTTGGACATGGTACTGCTTGTGATATCAAGATGTTTATCACGTCTTCTCTAACACGACGTTGTTACCTTCTCTTTTGGCGGCTGAGCCGCCTATGATCTTGTAGAGTTAGTTCATGAGAAAGGCTTCGGCTAGGTGGTCTACACCAAAAAGATGGAAAGCGCATCACCAGGCACTTCCCTATATCCAATGCGGCTATCTGGAATGGTCATCCGACCCGAATTTCAAGCGCGATCAATAATTGGGAATGGAGTACAGAATGAAAAAATTCTTAATCGGTTTCGTGGCCGGCATGGCTTTCACGAAGTTATCTATATTATTGATTTATCGGTACTTTTTTTGATGAATAACCACCCACCTAACCATCCAACTCCCTTACCTCCCCCCGATTCACCACCAACTCCACCTTCGCCCCCCGCTCCAGCATCCGCTCAGACGAGCGATTCAGCAAATCCACGGTCATTTCCCCCATGGCCGTATCCACCGAGTACCGCACAATATTCCCCAGTACCTGATACTCCAGCACCGTCGCCTCAACAGGCCGCGATACATGCTCCCCATAGCTGCGCCCTGCTTCCCTTACATAGATAGACTCAGGCCGAATCGCCAGCGTGCCCTGCAGGTCCAGCCCTAAAACCGGATTGGCTTTTACCGCTTCAACCAGGTTGTAGTGACCCATAAAACGCGCGACAAATTCGCTTGCGGGTCGGGTGTAGATGTTTTCTGCGGTGTCGCTCTGGACGATTTGGCCTTTGTCCATCAGGAAGATGCGATCAGACATGCTCATCGCTTCGTCCTGGTCGTGGGTGACGAAAAGCGTGGTCACGCCCAGTTCGCGCTGGATTTGGCGTATTTGTTGTCTTAGGTGTTTGCGAATACGCGCATCCAGCGCGGAGAGCGGTTCGTCCAGCAACAGAATTTGCGGTCTTACTACGAGTGCGCGTGCCAGTGCAACCCGTTGCCGTTGTCCGCCGGACAGCGCTTGCGGGTATTGGTTTTCTTTTCCCTGCAACTCAACCAGTTCAATCACCGCTGCCACTTCCTGTTTGCGCTTTTTCTCGTCCATGCCCTGCATTTTCAGGCCGAAAGCGATGTTGTTTTCAACTGTCATATTGGGGAACAGCGCGTAGCTTTGGAAGACCATGCCCACTCCACGCTGTTGCGCGGGCTTGCTGGTGATATTGGCGCCGTTCACGAATAAGTCACCGTCGTCTGGTCGCTCCAGGCCTGCAATACAACGCAAGAGCGTTGATTTTCCGCAACCGCTGGGGCCCAGCAGGGTGATGAACTCGCCTTTTTCAATCGAGAAGTTAATCTGGCTGAATACCTGATTGGAGCCAAAAGACTTGGCCAGATTTTGTGCGATAACGTAACTCATACCGTGTCTCCCTGGCGGCTCAGACGTGTGGCGACCCAGGTGAGCAGCAAGGTAAAAATAAAATAGGACATAACCAGTGCAGAGGTGAAGTGACCACTCGTATGGCGCATGTTGTACAGGTAGATCTGCAGCGTCTCATAGCGAGTGCCCACCAGAATATTGGCAAGAACAAACTCACCCATCAGAAATGAGAACGAGACCAGCAGGGAGACCAGCAAGCCTTTACGAATATTCGGCACAATGATCAATAGGAACGCTTTGGTGGTGCTGGCGCCCAGCAAATGCGCCGCATCCATCAGGTCGTGCAGGCCGATGCCCTGCAGGCTGTTCGCCAGCGCCCGATACATAAAGGGAACGGCAATGATGAAATAGGTGCCCAGCAGAATCCAGGGCGTGCCCACCAACGCGAAGGGTTCATCGGCAAACAACTGTAATAAGCCTACGGATGAGACCACGGGCGGAATGGCAAAAGGCATAATAATCACCAGGTCCATCAGCGGTTTAAGACGCGGAAAGCGATAGAAAACGACAAATGTCATCGGTAGCATGACAAAGGTGCTCAGCACCAGCGTACCCAGGCAGATAATCAACGAACGCCCGAAGGCCTGCAGGAAGCGCGGGTCTTGCCATAATTGCAGATACCATTTCAAGGTCAGACCGTCAGGCAGCACGGTGGCGCCCCATTGGGTGGCTATGGAATAAATAAAGGTTGCAATAATGGGCAGGGCCAGCAGTGCTGCCACAGCGATCAACACCAGTTTATGAATCCATAAGCCCTCGTCGGCAAGGGACGTGGCGCGTTTATTTGGCATGGTAACTCTGCTTTAACAGCCAATGATGAACCGCGGTAAAAAAGCCTAGAATCGCGATCAGCAATACAGATAATGCAGCTGCCATATTAGGTTCAAGGAATAAATCACCCGACACCAGGCTCGCGATGCGGATGGTGATGAGGTTATAGTTACCGCTGGTGAGCGCATAGGTACTGGTAAAGGCGCCCATGGCATTGGCCAGCAGAATAATAAAAGTGCCCAGCAGAGCCGGCGCAATCACCGGCAAGCCTACATTTCGCCAATAGGCGAACTTGCTGGCACCCATTGTTTTAGCGGCCTCTTCCCATTCTGGCTTCAGCGCATCAAAGGCCGGGTACAGCAGCAATATACCCAGCGGAATCTGAAAATAGGTATATATCAGCATCAACCCCGAGCTGCCATAGATATCGAAATTGTCTATCAGCCCCCAGGCTTTGAGCTGTAGCGTGATTGCGCCATTGAAGCCCAGAATGATAATAAAAGCGAAGGCCAGCGGCACACCGCTGAAGTTGCTGGCCATGGACGTAAAGGCGATCATCCATTGCCGCACGCGTCCTTTTAACCTATATAGGGAAAAGGCGGTCACGCCGGCAATCACCAAACCCACCACACTCGACAGTATGGAGAGCCATAAGGTATTTTGAAAGGCCTGCAGGTAGAAGCTGTTGGTGAAGATTTCGATATAGTTGCCGAAAGACCAGGCTTCTTCGTAAACAAAGCTGTTTATCAGCACCCAGATCATGGGCGCAATCTGGAATAAAAAAAACAGCACAATAAACGGCAACAAAGACAGCGCTGCCCGCCAATTTAAAGGTGTACGACGACGCTTTTTCGGTATTGGCGTACCCGGCGCCTGGGCAGCGTAGTCTGCCAACAATTCTTCTGCCATGGCGCTACGCTCGCAACAATGCGGTATTAACGGCTTTGTCAGCCGCAGGCACGCCAAGAAGCGAGCAGACGGTTCCACAAAGCTCTGTCTGGGAGATTGTGCAGTCCGGGGAATGTGAAAAATGTTCGCCAATCACAAAGAGCGGCACCCTCCGTTCAATCTCCAGTACGCCGCCATGGCTGCGATCATTATTCATCCCGTGATCGCTGGTTACCAGAATCTGATAGCCTTGCTCAATCCATTGCGGCAACCATGATGAAAGAATAATATCAGCGTAGCGCGCACTATTGCGGTACTGCGAGGAGTCAAATCCGAATTTATGCCCGGCGTCGTCGATATTCATTGGATGGATCAGAAGAAAGTCCGGATCAAACTGCACTCTCAGATACTCTGCATCCACAAACAGGTGATCATCAGGATAATGATCTGCCTGATAGAAGCAGCCGTGCTGAATGGCCAGCGACTCATCGTTCGTAAAGCGATCACGCGATGCAACGTACGGCGCGCGATTGTAGAGTTCGCTGAACCAGTGATAGGCCGCAGCGGCCGTTCGCTTACCCGCTTTCGTCGCCAGAGAGAAAATGCTTTCGTTATAAGAAGGACGAACAACCTGGTTGTTCACAATACCGCTTTTGACCGGCACCACGCCGGTCAGGATACATTCATAAAGCGGCCGCGACATGGAGGGCAGCGCACATTCCACCTGATAAAGTGTCGCCATGTCGGCTTCGATAAGACCTTGCAGGTAGCCCATACAATCATGGGCGACCTGATAGCTTAAACCGTCCAGAACAATCAGAATAACTTTATTGGACATTCGTGATAAAGCCAGTGGCTTATTGCATATGCATTAACACTTGCTGTTGCCACATTTTTGGCAGTGCGCGGGAGGTTTTGTCCCAGCCCTGGCCATCTGCAATCGGTTTTGCATTTTTGTACTGTTCTTCAGGCAACAGTTTTGCTTTGACCTCTTCCGGCAATGTCAGATGCGCCGCGCGAATCGGACGGGCGTAGCCTTCTGCCAGATTGATCTGACCTTTGTCGCTGAAAATGAATTCCCGTGTCAGTTTGGCTGCATTGGGGTTTTTCGCGAACTTGTTAATAATCGTAGAGTAGCCGGAAATCACTGACCCGTCTGAAGGAATCAACACGGTGAAACGGTCACGATTAATCTGGTCGCGGTAGTTCAGGGCATTGAAGTCCCACAGAATGCCAACTTCCACTTCGCCTTTTTCAATCGTGGCAACGGTTGGGTCATTCACAGACAGGCGTTTCTGTTTAGCCAGTTCTGCAAAGAATTCAATCGCTGGTTTCAGGTTATTCTCGTTACCGCCACGCGCAATGGCTGCGGCCAGAACGGCGTTATTGGCTTGCGCGGCTGTACCTACGTCGCCAACGGTCACACGATACTTGCCTTTCAGCAGGTCTTCCCAGCTTTTGGGAGCATCTTTAACCAGATCCTTGTTAATCAGAAAAGCGATGGTGCCGGTATAGGCAAGCGCCCAGTGGCCGTCTTTATCTTTTGCCCAGTCTGGAACTTGCGCCCATGTTGTGGGTTTATAAGCCTGAGTCACACCTTTTTCAACTGCAATAGGACCAAAAGAGGCGCCTACATCACCGATATCTGCTGTCGCATTATTCTTTTCTGCAGCGAATTTGGCAATTTCCTGTGCCGAACTCATATCCGTGTCCTGATGCTTCAGGCCATATTCTTTTGCAATATCTTCCCACGTGCCTTTCCAGTTTGCCCAGCTATCGGGCATACCAACACTATAGACTTGCCCTTCTTTCTTTGCTGCTTCAGTCAGAGCAGCAAGGTCATTATCTGCGGCGTGAACGGCTGATGAGCTAACCAAACCGATCAATATAGCGGGAATCAATGCTTTCATTTTTGTCTCGATACAAAAGGGGCTAAGTTGAATAGCCGGAATATTAAGACTAAAACATGACAAGCAATTGACGGTGTGTCGGATTTATTCGTGAGGGATGAAAAGACCGAGCAGGCGCGAATTCTTGACTCACGGCCTACTTCGTTCTATTTCGCCGCACTATCGTCCTCTCTCGCCAGCAACCGCATCAACTCGACATTGATAAATATTTTTTCCCGCCCTACCTGAACTTCCCTTAATACATTTTGAGCAACCAGTGCCTGGAGTATCTTTGACGCTGTTTGGCGTTGGGCGATCCCAAGATCCACAAGATTGGCAATCCGGCAATACGGCTGTGTAAAGATGACGTCAACAAGTTCGTAGCTATAAATTTTCGGCAGAGCCCGGCGTAGCTCATCCCGAATGTGATCCATCAAATCACAAATCGCGATGATCTTCTTCGAAGTCCATTCCGCAGTACTGCGGGTAGCCTCCAGCATATACAAAATCCATGACTCCCACTCCTGCTCTGTAGTCACACGCAGCAGCCGTCGATAATATTCTGGCTTATTCTGAATAATGTAGCGGCTTAAATAGAGGATAGGCGCTTCAAGCAAGTTCTCGGAAATCAAAAAAAGCAGGTTCAATACACGCCCGGTTCTGCCATTGCCATCGCTGAACGGATGAATCGCTTCAAATTGATAGTGCATGACTGCCATTCGGATCAGCGGGTCAATATCGGTTTGCGTGTGAATGAACCGTTCCCAATCCGCCAGCAGATCCCGAATAGCTCCCTCCCCGTCCGGTGGCGTATAAACAATCTGTCGGGTTGCCTCGTTCAGGAGCGCAGTACCTGGCACGCGACGAATATCCGTCTCCACCCCTTTAATCGTTTGACAGATCTGAACCGCCGTCGCTGTCGTTAACGGCCGGGCGTTGAGTGACTGGTACCCACTGTACAGCGCGGTTCTATACCGCAAGGCCTCTTTCGTTGCCGGATCGGCCAGAACATTCGATTCGTCGTTCGCATACTGGAAGAGCCGGTCTGTGGTGGTAACGATATTCTCAATTTCTGAACTGGCCTGCGCTTCCAGCATAGGAATAATATTGATCAACATTTCCTGATTCGGAATGCGCTTGGCCATGGCCTTCAAACCGGCCAGCGATGCTTTGGCGTCGATGCACGCTTTCAGAATGGCTTTTGTCTCAATGTCCGCTTCTGGCGGCAGACGAGGTAAGTCGTTATATGGCAGTTCTGGGTTGAACATACAGTAGCCCCGGGTGCAAATATGTCGAATATTTCGATTATTTTAACCATATCCGCTTAACATGTCGATTTTTTTCGATTTTATCGACATATATAAGCAATATGTTTACGTCATCGACATGTTTTCAGAATATGTCGAAAAAACTCATTTTTATCGACATATTCGAATCAAGGCGGTGCCCGGTCCGCCTCTAACTCTCCCGCTGGATGCTATTAGCCTGATATCGACCGCTTGCTGCTATTGATGTGGACCTTTTGCACTGAGTCCCCCTACAGTAGCAAATCAATATTATCATCCATCAAATCCACCACCCGTCGGTATTCGCCCGGCGTGATACCCAGATGCTGGCGGAAAAAACGGGTGAAATGGCCCGGTGCGGAAAAGCCGACGTTATAGGAGATGTCGCCGATACGCGTATCGGACTTACATAGCTCGGCGATGGCCGCTTCGACCCGCAGCGCATTAGCATAGACGGCCGGGGTCAGGTTGGTGCTTTTGCGAAAGAGTTCAAAGAAATGAGCACGTGACAGGCCGCTTTCGGTTGCCAGATCGGCAAAATTCTCACCGTAGCGCAGGTTTTCGCGCATTTTACTAACGGCGCGCCGGATGCGGGGATCCATGGTGTTGGCCCGCAGACTGGAAAACAGGTGTGAGGAATCGCGCAGAGAGGAATGGCGCTCTGCCGTCGCCATGAACAGATCAAAGATCTTGCCTTCAAGTATGTCAGATGCAATATCCTGCGAAACCAGCATTTCGGCTGCCAACGCATTGGCCAGCAGTCGCGCACCAGGCGGCAGGGTGGCACAGGGTTTGGGAAAGAATTGCGGATGACCACTGACGGTGAGGGAGCGCAGCACCTGGCTTAGCCAAGAGGTTTCAAGATACAGTGCCATCAGAATGCAGCGTCCTTCCCCACTGGGCGTATGCTCGTAGGCATGCGGCTCCCAGGCGTTGATCAGGACGACACTGTCTTTTGTCAACGGCTGGCTTTTGCTCTTTACCAGGAACGAACTGTCTACGCCGCTCACTTTGATCAGAGCGTGACAGTGATGGTGGGCATGAATGACCAGCGGCTTGCTCATGTCGAGCAAAGATACGCGGCCAAAGGCACCTTGGAATATTTTAATCGCCGTTGACATGGTACCCGAATGTGGACATCCGCCCCCGTGGGCGGATGGCGAAGGGCCATCTTTCTACATAGAGCCCATCGTGCAACATTTCTCAATTATATCAACAATTTGGCTAATCAATGACTAGGCGGTGCCGCGTTCTCCGGATACTTTTGCCAGGTCTTCCGAACCCGTTTGAGCCGGGTTGCGTTCGCCCAGGCTCAGCTTATCGGCCAGCACAGAGGCAATGACGCCAAATACCAATGCCCAGAATGGCGCACTGATGCCTAACATGCTCAAGGAACTCATGCCAACCACAAAAGCGACAAAGGCGCCGATCTGATTACCCAGGCGCGGACCGAATGCCCCCTGCAGTGAACTGAGCAGAACCCCGATCATGGCAAGACCGGCAACTACGCCTATCAATGGTTTTGGCAATGCCATCACGAATGGGACTGCCAGGCCGGCGACAATGCCGAAGCCAGCGAACAGCAGACCATTGACAACAGTTGCAGCGTAGCGTTTGTCCTTGCATTCCCCTGCTTGTTCAGATGAACAAATTGCCGTCATGGGCCCGGCAATATTGGCGTTGTGCCCCCCCATCATGCCCGCCACTATGCCACCTACGCCACTGATGATGGTCATGGCGTTGATGGGCGGTTTGTACCCTTCTGCCATCAGCACACCAATTGCCTGGGCGTTTTCTGCACCGATTACCAAGGCGGCTAGCGGTACGGCAATTCCAAAGAAGGCGCCGAGCGTAAATACCGGCGCCGTGAACTGTGGCATTACAAATGCAATATCCGCTGTTCCGGTCTGCAACTGTCCGGTGGCAAGGGTCACAACCAGCCCGACGACCAATGCTGCCAGCACCGGTGGCACACGACGCGTCACTCTGCCAGTGACGAAGAACGCCAGCGCAGCCAGTCCGGCGATCAACGGCGCAGCACTGACTGCATCCACTGCGGCAATGCCAAAACGTATCATTGCACCCGCTATCATGGCCATCACAATTGGCATAGGTACCCAGCGCATGATTCTCCCAATCACACCCGTGATACCCAGAATCAGCACCAGCACGCCGGCCATGATAAATGCGCCAACTGCCTCCTGGTACGAGAAAGTGGCAAAGGCGGACGTCATGATCGCCGCACCCGGTATCGAATATGCGCCGGTGATCGGCATGCGATAGCGCATCCCCATGAACAGGCTGATAATGCCGCCCAGCAGATAGATCGCGAGCAACCATGCAACGGTTTGCCCGTTACTCAAATTGCCTGCCTGGGCCGCGCCGATCACAATCAATGCGGGACCGGAACATCCAAAAATGGCTGCAACAAGGCCTGCGCTGACCGAATTCAGGTTCAGCGCGCCGGGCAGCTCCCGTAATCCGGACATCCAGCCGGGTGCCACCGGATCCTTGTGGACATCGGCTTGTAATGGTGCCGATTGCTGTGTACTCATCGTAGTCTCCTATATAACGCCGATAATGACCGGCGTTTATTGTTATCAGGGCATGTACGCAGCTTTGGCACGGACATGCCCCTCGTGTTATTTGCCGGTAAAATTGGCCTTGCGCTTGGCATGAAACGCTTCCACTCCTTCGCGGAAGTCCTCTGAACTGCGTAGGCGGCTATAGCAATGGCCTTCCAGTTCAATGGCAGCAGCCAGCGACGCATCTTCACTATCATTGAGCAGCTTCTTGGCCGTCCGCTGCGCTAGCGGTGAGAATTTCACCAGCTCAGCCACGAGTTTGTCGGTTGCGGATTCAAGCTGATCATTCTCTACGCACTCGAGCGCCAGTCCCCAGTCATATGCTTGTGGGCCAGGGATGCGGCGCGAACGCATCACAATATCTTTGGTACGGCCGATGCCGACCATCTTCTGCAAGCGGGCCGAACCGCCCGAACCGGGAATCTGCCCGAGTTTCTGCTCTGGCAGAGCATATTCCGTAGTGGTCGTTACAATCCGGAAATCGCAGGCTAGTGAAATTTCAAAACCCACACCAAAACAATAACCGCGGTTGGCGGCAATGACCGGTTTGGAGCAGCGCTCAGGCGAGGCAATATTCCATGCCAGTTTGGACACGTGTTCGGGCGAGGCTTCCAGAAAGCCTCGGATATCGCCCCCGCTGGAGAAATGTTCGCCTTCCGAGCGCAGGACAATAACACGTACGTCATCATTGGCGTCCAGCGCTTCAAAGACCAGGCGCAACTGTTCTCGTTCTGGCATGGAGATGATGTTAAATGGCGCGCGATCAAGCACGATATCGGCACGGTGTCTGGCTGCGTCGATCTCTACGCGGAAGCCGTCCAGGTTATCAAGCAGGTCATGTGCAGGGTGTTTAAGTTGACTCATTCTGTATTCCTTATATGAAGTTCAGTTAGCAAGATCGGGAGTAGGTTCGCAACTGGTGTCGGGGTCGTACTCACCAGCGACCAACTTGCGTCTCAGGATTTTTCCGACGGGCGATTTGGGCAGAGCTGCCACAAAAACATACTCACGCGGTCGCTTGAAGTTGGCCAGGTCGGTGGAGCGGCAGTATTGATCCAGTTCCTCGGCATTCACGCTGGCCTTACGTTTTACAAAAGCCACTACCCGGTGTCCCCAGCGCTCATCCTCAACCCCGGCGACGGCCACTTCATCAACAGCCGGATGCAGCGAGATCACAGACTCGATATCCACAGGTGAAATGTTTTCCCCGCCGCTGATAATCATGTCATCAACGCGTCCGCTCACGAACAGCTCGCCATCGGCGTCGTAATAGCCAATATCACCAGTGAAATACCAGCGATCGATCAGGGATTTCTCGTTTGCATCTGGCCGATTCCTGTATCCTTCGAAGGCTTCGTCACCATCGAGGTGGGCGATGATCTGCCCTTCTTGCATGTTTTCGACCCGATCGGCCGGGTTACTGCTGCCAAGCTTAACGACGCGCAGGCGACAATTGATGGCCGCGCGTCCGCAGCATCCGGCCTTTGCTCGCGCATTCTGGGTGATGGCCATGGTGTATACCTCGGAACTCCCATAGTGATTGACAAACAGGTCTGGCGAGAATGCATTGTCCAGCCGGCGCAGCAACGCTTCGGACATGGGCGCGCCCGCAAAACCCAGCTTTCGCACGCGGCTGACATCAGTTTCTGGAAAACGCGGGTGGGATAACATATCGTGATATAGGGTGGGTACGAGATACAGATTCGTCACCCCCTCGGACTCAATCAGTGTCAGGGCCTGCTCCACATCAAACCTGGGCATGCACACGAAACATCCGTCAATAAGCGCCATGGAGAGCAAAGAGCGCACGCCCATGGTGTGATAAAGTGGCATGACACCCAGCGTACGTTCCCCGCAAGCATAGAGATTCTGTGCCACATGAGCCAGCGCTGCGGCGCGCTCATGTCGATGCCGCCGCGGCACGCCCTTGGGCTTGCCTGTTGTGCCTGAGGTGTACAACATCAGCGAGACGTCTTCAGCCGTCGCACGGGAAAAACCGTCTATCGGTGTTGCAATAAGCAGGTCTTCAAAACGATGGCTGCCGGGCAGACCCTCGCCCACGGCAACCGCACCGATGTCCGCAACCTTGCCGACCTCCCGTACCGCATCGAGGCAGGAATCGTCATAGATGATGATTTTGGCTTCGGAGTCGGTCAGGCAGTATTCGATTTCGTCGGGCTTGGCGCGCCAGTTCAATGGCGTGACGATCACACCCAGCAACTGGCAGGCCCAGTGCACCGTGGCCATTTCCCAGCGATTCTGCATCACGACCAGCACATGATCGCCGTGTAGAAGTCCTCTTTGTTCCAGACCCCCTGCGACCGCCTTAATGATGTCAAACCATTGCGCATACGTCAGGCGTTTGCCCTCAGCCACCAGTGCCGGCGCGTGGGGGTTGCGTTCAACACTTTGAATAAAAGTGCTTCCCAGATCAAGCATTTGTAGTCTCCGCTATTTCAGTTTTCAATTGATGGGCAGCATCGAGAATGGCCTCGACGATGGGGGTATAGCCGGTGCAGCGGCACAGGTGGCCGGACAGCATATCGCGTACCTGCTCTTCGTTCGGATCGGTATAGCGCCGCAGAAAATCAACGCAGGACATGAGAATGCCGGCCGTGCAAAAGCCACATTGCAACGCATGGTGTTTCTTGAATGCCTGCTGCAGAATGCTCAGCGTTCCATCCTGATTGATCAGGCCTTCCACCGTACGCAGATCGCAGCCGTCTACCTGACGCGCCAGGCACAGACAGGAACGAGTGGCAACGCCATCGATCTGTACAGTGCATGCCCCGCATACGCCGTGCTCACAACCGACATGGGTGCCCGTCGCGCCAAGCTCATGTCGGATGAAATCGGACAGTAGCATACGGTTTTCAGCATGGCTGATGCGGGCGACGCCGTTGAGCGTGAGGTGAATTGGATGTCTGGTTCGTTCTTCGGACATGGTTTACTCCTTGTTTCCTGCACAACGGGAAAGCGCCGTTTCAATGGTGTTTTGCCCGAGTTCCCGCACCAGGTGACGCCGATAGGCCGCAGAGGCGTGCTGATCGTCCTGGGCATTCAATTGCCAGGCCAGATCATTCAACCGTCGTCCGAATGAGGCGGCATCACTGCGTTTCCATTCAGCCACCACGGGTTTGTCTGCCACTCCGCCAATGCCCAGCCGGATCATTTCCGGCCCGACCTGGGCAGCGCAGGCCACAATGGCGAAGTCGCCACGGCGCAGGGCAAATTCATCAAATGCATATCCATGTCCCTGGCTGGCCACCGGAAAGCGCACTTCCGTAACCATCTCATTGGTTTGCTTGGCGGTGGTCAGCATGCCCTGCTGGAACTGTGCCACAGCCAGTTCACGGGATTTCTTGCGGGAACGCAGCACGACGCAACCACCAAGCGTCGCCAGGCACAGTGGCAGCTCAGCGCTGGGATCGGCGTGTGCGATCGAGCCGACCACCGTACCCCGGTTGCGAATCTGATAATGAGATATAAACGGAATGGCTTCGGCCAGCAGTGGTACGGTTTCGGCCAGCTCCGGCCAGTATTGCAAGCGGGCCTGGGTCGTGCTGGCGCCGATGCATAGCATGCCTTTTTCCTGCCGAAGGTAATTGAGTTCTGCACATCGTGATATATCCAACAGTCTGGCGGGCTGAGCCAGCCGCATGTTCAGAAGAATGACCAGCGACTGCCCACCAGCCAGGATGCGCGCGTTTTCTCCGTCCTCATCCAACCATTGCAGCGCCTCGGAGACCTTGTTGACACGTCTGTATTCAAATGCCTGTGGCTTCATTTGCTTATCCTCAGAAAGCGCAGAATGCGACGCCAGACGCTATCGGATCCGCCGACCACACCCTGTCCGGATGCCTGTTTACCCAACTGTTCAAACAGCTGGCCCAACACCATGCGGGCGGCGCCTTCCAGCATGCGTCCACCAACTGCGGCCACCTTGCCCTGCACTTCGGCCTCGTATTGATATTTCATCAGCGTGCCTTGCTCGTTGGCTTGCAGCACAATGTCGCCCCCCCCAGTTGCGCCGCCCAGCGATGACACGCCAGTCCCCTGCAGATGCAGCGAGTTCGGTCTGTCGATATTGGACAGGGAGATCGTGGCTTCATAGCGTGCCTTGATCATGCCGATGCTGATCGTGACATCTGCCCGGTACTGGTTCTGGCCGATCTGCTGCAGCTCGCGACAGCCGGGAATGACTTGGGCCAGCGCCTGCGGATCCATCAGTACATCGAACACTTTCTCCGGCGTTGCAGGAATTTGCGTGCTCCCCGACGCAGTCAACGCGTGGCCCTTGCCGGTTTTTTTTGCCGGTTTTTGAATCTGCACATCGCTCGAAGGGGCTGGATCATCAAAGCCGATCAGTGCCAGGACACGGTTAGGCGTCAGGGGCAGGCGAATTTCCGGCGTTCCACCTAGCGGGCTTAATGCATCCGCTACGGCGTTGGCAATACACACCGGCGTGCTCATATTGTTGCCCTCGCCCAAGCCTTTTGCTCCCAGCGGGGTAAAGGGACTGGGTGTTTCCAGATGGACAATCACGGGATCGGGCACTTCATAGCTGGTGGGCAAAAGATAGTCGGCAAACGTACCTGACTGGAATCCGCCATCATCACCATAGCGAAATTCCTCCAGCAGGGCGGCCCCCAGTCCCTGCGCAAAGGCGCCCCGGATCTGTCCGTCTGCCATGGCAGGGTTCAGTATCTTGCCTGCATCATGCGCGGTCACATACCGATCAATTCGTACGCTGCCGGTCTTGCGATCCAGCTCAACCGCACAGATATCGAACGCAAACCCATAGGCCGCCGAAGTGTTGATTCGGTCGTCTTCGGTGGGCGCCCCCAGCGATTCTGGCGTCCAGAACTCAGTGACGCGCATACCAGGCGACATTCCGTCGGGAAGCTCAGCAGGTGCCCAATGGGCGCTGCTGGCAAGCCGTGCAAAAGGCACCGCCTTGTCCTGATGGCCTTCACGCCATACTTTACCCCCCTCGAAAACAATCTCTTCGGACAAACACTTGAATTGATGGGCCGCGATGTCGGCCAGTTTCCCGCGCAGTCGAGTGGCTGCCAGATGAACCGTTCCGGCCACTGCGCCGGCAAAACGGCTGGAGTAATTACCGGCAGCGACGGACCAGGCATCCTTGTCCGTATCAAAATCGACATTCACATTAATGTCTTTGGGTTGCAGGCCGAATACATCAGCAACCACCTGTGCGCACACAGTGACATGCCCTTGTCCTGCAGGCGAAGAAGCAATCACCACCGTTACACTGCCAAGCAGATCAATATTGATGGTCGCTGCGGCGATACCGCCATTCTTGGGACCGGCCTTGGCACGCTGCTCCGGTGTTAATGCAATCGTGATATAGCCCATATTAGAGATAGACGGCTCAACGATGGCTGCATAACCAATGCCATACAGGCGGCCCCGCGCACGCGCCTCATCCCGCCTGCGCAGCAATTCTTCCAGCCCGCCCTCGTCAATAGCCGCAGCCATAGCTTTGGGATAGTCACCCGAGTCCAGCAACGCGCCCGCCGCCGCCTTGTAGGGGAAAGCCTCAGGCTGAATAAAGTTGCGTCGATAGACGTCAAGCGGATCCATGTCCAGATGCTGTGCAATGCGCTGCATCATTCGCTCCAGCGCAAAGTAGACCTGCGGCCCGCCAAACCCGCGCACCAGGCCTGAAGGCATCTTGTTGGTAACGACAACACGATTGCAGACATGCAAGTCGTCGATACGGTAGGCGCCAGTCAATATCCCATGCATGCGGTAAAAGGTGGCCGGCTCGGGGGCCCGCAGATAGGCGCCAACGTCATCTATCTGGTCAAGATCCAGCGCTCGAATCCGCCCATCGCTGTCGAATGCGGCCTTGATGGTGGCAACTCTTCCGTTGGCGGCCGTCGCCGCACTCAGGTGTTCCAGCCTGTCTTCTACCCACTTGACCGGCGCACCGCCGGCCTTGCGCGAGGCAAGACACATCAGCACAACCGAGGTAAACACAGCCTGCTTGACGCCAAAACTGCCGCCAGAGTCGGGGGCAGAGCGATGGCGCAGGCGATTGCCGGGTACATTCAGCGCCAACGACATGACCGCATGCATGGAAAATGGCCCCATGAAATTGGAGCAGACCTCGTAGCCATCGTCACCCGGAAGATACTCAGCAATCACCACCCCGCATTCAATCGGCGTACAGGAATTGCGCGGATATTCAACTGTCATTTCCAGGCTATGCGCACACTCCTGGAACCGGGCTTGCGGATCGCCATAATTGAACTCCCTCTCATGGAGTACATTGGTGCCCACCTCTTCATGCAAAATCGCAGATTGCCCGGACATGGCACCTTCGATACTGCTGACGGGTGGCAGCGCTTCAAATTCAACCTTTATCCCGTCAAAGGCGTCCTCTGCCAGGTAACGGTCTTCGGCAATGACAACTGCAATGGGTTCACCGACATAGCGAACCTTATCCATGGCCGTGGCCCACATTTGCATGGGCATCTTCACACCGTTGATAAACGGACGCGACCATGCGCGGACATCATCCGGCGTAAGCACGGCCCTGACTCCAGGCATTTTCTCGGCTTGGGAGACGTCAATGGATTTGATGCGGGCATGGGCATAGCTGGATCGATACACCGCCGCATGCAAGGTACCAGGCTTGACTCCCAGGTCGTCACCATAGCGACCACGTCCTGCCAGTAGCGGTATGCTTTCAAATCGCTCGATGCGCTGGCCGACAAACTTGCCAGTACCGCCAGTTGCTGCGTTTTCCACGCTGCTCATGCACTGCCTCCGAATATTCTGTTTTGGGAGCCGGCTCCGCGGGATTGGTTTCACGGTCTAATTGATGCGGGTTAATGACTCCTGTTCATTATTCGTACCGTTATGACAACTGAATTTTCCCAGAAGCGTGCCTCGGAGCCGAAATGAACCTGTGCAGAACAGTATAGAAACGGTCACCGGCATAACCTTTACCCAGCAGTCGGCTCAATTACCTTTGAGTCTGATTATTTTTTACTGACGTAATTGAAAGCCAGGTTTTTCCGACATAATTGCTGTTGCAATATCAGTCGCTGCAGCAAGCAGTACTAACTTGCATATGGAGAGACCCTCAACTGTAGAAAGGCTTAAGCCATGGAAAACCTGGATGTTCTTGTACTACGCAGACTGAGCGCATGGCGCGCTGAAAGAAAAAAAGCGGTATTGGCTACCGTCACCCGCACCTGGGGATCCTCACCGCGTCCAGTCGGATCCATCATGGCCCTGTGCGAAGATGGCGCCGTCGTCGGTTCCGTTTCGGGCGGATGTATCGAAGATGATCTGTTTTATCGCTACACGACAGGCGACGAAATGGCTGCACTCACGGATAGTGCCGCTCCCTGCCTTGTACAGTATGGACTGACTGCAGAAGAAGCCTTCAGATTTGGCCTGCCTTGCGGTGGTACGCTGGAAATTCTGCTCGAATTCAATCCGGATCCGCATGACCTGCAGACACTTGTCTCGGCGTTGGATCAGGGCCAACTCATGCAACGGACGGTGAGTATCAAAACCGGTACGGTGCAACAACGGCCCGTGGACGCACCTTTGCCGTTCAGTTTTAACAAAACCACGCTAAGCGCGACCTTCGGCCCGGAATTTCGAATGTTATTAATTGGCGCTGGCCAGCTTGCCGAGTACGTAGCAACCATGGCGCTGTTCAGTGGCTTTGCCGTTACTGTGTGCGATCCGCGCATCGAATATCGAAAAGATTGGTCAGTACAGGGCGTCACCCTGCTCCCGGATATGCCTGACGACGTGGTCACGACGTTCCAGGCTGACGCCCGCAGCTGCATTATCGCATTGACCCACGACCCAAAACTGGATGACCTGGCACTGATGGAAGCGCTCGAAACAAAAGCCTTCTATGTGGGCGCCATTGGCTCGCGCCGCAACAACCAGGCACGCAGGCAGAGGCTGATGGAACATTTTGGCCTCGAGCCCGAACCGCTCGCTCGCCTGCGCGGCCCGATTGGGGTTTATATCGGCAGCAAAACCCCTGCAGAAATTGCAATCAGTGTCATGGCAGAAGTGATTGCAGCTAAAAACGGCGTCGCCTTGCCCGCCAGCGTGAATGTAGCTTACGCCAAGGAGCAGACGACAAAACAGGTGGCTTGATGGAATTATGGAAAGGGATACTCGCCGCAACAGACAGGGTGTCGCTCGCGTTCAAATAGCTACAGCCATTCGTGATCCTTCCAGGGCTGTTGGAACATCCAGAATCCCTCTACTCCCCAATTTTGGCAGTTGCTCCACGCACCCCGGCTCGTTTGATGATGTTGGCTATGCTGCCATCCTTGTCCGCTGAAATAATAAAGTTTTTAAGTGTGGACAACCCCGCATCCCGGCCTTTTGGTATGCCCGCAGCAAAATACTCCATATCCCAATGCCCAGGCAGCACCCTGGAACCGGCGACCGCATCAGACATTTGAAAAAGAATGGCATTGTTGGTCGCAAAGGCATCGATTTCCTTTTTCATTAACAGATCAATTGCATGCTCAAGCGTGTCAATCTCTCGAATTTTCAACTTGGGGAAAAGTCCGGTTAACGTTTTTGACGTGCTGCTTCCTTTACTCACTCCGACCACCGCATTTGAATTGGTCAGGTCATCGAAAGACGAAAATCTGGAATCGCCGGGAACCAGAAAACTCTTTTCCACCTGCATGAACGTCGGAGAGAAATCCATTATCTTTTTTCGCGATGCAGTGGCATTGCTCACACTTAAATCCACTTCACCATTTTTAAAAGCAGCGAGAAGGGATGAATTGCTCGGAAATATCACAGCCTTGAATGGAACACCCAACTGGCCTGCAAACAGTTTCCCCATATCGTAACCAACACCTTTGCTTTCTTCGGGTGTTGCCCCTTCAATAATAGATGTGGGGCTGCCTTTATACACCCCGACCAGCAGTGTTCCGGAAGGTGCCAGAATTTTTGTTGCTGAAGCATTATTCGCATCCGCATATACAAAGGCGGAGCTCGCTAATAACGGGATACTCAACAAGCAGATAGCGGCTTTTTTTAGTGTTTTAAACATATATTTCCTCCTTCACCAAATAAATCATTGATTTCAGCGTCAAGATATTATTTACGGATGTGGCACACCTGAGCTGCGCGCCTACCATACTTGATTGCTCTTGCTCGCTCTCGTAAAATTGTTGGGACGTTAGCGAAGCCACGTCTTATTCCATTGCAAATGCAATACTCCTGCCTTAACTCACAATTGCCATGCCTTGTCCCCTTCTTTTTTGCCACTACTCACTGCACATTATTTTTTTACCATTGGCACAATGAAATCATGTATCGCTATTCTCAGTTAATCTGCTTATAGGGTCTAATACTATTTAAATCTCATATTTATATTATTTTCGAATAACAGTGATCCCTGCCAGTGCCGTCTGCACCTGGCGCTTGCCGCACACATAAGACGCCGTCTCCCAAGCCACCAGCCGGGCACGAAGCCAGTAAAAATGCGCCCATGACTAGGTAGGCTCGCTACTGGCGTCCAACCTCGTCTTTATTCTCCGTCGACTATTTTCAGGCCCCCGTCAGCCCTGTTCCCTATCCTGTATCAGATAAACAGATAGAACCCATGCTCCTCTTCCACTCAGCATGCCGTTTTACAAGTAAAGGAGACCCCCATGAAAATGTCATTCAAGGCCGCACTGGCGCTAACCCTATCCAGCCTGGCCTTCTGCGCCCAGGCCGCCGATTGGCCGAATCATCCGATTATCTTCGTGGCCCCATTTACAGCTGGTGGTGCCAATGACCTGGTGGCTCGGCTGATTGCCAAGGCGGTGGGCACCGAGCTGAAGCAAAGCGTGATCGTTGAGAATCGCGCCGGTGCGGGTGGCGTGATTGGCTCAGCCCATGTCGCGCACTCACCCGCCGACGGCTACACCTATCTGGTGGGCAGCAACGGCACTGTCACCAACAGTCTGATCCGCTCGGACCAACCGTATAAAGATGAAGAACTCACCCCGGTGGCGCTGCTGTCAGTTACCCCATCCGTTATCGTCACCAGCCCGGATAATCCGGCCAAGGATTTGAAGGAATTTGTCGAGAACGCCCGTACCAAAAAGCTTGACCGCATCACCTTCTCGACCGCCGGTAATGGCAGCACACCGCATTTCGTGGCCATCATGATGAAGGAAGCCACGGGGCTGCCGATTGAACCCATTGCGTATAAAAGCGGTTCTGAAGGTGTGACGGCGGTGGTAGGCAAGCAGGTTGACGCGACATCTGAAGCCAGTATCGTTACGCTACCGCTGGTGAAGGCGGGCAAACTCAAAGCGCTGGCAACCACACTGGAAAAGCGCATGGGCAGCGCGCCGGATATTCCCACCACCAGGGAAGCCGGCTTCCCGGGCATTCGGATTGGTCACTGGGCGGGCCTATACGCACCAACAGGAACACCAACAGATGTGCTGGATAAGATGAATGCCGCGGTTAACAAAGCTTTAAAAACCCAGGAAGTGCTCGATGCCCTTGGAAAAAGCAGTATTGAACCAGGTGGTGGCAGCCGTGCAGAGTTCATCAGCTTCGCAACCAGCGAACGCAAGCGTTTGGGAGAAGTCGTCAAACAGGGGAATATGCGGGCTGATTAGACGCACTAATTGCATGCTTCGGCCCGTGTATTGTCTACTTCGAGCCAGTCACGGCGCCGTGCACATCATGCAACCATCCCTGGCATGTGTCTTACCGCAAGGAAGCGTTCCGCTACGAAGACATGCTTACATTCAGTACAGCACTGATTCTATCTACATGCGCTTCTAAATGCCTGCGTAAAATCATTGCTATGTCATTTACCTATACCTGAAATCTATCTGAACATCTGGTATCACGCTGCAGTATCCCTCATCATTGACCGTTCTTATATCAATAATGACGGAGATGGAAATGAATAAACTATTGTCGCTGGCTGTAGGGATGGGTCTCGCTGTGCAGGCCTTTGTCGTGCACGCCAATGCCAGCAACATTCCGGATACGCAGACCCGCGTTATCCAGACGCCCAAGGGAGCGCAGGTGGAAGTGTTTATTAATGGCACCGGCGCGCCTATTGTTCTGTTGCCCTCACGCGGCCGGGGTGCAGAGGATTTTGACCCGGTAGTGCCATTCCTGCAGCAGAAAGGTTACCAGGTAATTCGTCCGGAGCCGCGCGGCATAGGCAAAAGCACGGGACCAACAGAAAATATTACCTTGCATGATCTGGCCGAGGATATTAACCAGGTGATCGAACAGGTTGCCAAAAAGCCGGCTGTCATTGCCGGGCATGCTTTCGGCAACTGGGTTGCGCGCATGACGGCAGTGGATCATCCAGACGCAGTGCGGGGTGTGGTCATCATTGCGGCTGCGGCCAAAAGCTATCCCGAAGCCATGCCGGAGCTGGTGGAAAAAGTGCGTCATGCCACCGATCAGAGCGTTCCGGAAGCCCAGCGGCTGGCGGCACTGGAATACGGATTCTTTTCCAAAGGACATGATGCACGTTCCTGGCTGAAAGGCAGTTATGGCAATGTCAGCAAGCTCCAGCGCGCAGCAGGCAAGGCAACGCCGCAGTCAGAATGGTGGTCCGGCGGAAACGCTCCCTTGCTGGAAATACAGGGTGACCTTGATCCGTTCAAACCGCAGTCTACCCGCCAGGAGATGAAAGATGAGTTCGGCTCCCGGATCAGCACCGTGGTTATCGCAAACGCCAGCCACGCACTTGTGCCGGAACAGCCGCAAGCATTGGCGGACGCGCTCGACAGCTGGATCAAGACGCTTAAGCCCTAGCCGTTAACCCCCGAAGAGGCCAGTTGGCAGGCTGGCTTCTTTCATAACGCTCCGACTCTACAAAACGGTCGAACCGGTAACCGTCTCATGCCGCCGCATGGCAAGCGTTGAACGCTGCGCCGCCACCGCACGCACAAAACATCAGCCCACCCAATCCTTCACATCCAGCACCGCCGCCGCAAACGCCTCCGGTGCTTCCTGCGGCAGATTGTGCCCGACATTGGGTATGATCCGGTTTTCATGACGTCCGGTAAAACGGGATGGATCGGCACGTGTCCCTGACACGGGCGTCACGCCATCGGCATCGCCCTCCAGGGTTATCGTGGGCACGGTAATCGGCGGCGCGCCGGCCAGGCGCCTTTCCATTTCGTCGAACAACGGATCGCCATCGACCAGCCCGTAGCGGTGTCGATAGGAATGAATCACAACCTCGACGAAATCGGGATTTTCAAACGCCGCTGCGGAGCGGGCGTAGGTGTCTTCGTCAAAGCGCCAGGTTGGTGACCATAATGACCACAGGAGCCGACAGAATGCGTAATGGTGTTCAGTCAGCCCGGCGCGACCACGTTCCCCATGAAAATAATATTGATACCACAAGCGATATTCTTTCTCCGGGCTGGCCGGCTGCATGGCTGCGGCAATATCCTGTATGTTGTAGCCGTTCACGGAAACCAGGCCGCGCACTCTGGACGGATAGAGCGCGGCCACAATGCAGGCAGCCCGGCCACCCCAGTCGTAGCCGCCCAGTACCACTTGTTCAATGTGCAGCGCATCCAGCAACGCCAGCAAATCCGCCCCCAATGCCGCCTGTTGTCCCGAGCGCGGTATGCTCGCATCAACAAAGCGGGTTGGTCCGTAGCCTCGAAGAAACGGGGTAATAACGCGTGCGCCACGCGATATCAGTCGCGGTGTGACCTCGTCATAGGCATGGATATCATAAGGGAAGCCATGTAGCAGAACGACCGGCCAACCATCTGCGCTGCCCTGCTCTACGTAGGCGATCTCCAACTGCGGGGTCGCAATGGTCTTAAGCATGTCGTTATCCTTTTGTTGTCAAAGTCCCAGGAAAACCGTACCGCCCGCGACGGTCACGCAGGCGAGCCAGCATTTTGCGCTCACCGTTTCTCGTAAAAACAATCTCCCGATAAGCACAGCAAACACCACACTGGTTTCGCGTAATGCCGATACGGCACCGATAGCACCCGACTGCAAGGCCCAGATCACAATACCATATGCCGTGAGCGATACCAGACCGCCGATCATCGATATGCCAGTTGTCATGGGGGTCGTGCGTACTGGCGTCAGCAACGCGGCGAGTCCACGTCGGACAACAAATAGCACCGGCATGAACCAATAGAACAGGAACATCCATGCCGTGTAGGCCAGCACCTGGCCGCCCGACAGGCGTACGCCAACGCCGTCGATCACAGTATAGACCGCGATCATGACACCCGTCATTAGCGCAGCCTGAACGCCCGCGCGCGACACATGCCGTCCCTTCATTGCAATCGCAATAATCCCGCCCGATATCATCGCAATGCCCAGGCCCTGCAAGGCCCCGATGGCTTCGTGAGCAAAAAGCGCAGCGCCCAGCGTCACGAACAACGGCGAGGAACCACGTGCTATCGGATAGGCCTGGGCCAGATCGCTGCTTCGGTACGAGCGCACCAGGCTGACGTTGTAGAGAATGTGGACCAGCCCGGAGGCGACGATGTATGGCCAGGCCGCGCGAGCCGGCAACGGAGTGAACACAATCACAACGGTGGCAACGGCCGCGATGGCGATGCTCATCCACGTCATGGAAAGCAGGCGATCGCCATTGCCATGCAGCATGGCATTCCAGCTTGCGTGAAGCAACGCGGCCAGCAGGACCAGACCCCAAACAGATAGATCGCTAAACATGCGAATCCCGCAATAAAAGTGTAGCGAGAAGTATATCTATCTTGTTATTGTGTCACAAACCATATAAATTGACGGTTCGTATTAGATAAACTATTCCGAATGAACCTGACACTCCCTCCCCTTAATGCCTTGCGTGCCTTCGAAGCAGCCGGCCGGCTGGGCAGCTTTAAGGAAGCGGCTGCGCAATTGCACGTCACCAGCGGTGCTGTGAGCCAGCAGGTGCGGCTACTGGAAGAATGGCTGGGCGCGCCACTCTTTGAACGACATAACCGGCGTGTAACGCTGACGGCAGCCGCCCGGGCCTATCTGGCGAAAATCGGTCCCCTGTTCGAACAGCTGGCGCTGGCTACAGCGAACTTTGGCGTTCCCACCACCGTGTCCAGAACGCTATCCGTGAACGCATCCGCCACATTCACCCTGCGCTGGCTGGTGCCTCGACTGGACACGTTCCGTAGCGAATACCCAGACATAAACGTGAGAATAGAAACATCAAACGAGCCGGTGGAAAGCCTGAAAGACACCTATGACGTGATCATTCGTGGCGGTCCGGACACGTTCTATGGTTATTCGATGCAACCGTTTCTGCTCGAAGAGCGATTACCGGTGTGCAGCCCGGCGCTATTGCAGCGCTTGCCATTACACGAACCGGATGATCTGCGAGCCCATACGCTGCTCCATACCACAAGCCTGCCGCGCGTATGGACGGACTGGCTGGCAAAGGCCCAGGTTGATGGCCTGACACCGGCGGCGACGCTGACCTTCGATCACTTCTATCTTACTTTGCAGGCGGCCATCGACGGTATGGGTATCGCCATGGGACCCACCTCGCTTGTCGCGGACGACCTCGCGGCCGGCCGACTGGTAACCCCGTTCACCAGTCCGCGCCTGCCGTCACGCAGCTATTGCACTTACGTGCCGGATGCAAGTTCCGCCAATGAAGTCGTCGTGCTGTTTCGCGCATGGCTTGAACGCGAGGGAGAGCCATGGATATCTGGAGGTTGAGCGCCTGGC
Organism: Advenella mimigardefordensis DPN7; assembly: GCF_000521505.1. Taxonomy (GTDB): domain Bacteria; phylum Pseudomonadota; class Gammaproteobacteria; order Burkholderiales; family Burkholderiaceae_B; genus Advenella; species Advenella mimigardefordensis. The sequence goes on from NZ_CP003915.1 coordinate 3,974,681, forward strand.
GGGCATGTCAGGCCGAACGCATCGATCGACATGATGCAATGACAGAGAGCGATTAGCTGCCCGGATTCTGATCCAGCCGACGCCCTATACGTATCACCGCTAACATCATCATCAGATTGACGAACACCATCAGGAACAGCACTGTGCCGATCATGAAGGGATTGACAAGCAAAGTCAGTGGCGTCACGCCCTGGCTGAGCCGTTCCATTTCCTGATTCATTTTACGGGACGGTGGGACATATAACGCCCTGAGTTTTTCTGAAAATGTCGTTTCAAAGGATGAGATTAAGGTGCTGCTGATCGTCGCTGAAGGCAAAGCAAACAGGTCGTCGCGCGGTGCCTTACTGTCCAGATAAGCGCTTACACTTTGATCCAGACCAGCAAGAAAGGCCTTGTGCAGAGCAGCTTCCTCTTCATCGTTGTCAGCAAAATGAAGAAGAGACTTCACGTTTGACGCGATGATGCCGCGCACAGTCTGCTTACCGCAATGCTCAAGCGCATCGGTGGCCGTTACCGCACCGGAGTCGGAATTGCAAAGAAAGGAATACTTGTCAATGGCTTCAAATTCAGCCGGAGCCAGTACTGAATGAGCATCGTCCTGCCCTGCTTCATCAATACGTACACGCGCTTCGGGTTTACTATCTGCAAAGGCGCGAATCTGGCGAATAATGCTGTCGTAATGTGCGGCGATGTCAGGCCTTTTCATGGCGTCCTGCAGTTTAACCGCGTTTTCGTCCAGACCAGAGGCTTCGATCTGTGCGCGGCGAACAGAAGCTTCAAATACCTTGGCGTCAGGCTTGAGACCTGCCACACGCTGTGCAATGCTCCCATTATTGTTAGGCATATAATGCCGCCAGCCGTTTGGTATGGTAAGCGCCGCCCACCAGATAGCACACACCAGGAAGATCAACCCCAGCAGGATAAGTGCAAGTCTGCCGGCGAGCATGATTTTTTGTTCCAGAAAATCGAGTTTTTTCATATGTCGTGAAGATAGATAGTGACACTTTTTTCAGCCTGAACTATTCAGGCGCAGCATTCTATCAAGCTGCCAGAACGGGTCAATGACCCTGATCAAGAATCGGGATGTGTGGCCCTGTCTGCTGGTTGCCTGGCGATTCACTGTCTTTATCCTGAGTGCTCTCTCGCCGGGCCGATGGGAGGCGCATTCGGCAAAGCGAAGATGGCATCACCACACCAGACGCCTCCTGGAACATATACATCATCCCAATCCACGTATATCCACCAATTGACGCTACTAATATATTAATGTTTTAATAATACCGAACCGCCCGTTTTACGCAGTCTACGCAACCGCCGCCGCTCACCCACCAAAATGGCGCCCCCCCGTGGACGCTAGCGAAAACAGGCTGAACAAAAATGCATGGTCTAGCCTGCAGGCAAAGGCCACTGATCTGCTACATTAATATTTATTGACGCAATTATTCAACAATAGTAAACCAACAAACAGATAAGCAACGATGGCGAAAAAAATGGAGCTTGACCGGGGCAGGCAGACAGGGCCCCAGTTGTATGAATTTCTCAGGCAGAAAATTATTGATCTCAAACTCGCGCCTGGGGCGGTTCTGTCGCGGGCAGAACTGGCCGCCGAGTTCAAGATCAGCCAAACCCCCGTACGCGAAGCGCTGTTGAAACTGGCACAGGAAAACCTGGTGGATGTGATTCCGCAGGCGTCGACCCGGGTCAGCCTGATCGATGTCTCCTTCGCGCGGGAAACGCACTTTCTGCGCCAATCCATTGAACTGGAACTGGTACGGGAGCTTACCCTCAACCCGAATCCGGCAGCGACAGATGCCTTGCAAAGCCTTTTGCAGCGGCTTGAAGTGCTGCGCGATACCGGAAAACTGGCTGCATTCACTGAAGCAGACCGGGCGTTTCACTTTACCCTGTACGAATACACCGACAAGGAACCCTTGTGGCATCTGGTGCGCAGCCGCAGCGGCCATCTTGACCGCCTGCGTCGACTGCACCTGCCGGTGGTGGGCAAGCAAAACCAGATCATCGATGATCACCGGCGTATCCTGAAAGCCATTGTTGCACAGGACGTGGCCGAAGCGCAGCAGGCGCTCAGAGATCATCTGTCCGGCACGCTGGTCTATGTCAGCCAGTTGCAGGCAGACTATCCAGACTTGTTCGCATATGAGTAACATCACAGCCCGGTTAGCGGGTTGGCCGCAGCATTCTTTGTAAATCAACCTTATCACGACACGAGGGCAATACCATGTGGCAGCAAAGCGAGCGCTATCCGGACCCCGCCATTGAACTCCTTCATGAGGATTTTGCTCAGTATCAACTGGCCAGCGCCGCCGTTGAATTGCTTGCCAGTGGCACGCGCTGGGGCGAAGGCCCGGTCTGGTTCGGCGATGGGCGTTTTCTGTTATGGAGCGATATTCCCAATGACCGGATCATGAAATGGGAGGAAAGCAATGGCGCCGTGTCGGTGTTCCGCCAGGGCAGCAATATGGCCAACGGACATGCCCGCGATCGTTTTGGGCGGCTGATCAGTTGTGAGCACCTCACCCGCCGCGTGACCCGTACCGAATACGATGGCAGCATTACCGTGCTGGCCGATACTTTTGAAGGCAAGCCACTGAATTCACCGAATGACGTCATCGTTAAATCCGACAATTCTGTCTGGTTCACCGATCCGCCTTTTGGCATCCGTGATTTCTATGAAGGTCGTCCGTCCAGGCAGGAACTCCCGGCAAACGTCTATCGTATTGATGGCCAGTCGGGTGAAATCACAGTTGTCGCATCCGATATCGCCGGTCCGAATGGCCTGTGTTTTTCACCCGACGAAAAGATCCTGTATATTGTGGCGTCTCGCGCGAAGCCGAATCGTCTTATCTATGCCTACGATGTCTCATCAGATGGCACCTCGATTAGTGCGCAACGTACCTTGATTGATTGCGGTCCGGGCACGGCGGACGGCATTCGCTGCGATGAGGATGGCAATCTCTGGTGCGGCTGGGGAATGGGAACTGAAGAACTGGATGGCGTACGCGTATTCAATAATCAGGGCGTACCCCTGGGGCATATTCAACTACCCGAGCGCTGCGCCAATCTGTGCTTCGGCGGTAAAAACAATAACCGGCTCTTCATGGCCGCCGGCAAGCGACTGTTCGGCCTTTATGTCAACGTCCGCGGCGCGCTCTAGTGTGTTGATGTATTGATGCTCTGCTGACGGGCTCAGTTTCGGCTAAAATCCAGCGTCACAAAACCGCCACCCTGGTACTGCTGTGCAATGGGATCCAGGGGATTGGCCTTTGCCAGAATGGCCGGTGCATAATCCTCCGCGTTTTGCGTTGGCACGTATCCCAGTGGCCCGGGGTCGCTTGTATCCCAATATGATCGGGTATTGGCCGACACACCCCACACCACAGTAAATCCAACTTCAGGCGTGCTGATGCACCGCCCTATCAGTTGAAAAAAATCCTCGTGCCCCAGCCAGGTGCTCAAGTGCCTGAATTCAGTCGGCTCGGGCAGGCAGGATCCAATACGAATGCAGACCGACTCAATGCCATGCTTGTCCCAATACATTCGGGCCAGCCCTTCGCCCCACATTTTGGACAAACCGTAAAACCCGTCAGGACGAAAATCACAATCGAGATTGAGTTTGGTGTTTACGCTATGCATACCGATGGCGTGATTCGAACTGGCGAACACAATACGCTTCACGCCGTTGCGACGTGCGCCCTCATACACCGCAACCAGGCCAAGCAGATTGTTATGAATGATTTTATCCAGCGCCTGCTCGGTGCTGGTTCCCGCCAGGTGAATCAGCACATCCACCCCGTTCAGCAATTGATCCACAACCTGAGCATCCTGCAGATCCCCTGCGCACAGGTCTTCGTTGTCGATCAGCGGCGTAAGGAGCCGGTGGCCGCCAGACCGTAAATCCAGGCCCTGCCTGAGGAGTTCTTTGCGAAGAACAGCGCCCAACTGGCCCCCTGCTCCGGATATTGCAACTTTCATAACAACTGTCCCTGACGCTTAATGAGCTTAATGATCTTTTTCCTGATGCCCTATTCTTGCGGATCGGCCTTCACCCGGCTGACCAGTTGGGTTGGACTGACAAACTGCAACGCAATCAGCACCCACACCAAAGTGACCGCCATATAGATCATGGCCATGGCATCAATTTCCTGGGTGGCCCGTACACCGGTTGAAAACACCGCATAATACAGGGCTACAACAAGCGTTTGCGTATCCGGTCCGGCCGTAAAGAAGGTGAGTTCAAACATGCTGATGGTTCGCACCAGTACCAGCAACCCCGCCGCAAGCATGCCGGGCACCAGCAGTGGGAGCAACACTGTTTTGAAATACTGCCAGGTATTCGCACCGAAAATACGGGCGGCATTCTCAAGGTTAGGGTCAATCTGCTCGATAAACGGTGTCATCACCAGAATCACAAATGGCAGTGCTGGTACCAGGTTAGCCAGAATCACCCCGGTCAGGGTGCCGGCCAGGCCAACCTCATACATTACAGTTGCCATAGGAATACCGTAGGTGACCGGCGGCACCATCATTGGCAACAGAAAAATCAATAAGGCCCATTGCTTACCACGAAAATTCACCCGAGCCAGCGCGTAGGCAGCCGGCACACCGAACACGATCGACAGGATAACCACCGCCCCCACCACCTGGGCCGTTACCCAAAGTACAGGACCCAGCTGGAAGGTATCCCAGGCCTGTCCGTACCAGCGCAGGGTAAAGCCCTGAGGCAATATGGTACCGAACCAGCGGGTCGCAATCGAATTGACGGCCACGGCCCCGATCAGCAAGACCACGTTCAGCAAAAAGAAAATCGTCGTACCCCAGACCGCGTACCGCCACAAGCGGCCTAACATCGGCGATGACTGTTTCATTCCTGGTACCCTTTAAATAGCGTGGTTGTAGCGCGTGGCGCAGGCAAACACCGCATATAAACTTGTATAAAACACCCGGTTCGTTCCCAACACTTAGCCTTTACCGCCACCGACCGGCCCGCTGTAGAAGGCGCGACGCCCCAGCAGCATCAGCCCCACAATAATGAGCTGGGCGAACCCCATCAGAATCGCAATCGTCGATGCAAGGCTGTAGTCATAGGATTCAAAGGCAGCCTCATAAGCGGCAATAGACATAACCCGCGTTGCACCGGCCGGGATACCCAGCAGAATCGCCGACGGAAACACGGCAAACGCCTGAACAAAGGTCAGGCACGCCGTCATGGTCAGGCCCGAGGCCAGTAACGGCAAATAAATACGGCGAAACTGCTCCCACGGACTGGCGCCCAATGTGGCTGCGGCGCGCGCCAGGGTCGGATCAATGCCAGACACATAGGACAGGATGAGCAGAAATGAAAAAGGGAAACCGGAAATAATCAGGGAGATCAACACCCCCCAGTAGTTATGCGTCAGCCGTACTTCTGATCCATATAAGCCCAGGCCATGCACCGCCTGTGAAAACCACCCCGTCGGAGAAAAATAACTCAGCATGCCGTTGGCGATCAGCACCGTTCCCAGGGTAATCGGAATTACCAAAATTGTGGTAACCAGCTTCTGATAGCGGGATTTGCGACGCAAAATGAAGGCCATCGGTATCGCGGCCAGCACGTTAATAATGGTGGCCGGCACGGCTAACTGAAGCGTGATAATCAGCGTATACCAGAGGCGGCGATTGGTAAAAAATTCGATGTAATTCCCCCAGACACTTTGACTGTTCATGGGATCGAACGTCAGCATCAGTCCGTAGGAAAAGGGGTAAATAAACAGCGCAACAATGCTCAGCAGCGCCGGCATGATTAACCATGCGCGTACATCACGCGGCACGAATATCATGCTGGCTCTCCTTCGTATACCATCACCCTGTCCGCAGGCACATGCAGTGTAAGCGCCTGATCCACATTGAATTCGCCATCCATGCGTGCGTATATTTGGCCTAAACGGGTATCGAGCTGCACCAGGGAATCACGTCCGCCATATTCAACCGCCTGAACCCGCCCCTCGAAGGCATTTGGTGTTCCAGATGAACACACTTGAATATCTTCAGGCCGAATCGCCACGCTGGCAGTCGGGCCCTTCACAGGCGCAACCATTACACCCGCCAGTGTCACTCCCTGGGAAGAAAGCGTTGCACGATCGTCCTGTGTATGGCTCAGGTCAAACTGGCTCACATTCCTGTACCCCATAAAGCGCGCCACATGCAAGTTCTTTGGTCGGGCATAGACCTCTTTGGGCGTGCCCACCTGTTGCACCCGGCCTTCGCGCATGACAACGATGCGATCCGACATGGACAGCGCCTCGTCCTGATCGTGCGTGACGTAGACCGTTGCGCGGTGCAACTGGCTATGAATGCGGCGGATTTCTGCCCTCATTTCAATACGCAGTTTGGTGTCCAGATTCGACAAAGGTTCGTCCATCAGAATTAACGGCGGTTCGATAACAATGGCGCGGGCAATAGCAACGCGTTGCTGCTGGCCACCGGATAACTGCCGGGCAGTTTTTTTCTCATGACCCACCAGTTGCACAAGCGCCAGGGCTTCACGAACCCGTCGGGTGATTTCGCTTTTATCGACGCCACGCATTTTCAGGCCGAAACCGACGTTATCCACCACGCTCATATGCGGAAACAGGGCATAGTTCTGAAACACCATGCCAAATCCCCGCTGCTCGGGCGGCAGAATGTCGATTCGGCGTTGATCCAGAAAAATCTCACCGCCGGACAAACGCAATAAACCCGCCAGGCAATTCAAGGCGGTGGTCTTCCCGCAGCCGGATGGTCCCAGAAACGTAATAAATTCGCCGCACTCAATGTTCAGATCCAGCTCGTTCAGAGCCGTGATCTGGTGGCCGCTGGCATCGGTGAAGCGACGGGTGACAGCGTTCAGACTTAAACTTTTAAACAGTTGCGTCATAGTGGTAATTGAAATGGCAGAAGGCAGTCGCACCGCACAGCCGAACGCCATGGCCTGCAACTAAAAGAATCAAAAGTACTGGCAACCCAAGCAGGTTGCCGGTACAGGCTATCGCACGCTTATTTCAGGGCGCCGATTTCGGTATCCCACTTCTGGAACGCTTTAACCATCACAGCAGCATCCAGCGGCAGGACATGTGGAAATTCAGTAAGCCATTTGTCATATTCCGCGCGCCCGTATTTTTTCAGGACTTCCTGGCTTTCTGCCGGGGCATCCGCAAGCGTCACGCCTTTAACGGCAGGCCCGGGAAAGTGATAACCAGAGTCATACGTCATGGCCTGCTGTTTTTTCTCCAGCATGTAGTTCAGAAGCTTGATGAGCACTTTTTGCTTTTCTTCGGACACGCCCTTGGGAATGGCCATGTAATGCGCATCATCAACCCACGTTGTATTGGTAAACGGTTGTACTTTGAAGTCTTCAGGTACGATACCCAGTGCACGCGGGTTGATATCCCAGCCGGCAGAGGTCGCGGTCATATCGCGCGAGCCGTCGCCCAGTTCCTTCATGACAGCGCCCGTGCCACCTGGGTAATAAGGAATGCAGTCATTAAGTTGTTTCAGATAAGCCCAGGTTTTCTCCCAGCCGTTGACCGGGTCTTTGGGATCTTTGTCACCCAGCAGATAAGGCAACCCCATCAGGAACGCACGCCCCGGCCCGGAGTTGGCGGGACGCGCATAAATAAATTTGCCTGGATTGGCCTGACACCACTTGAGCAGCTCGTCGGGGGTTTTGGGTACGTCCTTGACTTTAGCCGGGTTGTATTCAATCATGGGCCCGGCATTGCCGATAACCACCAGCAACGCCTGACCATGCGCCAACTCCTGCATTGCAGCGGCATTGGGCGTGTAGTTTTCCATCACGCCAGGTAGCTGTTCCTGCAGATCAGGCAACAGTTTTAACCACAAGCCCTGCTCGATACCCGCAGCCAGTGCGTCCGACCCGGTGAGCACCAGATCAATATCAACACGCTTGGCTCTTTGCATGGCCTGAATTTTGCCCGGAATTTGCGGTGCCGGCGCCTTGGTAAACGTGATGCGCGATACCAAATCCGGGTTTTCTTTTTGGAAATTCTCCAGTGCTTTCTGGGTAAGGGCCAGATCACCGGCAACATCAACAATATTGAGTTGTACCGGCGCAGCCTGCACCGATGCAGCAAACAAACCTAACACGATCGAGCTACAGATCGACAAACGCTTCAATGCACGACTGGTGGATTTCATGGCTCCTCCAACATATAGTTATAAAGCATTAGATACTTCTCTACGAACGCCACTCTAGCGATATCGAACGAGCGCTGTCAACTAAGGAAAACACCTACTAATATATTAGAGTATTACTTTTTATTGTTAAATTTCAATCACTTAAAACACAAGATTAAATGAAACTGTCTTCCCTGAAAACATGAAAAATACTATTTTTACCGGCTATTGCCGCGAACATTAAAGCGCTTTTTTGGTCATGAAAGTATGCCCTGCTGTGGCGCCTGTACCTGCTGCAGCGAAGCCGCCTTGTTGGGGCGTTGCGAATCGCACTAGCTCCAACATGCAAGGCCGAATCACGTCTGTTATTTTTTTATTCGTCCTTAGCCTGAAACAAAGCGTGCTTCTGTTCCATCCTTATAATGAAAAACATCGCCGCTCACCTGTGCGCGTGCAGCGGCCTCCTGCAAACGATAAGGCGCCATGCGAATGCCAACATTAACGAAATCAGAGATATCCGCTGCCGAAGCGCGTCGTTTTGCGCTCACGGCACAGGGATTCAACGGCCTCGCCCGTGACCGCAAGATCGGCACAATGCAGTTGCGCCGATCTATCGCACAACTGGGCCTGCTCCAGATTGACAGCGTGAATGTGCTGGTGCGCGCCCAATACCTGCCACTCTTTTCCCGCTTAGGCTCCTACGACCGGGCGTTGCTGGACTCGGATACCCTCGCCAAGTCCAAACGATTCTTTGAGTATTGGGGACATGCGGCCTCGCTGCTACCGATAGACTGCCAGCCCTTGATGCGCTGGCGCATGGAGCGTGCGCTTCGTGGTGAGGGAGTCTGGCGGCCACTGCAGGCGTTCGCCAATGAAAGACGAGCCGAAGCGGAGGATATTCTGCAGCGCATTAGCACCGAAGGCCCCCTGGCCGCATCTGATCTCTCACCCGCCAGCGGTCGAGCTGCAAAGGGAGCCGCCAAAGAGATGTGGGCCTGGAGCGAAGTGAAGCATGCTATCGAATGGCTATTCTGGTCTGGCCTGATTGTCGCGACCCATCGCCGGGGCAGCTTCGAGCGCGTTTACGATCTGCCGGAACGTGTTCTGCCGCGTTCTGTACTTGCTCACCCTACCCCATCTACTGTGGATGCGCAGCGTGCCCTGCTCGCCCGATCGGCCAAAGCCCTGGGCGTGGCCACAGCGGAAGACCTGCGCGACTATTACCGCATTCCCGCGGCAGATTTACAGTTGCCACTACAACAACTGGTGGAAGAAGGGACCGTTATTCCGGTGAGAGTGCGCGGCTGGCGGCAACAAGCCTATCTGCACAAGGACGCCCGCGCCGGCCGCAAGACAGACGGTGCTGCGCTGCTCTCACCTTTCGACCCGCTGATCTGGCACCGCCCCCGCACCGAGAGGCTGTTTGATTTTTACTATCGCCTGGAAATCTATACCCCCGCACACAAGCGTGAGCACGGCTATTACGTGCTGCCCTTCCTGCTGGACGGCGCGATTGTCGCCCGGGTAGACCTGAAAGCGGAGCGCCAGTCAGGCACATTGGTGGTCCAGCGGGCGCATCTTGAACCGAAAGCGCCTGCGCACACGATTGAACGGCTGATCGAAGAATTGCAGCTTCTGGCATCATGGCTTGGGCTATCGTCCCTCGTCGTCGCCCCGGTTGCGGCGATTCATCCGCTGCTTGCAACCTATCGCGCCGCTATCTAGCGCAATATAACTCAGGCACGCAGAAACCGCGGCGTTCAGTGCCAAACTGCTGGTCATTGGACAAAAAAACCGCGCCGGAAACAATCTCTGGCGCGGTTTTTTATCATAAACGCAATATCACGATTATGATTTGCTGTCTGGTTCTTTTTCCAGGCGACGACCAATGCGGATAACCGCAAGCATCATCATCAGATTAACAAATATCATCAGGAATGCCAGTGTACCAATCACAAATGGATTGGCAATCAGCGTCAGCGGCGTAAACCCTTTGGTGAGTTTGTCCATTTCGTCGCCCATTGAAGGCTCGGAGCTGGACGAGTCATTCATTTTTTCACTGAACGTCGATGTATATGATGTGATCAGCGTACTGGCGATCTGTACTGTAGAAAGCGCAAATAAAGAGTCACGTGGTGTCTTGCCATCCAGATAGCTGGTAACGGCGCTGTCCAGGCCAGCCACAAAATTTTTGTGCAAAGTGCGTTTCTCTTCGTCGTTGCTGGCATTGTAGATAACCGTATTCAGGCTTTCTACGATAAGGCCACGCACGGTATTCCTGCCGCAATACGGATCCGCTGCTGGCTCGTCGCTCTGCTCAGCATCCATACCTTCTTCTGATTCTGTTTGACCTGCATCTGCAGTGGCATCAGCGGCGGCATCCGATGTGGAGTCCGTTGCTGCTTCGGCGGCTGCCTCGGCAGCTTCAACTGCCGCTGCTGCTGCAGCTGCTGCGTCACCGGCACACAGCTTGCTGTACTTGTCAACGGCTTCAAACTCAAGTGGAGCCAGCGGCGTATAACCTTCGTTTTCCGCAGCAGTATCAATGCGCTTGCGGTCTTCCGGCTTACTCTCGGCAAAGCCACGGATCTTGTTGATGATGCTGTCGTAGTGCGTTGCAAACTCAGGCGTCTTCATGGCTGCCTGCAGTTTCAGTTCATCTTCATCGACACCACTTGTCGTGGCTTGCGCGCTGAGAACCGCGTCTTCAAAGGCCTTTGCGTCGGGCTTGAAGCCCTCGACCTTCTGGAGACTGGTTTCAGTGGTTTCATTCAGGTAGAGCCGCCAGCCGTTAGGCACGCTCAGCACAGCCCACCAGACTGCAAATACCAGGAAAATCGCTCCCAGCAATATGAGGGAAAGCCTGCCGGCGAGCATTATTTTTCGTTCAAGATAGTCGAGTTTTTTCATGTTTTTGTTAATGTTAGAGTGAATATTTTTTTCAGCCTGATGTAAGTGGCGCGCTATTCTATCATTCTCATGAAAAGAGGCAGGCCTTTTGAACTGGAAGCATATTTTACAATTTGTAAATTAAATCGTGTGTAAGAGCGTATGCAGCGTCCCTCTATGCGCCTTCGGTCCCTTTTTCTATCGTCGCTAAGCTAATTCATGCACGTTGGTGCAGTGCGGGCAGCAGTGACACCGAATAGCAGAGCATCAGAAACGAGGCGAGCTCCAGTACAGCCGCGAACGCTGCCAGGCACATCGCCATAACCCGTAATGAATAATGACCTCGCAATAGCCTGTACAGCACAATCCAGGGCGGACCATCGCGACTATCGGACATAGTTCGGCCTCCGGAAATAGAACGATAAATGGGAACATGACAGATCGTTTCAGCAACGAATCTTTATTACCTTGCGGCAGAGGGATAGAAGCCGACCGGCGGAGCAAGCTAACCAATTCGGTCAATGGATTCCCCGCATGCGAATTATTTATTTGGCGGTGGAAAAGAGATAGTCAGACTTCGACTATCAATCATGGATTTCGGTTCGCTCAACTCAGCGATTGATATGTCCACGATAAGGCTCATCATTAGCACAAATGTGACTTACTATAATTTTCACTTATGGTAAGTGTCATATCCTAGGTTAATTTTACTTTGTACCGTATATTGCTAATAAAAAATTGGAGGCAAACATGACCAAGGCCACTTCCTTGGATATAAAAGCATTAAGAGTGTTTGAAGTACTCGCTACACATGGGAACTTTTCTTATGCCGCTAAAGAGCTGGGTATCAGCCAGTCAGCAGTATCTCAAGTGGTTTCGAATATTGAAGAAATATTGAAAACACAGGTGATTGATCGTAAGCGACGTCCGTTCAAATTGACGCCTGCCGGTATTTCACTAAGCCGCAAGGCAAAGCAGATTGTGGAAGACATGGATCGGCTGATCGCTCAGACACGGGAAGCCGCACTATTTAACCAAGTCGAGATCCGGTTGGGCATGATCGATTCCTTTTCTGCAACGGTTGGCCCTTATGTTCTCAAATCAATGGTAACTAATACCAGCCGTATTCTGGCTTGGTCTGGTCTGTCACACACCCATTCAAACGGCCTTCTGAACCGGCAATTGGACCTCATTGTGTCGTCTGACCCGGTCGAGGATATGGATGACCTGATCAGGACCCGACTGTATCAGGAACCATTCCTGATCGTCGTATCGAAAGAAAAGGAAGGTCTGCTCGCAAAACAGGATCTGAATGTGTGCGCGCAGGCAATGCCCTTTATTCGATTTGCTTCACGTTCGCATTACGGCGGACAGATCGAACGTTACTTGCGTCGGTGCAATGTGAGCATTCCCCATTATCTGGAAATTGATTCGGCAGATGTGGTTATGGCGATGGTCGCCTCGGGACTGGGATGGACCATCACCTCGCCCTTATGTGTCGCCCAGGGGCTGTCTTTCTGGGACAAGATTGCCGTTCTACCCTTACCCGGGCCAGCATTACAACGAACCGTTTATTTAATCTCCCGGCGAGGAGAGAACGAAGATGCCGCAGAAAAAATCTATCGAAGCAGTCGTCAGGCACTGGAGCAGCATGTTCTGCCCAGATTGCAGACAAAGATTCCATGGTTAAAAACCACTCAAAATCTATATTGACTAAAGGAGGTCAAAGTGACATCAACTCATCGTCGCGCTTTTTTGAAAAATACTCTCGCAGGTGCTGGTGCTATTGGCCTGACCGGAACCGGACTGTTTGCCTCTGCCCAGGAAATGCAGAAAATGGCTTACGGCGGCTCACCCTGGCTTTCTCATTACCCCACGTATCTGGCAATCGAAAACGGCTTGCTCAAAAGAGAAGGCATTGATTTGCGCTGGGAATCATTCGTCACCGGCTCTGCTCGGCTAAGCGCCATGATGGCGGGAGACGTCGATCTGGCGGGATTTGGATCCATTTCGACCATGGCGCTGATGGCGCGTGGCGTCAAGCAATTCTATGTAGTCGGCGTACCGGAAAATTTCGGCAAGGTTGAGGGCCTTTTTGTCAGGGATGGCATCAACAGTATCGAAGATCTGAAAGGTAAAACAATTGGCACAGCATTTGCATCCAGCACGCATCTGTTGGTATTGGATCTGATTGCCGCCAGCGGCATGACGCCCGACAAGGACATCAACGTTATCAACATCTCCGGACCCGAGATCATCGCCGCGATGAAATCAGGCCAGATCGATGCCTGCGCCGCATGGACACCCCAATTTAATATTTTGTCGGCAATGCCAGGCGTCAAGCTGCTGGCCGACGACCCAAGCTTCAGCTTGTACAAGGAATTCGGCACAACACCGGGGCCGGATCTGCTGGTGGTGAAAAAAACCTATACGGAATCCAACCCTCAGGCAGTCAAAAACTTTATCAAAGCCTATTTCCAATCGTGCGAGATACTGAAAAACGAACCCGAAAAAGCGGTGCCGATTCTCAAAAAACTAACTAACCTGAACGATGCTGAGCAACTGGAAACGATTAAGGGAGCCGAGTGGTACACCCTGGCACAGCAAAAGGACCTGATGGCCAAAGACGGCAAGTTCGTCACGGGTCTTCAAAAACTGGCAGAGATGCTGGTGACCTACAAGCAGCTGGATCGCGCTCCCAAAGTAAGCGACTGGATCAACCCGGATTTCATCTGAAATTCGATTTCACACAATAGCAGGAGTATCCAAGAATGTCTTACGTTTCCAAAAAACGGGAGCTGGTCCTGATCAGTTGCGTATCAGTTGCCGTTTTCGTTTCGATCTGGGAAATGGTGTGTCGCTTCGGACTGGTCGACCCCATTTTTCTGCCTTCTCCATCCGAAGTAGTCCTACGCGGAATCCGAACCCTGAACGACGGCGTACTGCTATCCCATGTACTCGCATCCACCCGCAGGGTAATGGTCGGCTTTGCGCTGGCAGTCGCTGTCTCTATCCCCCTGGGGCTGGTTTTAGGCACATCCCGCCGATTTTGCGCCGTGTTTGATCCCATTATTTCGCTGATCCGGCCCTTGCCCTCCATGAGTTGGATACCCCTGTCTCTGCTTTGGTTCGGCATTACCGAAACACAGAAGTACAGTATTGTTTTTATGGGAACAATCGCTCCCGCCCTTCTTTACGTGATCGAAGCCACTCGCAACGTTGATCAGGTATTGGTGCTGGCGGCCCGAAATCTGGGCGCCAGCCGGTTTCAGGTCATGCGAGAAGTGATCCTGCCGGCAAGTCTTGCACAGATCATTAGCGGGTTTAAGATCATTCTGGGACTGTCGTGGACTTGCGTTATCTCCGCTGAACTGGTGTCTGCCAAAGAAGGACTGGGCTTCATGATCATGAATGGCAAAGAGTTTTTCCAGACCGACACCGTGGTGCTGGGCATGGTGATGATCAGTATCACAGTATTGATTATTGATGTGATTCTGCGCCGCATTGAAAACCGCGTGCTGCGCTGGCAGCGTTAAGGAAAAGTGTCATGATTAGCATTGAAAATGTGAGCAAGAGCTACGGAACATTGCATGTTCTGGATAAAGTGAACATCGAGGTCAAGAAAGGCGAATTCGTCGTGCTGCTGGGTGCATCCGGTTGCGGCAAATCAACGTTGATCAATCTGGTCGCCGGCTTTGTACGACCTTCCACCGGAAGGGTTGTCGTCAACGGTCACGAGGTCAGAGACGTTGATCCACAAAGTGGGATGGTCTTTCAGCAATACGCGCTATTTCCCTGGATGACCGTGCTAGAGAACGTCGCATTCGGCTTAAAACTCAAGGGCGTTTCAAAAAAGGAACGCCACGAGATTGCACAAGAATATATCGATATGGTCGGACTGCGGTCTTTTGAAGATGCCTTTCCGAAAGCGCTGTCTGGCGGCATGCGTCAGCGTGTTTCGATTGCACGCGTGCTTGCCAATAATCCAGATGTGATCTTACTGGACGAGCCCTTTGCCGCGCTGGATGCAATGACACGGCAGGTACTGCAAGAACAATTGATCAGGATTTATGAGCAAAGCGGCAAAACCATTGTGTTTATCACCCATTCGATTGATGAGGCGCTATTACTATCCTCTCGCGTTATTGTGCTGGGATCCAGGCCTGGAAAGGTAGTACAGGATATACCAAATGATCTGCCTCATCCGCGCAATGCCAGCGTACAACTGTCGCCCCGGTTCAACGAACTGAAAGCACAGATCTGGGACACGGTCCAGCACGAAGTGCAAAAGAGTCTGGAAGCTCGTACATAGATTTCTATAGAAAAAATCAAGGTTAAACATGTCGTCTAGAACAACTTATCCCGTCTACGAAAGTCGGTCCGGGTGGAACGCTCTGTTGCCTGCGCGAACAGCAAAGACAGCTATTGCAATTGAAAAAAAATACGATTTTATCGTGATTGGAGCCGGATACACGGGGCTGGCGGCTGCGCGCAGGCTGGCAGAATTGAACTCATCGGCCAGCATTCTGGTGCTGGAGGCGGGTATCGTTGGCGAGGGTTCCTCGGCCCGAAACTCAGGGTTTGTCATCGCCCTGCCCCATAATACCAATATGTCGGGGCATATCAGCCCGGCAGAAATCGCGCAAAAGCAAATTCGGGTCTATGACGGTGGATTGCGCTGGCTCAAAGGGCTGGTTGATACCCATCAAATTGATTGCGGCTGGAACCCACAAGGCAAGTACCACGGCGCGGCAACTGAGGAAGGCGCCGTCAGCCTGCAAAATACGGCCCGTCAATATGACAAATGGGGTGTGGAGTATCAGGAGATATCCCAGACCCAGCTTTCAGAACGTCTGGGAACCCGCTACTACCGCTTTGCGATTCAAACCAATAGCAATGTTTTTATGCAACCTGCTGCGCTCATTCGAGGCTTGGCCGATCATTTACCAGCCAACGTCACATTGCTGGAGAACTGCCCGGTATTATCGGTAGAACAAGGTCGGGAGCAAGGCGTTCGCACGGCACGGGGGCTGATTCTAGGGGCAAAAATCATTGTTGCCAACAACGGGTTCGCCCGCAAGCTGGGGTTTCTCAAAGACCGCATGTTTACAATCTTTACCTATGCGGCGATCACACCAGAGCTGGATCCAGAACAACTCGCGCTACATGGAAGCGAGCCCGAATGGGGCCTGATACCTGCCAACCGTATGGGCACCACGCTGCGAAAAATTCAGAACAAGCGCTTTATGGTAAGAAGTGCCTATTCTTATGAAAAGCCACAGACCGGCAGTTCCGTTCTGGAACTGTTGACCGATTGCTATCGTCGACGCTATCCCGCCGCGAGAAGTCATCAATTCGAGCACCTGTGGGGTGGAGTTACGGCCTTAACGCGTAACGGCGCAACCTATTTTGGCGAAATGGCCCCCAATCTTTATGCCTCTGTAGGATGCAATGGCGCCGGCGTCCTGAAAGGCACCTGCTACGGCAAACTGCTGGCGGAACTTATTTTGGGACATCGCACGCAGGAGCTTGCAGACGTCCTGGCCATGGAAAAACCAAGCTGGCTCCCTCCCGAACCGCTACGGGGCGCAGCTGTCAAAACCGCCATTTACCTGCAGAAGCGAAAAGCGGGGGCTGAACGATAATTCAGGGTTGTCGGTGTTCATGTCAAGTGAGCATTTCGTTTTTGAATAAAAATGACTGCCTGCCGATGAGAACCATGCCCGGTTCTGACCGGCAGTGTCACCTAATGCGACACATGCCCAAGGCCATACGATTGATGCGCCCGTCAGGCATTTCTCTGCAATCAGGAAAACGCGCCCACCAACCCATCCGCCGCCTTCGCCAGCAGCGCGACATCCATACCTACCGCGGTGAACAGCGAACCACATTCCATATAATGACGGGCCAGTTGCGTATCCAGAGTAAGAGTGCCCGGCGCTTTACCCAGCGCCCGCACCAGCCTGATTGCATCTTCTATGGCGCTTTGCACTTCGTGATGACCCGGGTTGCCCAGATGGCCCATACTGGCGGAAAGATCGGCCGGCCCGATGAAAACACCGTCAACCCCATCCACCCGGGTGATCGCTTCCAGATTATCCAGTCCTTCCTGCGTTTCTACCTGCACCAGCAGACACAGTTCGCTTTCGCATTCGTGCATGTAATTTTTATTTCGACCGAAATGACTGGCGCGCATGGTGCCGCCCACGCCCCTGTTCCCTCGCGGCGGATAGCGCATACCAGCTACCGCCCGGGCTGCCTCTTCTGCATTCTGAACGTAAGGTATCAACAATGTTTGCGCCCCGATATCAAGAAAGCGCTTTTGCTGGATGGCGTCGTTCCACGACGGTCGAACAGCAGCCGATACCGGATAGGCTGCGGCAGACTGCAATTGAGCAAGAACGCCAGAGACGTCGTTCGGCGAATGTTCTGTGTCCAGCAATAGCCAGTCAAAGCCCGCACCCGCGACAATTTCAGCACTGTACGCATTGCACAGCGAAACCCATAAGCCCAGTTGGTGTTGTTTCTGAGCCAGGGCATGCTTGAAGCTGTTTTTGTTTACACTCATATCTGTTCCTTCCCCCGATCAGGTAAAGCTGACTGAGATGCTGCCCAGCGTACCGAAATCTGCGTGTATCACATCGCCTTTGGCGACAGTAACGGTACGGGTGAACGATCCGGCCAGAATGACGTGCCCTTTTTCCAGCACACCGCCAAACTCCGCAATTTTATTCGCGAGCCATACCACGCCCATCGCAGGGTGCCCAAGAACCGCTGCGGATACGCCCGATTCTTCGATCGTGCCATTCTTGTACAAAAGCGCACTGGCCCAGCGCAGGTCAATATCCATCGGGCGTACCACCCGGCCCCCCAACACAACTGCCGCCGAGGCCGCATTATCAGCAATATTGTCCACGATCCTTCGCGGGTATTGCGTACGCCCGTCGACCAGCTCCAGCGAAGGCTGCACGAACGCCGTCGCATCCAGTACATCGAACAGCGACACGTTGGGGCCTCTGAGCTGTTTTCCCAGCACGAACGCCAGTTCAACTTCAACTCTGGGAACGATAAAGCGGTCTGCGGGAATACGATCACCATCGTAATAAAACATATTATCCAGCAAATGTCCGTAATCGGGCTCGTCTATGCCAAGCGTAGATTGCATTGCCCGGGACGTCAGTCCGATCTTGTGCCCTTTTAGTACCGCGCCGTTCGCAATCTTGTCGGCAATGACCAGTTTCTGTATTTCATACGCATCCGCAATATCCAGGCCGGGAAACGTAACGTCAAGTTGCGTAACCGGAGTCACACTGGCTTCTGCATCCAGTAGCAGTCGCATGGCTTTTTGATGTGTTTGCTTGCTGAGCATCATTCACCCGTTTTTAATCGTGTTTTTCAGAATGCCGATAGCCGGCGCCTCTACTTCAACCACATCCCCTTCGCGCAGGAACTTAGGCGGGTCGAACCGGATGCCGGCACCGGTCGGTGTACCGGTAGATATCACATCCCCTGGCTCCAGCGTGGTCCATTTGGAGATATAGTGAATCAAGAATGCAAAGGAGAACATCAGGTTTGCGGTGTTATCACGCTGGCGTTCTTCGCCGTTCACGCGCGTAATGATTTCAAGATTGTCATAGCTGGAAAATTCATCGGAGGTGACCAGCCAGGGTCCGGCTGAGCCACTACGGTCAAAGTTTTTCCCTTGCGTCACGTTGAATTTCCCGTGCCTTAACCAGTCACGTACGCTGCCTTCATTCAGGCAGGTCAGGCCGGCAATATGAGAAAGCGCATCCTGCTCGGCAATACGCCTACCGCGTTTTCCAATGACAATTGCAATTTCACCTTCATAATCAAGCTGTTGTGATTCCTCAACCGGACAGATCAACGGCTGCCCGTGACCCGTAATGGAGGACGCGAACCTCGGGAATACGCTGGGATAGGCGGGAGCCGCAGTGCCGTCCTTATATTCTTCATTGCGATGGTGATAATTGACCCCCACACAAATGATTTTTCCAGGATCGGGTACGGGTGGCAGAAAATGCAGCTCATCCAGACGATAGCGAGGCGCATCGTCAGGCAGCGAGTGACCGAAAGCGGCCAGTTTCCCACTGCCGAGCAGTTCATTGACAGTACGAGCGTCCGGCCCGAGAACGTCGGTCAGGTCAACGACTTCCTGATCAATGACGATACCGAATCGTGCCTTGTTTTTTATCACAAAAGAAACTATTTTCATTTATCAAATCCAAAGAAGGCGGCCGGATTATCAACCAGTATTTTTTTCAGCAAGGCATCGGAAGGGGCATAACGGTATAACTGCTCAACCAGATCACCTTCATTGGGCGGTTGTTTGACCGATACCGGGTGCGGCCAGTCGCTACCCCAAACGATACGATCGGGCGCAGATTCAATGTAGGCCTGGGCGATGGGAACCACGTCATCCCAGGGCGCGCCGTCGCGTGATACTTTTTCTGTCAGTGACAACATGACCCAGACATTCCCTTTTTTCAGGAGTTCCAGAACCGCGTTCAGGCTGGGATCGGCAGTACCCAGGCGCGGATCCGGCCGCCCCATATGATCCAGCATCACCGGAATATCCAGTGACTGGAACATGGGGAGCTGATCCATAATGCCCGTGGCTTCCGGCTGGAATTTCGCGTACCAGCCCAATTCCCGAATGCGGGCGATCGCATGCGCAAATTCTTTTTCCGACATGCTCACGCCCAGTCCCTGGCGATTGAAGCGGGCACCTTTTATGCCAGCAGCATCCAGCTTTTCGAGTTCATTGTCCGTGCCATCGAGCAGAACAAGTGCATTCGCACATCCACGATAACCCGGTCCGGCGGCCTGCAGCGCGTCCAGAACCACCTGATGGTCGGCTCCGTAGGTGGTGGCCTGGACAATCACACCTCGTTCTATTCCCAATGTCCGATGCAAGCGCAAGGCCGCGTCTATCGTGGCTGTCGGCATTTCATAGGCTGCACCGGCCCTCACGGGATACTGCGTCGCCGGTCCGAAAACATGGAACTGACTGTCGCAACTGCTGGCGGGCGGCTTGGGGTTGGGCGCGCGCGGATTCGGGTCAAAAGGCAGATAATCAGGCATGTGATCCTCCCTTCACGGCAATGAAGTCGCATTCCAGTAATTTTCCGCCATCCAGGCTGGCCTGCATGGTGTGCCTGGCTGGTCTGGATTCAGGATCCGGAAACAACGCCAGCCATTCCTTGTTCAATGCCGCGCGCTGCGAACGATCATTCATCCAGACATGCATTTTGATAATATCCGTGGGTTCCAGCCCGGCGGCGTGGCAGATGCGTTTGACATGGTCAAACATGAGCCGGCTTTGTTCCTCTATCGTCGATCCATACGCACCGGTAGCAGGATCCGTTCCCTGGATGCTGCCCGAAAACACCATACTGCCAATCTGGCTGGCTGCCGGAATCGGGTTTTTGTGACTGAACCCTTCGGCATAGATGCTCTTTCTTTTCGTTATATTCATTGTTCCTGACATATTCTGTTCCTAATTCACACTAATGTTGGCATTTTTGATAATGGGTACCCAGCGGTCATCTTCGCTTTTCAGATACGCTTTGAATTCCTCAGGCGTCATGCTCTGTGCTTCGGCCCCAAGCGTCTCAAAACGCTCAATGATTGCCGGATCCTTCAGTACCGCTGTCGTAGCTGTACTGAGTTTTTCAAGAATATCGGCTGGCGTGCCTTTAGGCGCCATCAAACCGGTAAAGGTATAGGCAACGGCATCTGAAATACCGGATTCGGATAGCGTCGGTACGTCCGGCAGGCTAGCCAGTCGCTTTTGGGACGTCACGGCAAGGGGACGCAACTTGCCATCCTTTAGGTAGGGCAAGGCCACGGACATCTGATCGAAGCTGAAATCAACCTGCCCGCCAAGCAAATCCGTAATGGCAGGTGCATTACCCTTGTAGTGCACCGTCATCCATTTGGCTCCCGTCCTGGCCAGCAACAGTTCGCTCATCAAATGATTGGAGGTCCCGGCACCAGGTGAGGCCATATTCAGTTTGCCCGGGTGCTGTTTTGCGTAATCGATGAGTTCGCTCACCGTTTTGACAGGCAGATCGGGTCGTACCTGCAGCACCATGGGGGTCATGGAGATGGACGTCACTGCCTCGAAATCCCTGTCCCAATGATAGGCATCACGATTGAAAATAATCGGGCTATAAAGAAGGGGCCCATTAGCTGCCATGAAGAAGGTATAGCCGTCCGGTTTTGCTTTTGCAACATATTCTCCGGCAATCATGCCCCCGGCGCCCGCCTTGTTTTCCACAATAAATGGCTTGCCAAAGGCTTTGGCAAGCCCAGGCGCAATGAGCCTTGCTGCCACATCCACATTACCGCCTGGCGGATAAGGAACAATGATCGAAACAGGCTTGGCAGGCCAGTCACTTGCATAGGCGGTTGCTGTCAACAGTATGGATAAGGCAACAATCATTTTTTGTACTTGCATTTGTCTCTTCCTGTAATCGATGGTGAAACCATGCAGCAAAAGATAGCAAGGGTTGGCGCTACAGGACAATATGAAAAAACTATTTACGTCCAAATACCGGACTTAATATAGATTCAGCAATCACCGTAATGCATAAAAATGGGGCATTATTGCGTTTGTCATGTATTTTCATTGCCAATGACGGTTACTATTTGGACATATTTCTGGTGAACAAACCTATGAAAATTCTTGCAGACAGCATGAGCCCCGAACAGACTTACAAATTATTGACCGGTATTGTCGTACCGCGACCCATCGCCTGGGTCAGCACGCTGTCGGCGAGCGGCCTGATCAATGTCGCACCATTCAGTTGCTACACCATCGTTTCCAACATGCCGCCCATGATCGGCATCAATATCGGTCGTAAGGCAGGCATCCGCAAGGACACAGCAACGAACATTCTTGGTAACAACCGGTTCGTCGTTAATATTGCCGACGAGACGCTGCTGGAACCTTTGCATCAGAGTGCTGCGGAATATCCACCCGAAGTCAGCGAGGTGCAACTGCTTAAGCTTGACACGTTGCCAGGAGAATCAATGGCAACACCTCGACTTGCAGATGCACCGATCAGCATGGAGTGCCAACTGCATAGCGTAACGCCCTACGGCGATACCGGCGCGGAATTCTTTGTTGGAGAAATCAAGGTCCTCCATATCAGGGATAGTTTGCTGAACAACGGAAAAATCGAGACCACTAATTTGCGACCCATCTGCCGCCTTGGCGGTCCCAACTACGCCACGCTGGGCGAAGTCGTTACCTTACCGGCGGTATTACAAACCCCAAAATCGGTGCTTTAGCCGTCACTGTCCCGAGGAAACATCATGAATGCAGACGAGAGAGAAGACAATTCCGGTGCGCAGCCGGGAAGCCAGACGGTGTCCCGTGCCATGCAGATCCTGCGGCTGGTTGCCTGTGGGCAAGAGCATGGTGTGCGCCTGACAGATATTGTGAATATTTCAGGACTGAACCGGCCTACCGCGCGTCGTATCCTGAAGACGCTGCTACAGGAACAGGCTGTTGAACAGGACCCACTTACCCGCCGTTACCTGATTGGCAGCGAGTTGACCCTGCTGGGTCTCGCTCGCCGACGACGCTTTCCGCTTTTGTCTGCCGCGCCGACTTGCCTGAACTACCTGGCCCAAAGCATCGGCGACACTGCTTTCCTGAGCATTAGACATAGGCTGGATTCGATTTGTATTGCCCGTCAGACCGGCCACCATCCTATCCAGGTTCTGTCCATTGATGTAGGTGCGCGCCGGCCACTGGGCGCCGGCGTTTCGGGCGTGGCCATTCTTTCATGTCTGTCGCAAGAAGAACTGCAGCCTATCGTTACAGCCAATGCCAAGCGCCTTGCCCAGGGTGCGCTGACGCCAGAGCAACTCGTTCAAAGAGTGCAAATAGCCAGAGACCTGGGCTATGCCTATGTTCAGAATGGCGTGATGTCCGGTACCAGCGCTGTCGCCGTTCCGGTTGTAGATGCAGCAGGCCATCCCCGGGCGGCCCTTACCATCACGGCCATGTCCAATCGTCTCGAACCATCACGCCTGTCATATGTTGTCGAGCAGATGAATGGACAGGCCGAACAGCTCAGTCGTCATGCGGATTTGAATGCTAATTAAGATTCCAAACCGTTGCCGGGCACTTGCCGGTTCAGGTGGAAAATTGTCAGTCAGTCCTTCCAAAGTTGCTCAATACGCCCATGCCGGTCAACGCGCGCTGATTGAAACGGTCAGCCCGGATCCGGCGTTCAGGCCGCCCCATCGACGGTCACATTCACTCCAGCATTAACCAATCGACTCACCACACCCTCCACCGCCTCCTCCAGTTCACACTGATGCCCGGCAGCAAGCAGCACCCCCTCGCCATCAACGGCTGGCGCAATCAATAGCTTCGCGTCTGCTGGGAACGCCTGGTCGCGCCAGTCTCGCGCACGCCTGAGTCGATTCATGCTTTCGTCTGACAGGCTATACCCCCGAAGCACTAGCCCGGTTTGTCCCTGCAAATGCCAGTCCTGAGAAAACATCTCGGCGGTTGCCTCTGGCGTCATAGCAGTTGCAATATCTACCGGCCAGGTACGGCGCATGCGATCCACCGCCCGCAGCCCCACCCAAGCACGCGGCGCCGGAAATATCGTCAGGTTGTTCGGAAGATTTTCCTTAAAGAACAGACGGAAGGCGACTGCCCCCAGGGCAACAGCCGTCTCTGCAACCGCACTTATCACCGGCTGGGGCACACTCTCATCAACAGGAGGCGGCAGGATCGTCCAGTCAATCAGCGCGACAGCACTAGCCGCTGGCCTGAAACTGGCTGTCTGCGACGCAGTTTCATTCCATTCATACAAAATCCTGACAGAGATGTCTGTGCTGCTAGTCACCACACCCTCCTATGCTTTCGCCAACTCGTATGGGCTTAAGGCATCGCCTACACCAATCATCTGGACAGTCACCCAGCATTCCAGAATATCGTATCCCCGCAGTCTGATATCGTTTACGGGACTGGACGTTGTTCCCGAATAGTAGACTAACCATATGCTACGATCCGGAAATAGCAAATAATCCGGAGCGCGCCCCTGGAGAAAAATATACCAGAGCCACTCCACACACTCATTATGAATCCATCAGATACTACCCCGCCCTCTCCTGATGTCGATTTGACGAAACTGCGCAATATAGCCTGGGATCTCTGGGATCCTATCGGCTTACTGGGTCCTGGAAGTGGCAACCCCGGGAAGTGGTATGACGAAAGAAATCTGCCGTTTGCCGACGAGTATGATCATTATTTGCTTACAGCGGCTCTCGACCTTAAAGCCGGCGCGTCTTGCCAACAGGTTGTAGACTATCTTGTGCATATCGAAACACAGTATATGTGTCTGGGGGAAAGCGCCGATACTTACGAACGGGCTAAAGCGGTTGTTGCTGCTATCCTGGCCTGCATCCCTGCCAGAACCTCATCTTGCGGCACACTCGGCCGAGGGTCATCGAGCGCTTCCTGAATCTCGTTGGCAAGCCACTGGTTGAAGGCGGCGGCTTCGTGCGTATCGCGAATGGCCTGATCTCGACATTGGTGATTGCTTGACATATTCTTCTGACCCGAATCTCAGTTAGTAATATCGATCTGAGCCACGATAATGCCCAGATCACGTAACACTATCATTACGCAAATCAGGCTGTCAAACAGGCACGTTTGATTGATAGAAAACATGCAATTCGTTTTGCAAAAATAGATCGATTTAAATGAGCGACACACCTAAGCATCTGCAGAGGAATTCTACCCACGTTGACTTATTTGCAAACACAGCATCTCAAACACTTCTAGCAGTATAAACACAAGTGATCTCGCCTGCCCACTCCCAGGGTGATGCTGGTTTCAACAGAACACCCGCTCGCCTACATCATCACGCAGCCAGCACAAACACTTTAGGCTGGCTTGGCACAGCCCGTATCCCGACCATATTGAAGGTATTTTGCAGGGTGATGCTACCCCATCGCGTGGCAGGCAAACCGCGCAGCAGTACGGTGAAGGCCCCCGTCAAATCGCGCTTGAGGCTCATGACGGTGTGGGAGACGACACCACCGATCACACCCGGAATATCGCCCAGGCTGATGGGCGTGAAGGTCATCATGTTATGTGCGGGGGCAAAGCATTTCAGGATATTGAAACAGATAGGAATGGCCATCATGCCCATGGCTATATTTGGGTAGGGAATGGGAATCGTGGGCGGTGTCAGACAGACATCGGGGAAGGCCAGGTCCAGTCCGAACATTTGGGTATTGGCTAACATATCAACTCCAGTTCGCGCCAGGCTGCAGATGCGCGCTAAAAAGTTCTGCTTCAAAAAGTTCAGGGTCTTTTTCAATCACACCAGCCTGCTTTTTAAGGGATGAATCTGTGACCAGTGCACGGTGCAGCCGCGTGCGTGAAAACGTGGTTTTGATCCAGATAATGCCGCTAAGGTTGGCCTCGGTAAAATCCGAGAATGACAGGTCGCTATGACTGAAATTGGCATTTTCACAATTGGCCTTGTGAAACACGCTCATATCCAGCAATGTACGTGAAAAATTGCAATTGGCAAGGCACGATTCCGGCCATAAGGTCTGATGCAGCCGGGCACCGGAAAAATCAGCCCCGGTGAGATCCGCCTGCGGAAATAGTGCGTTGGTTGCGATAGCGTTCCGAAAATCTGCCTGCTGTAACTGGCAACCCTTGAAACTGCACTGCGGCAATTGCGCGTGGAGGAACCTCGCCGCTTTTAGCGAGCTATCAATAAACTGGCAAGCCTGCATATGTTGCCCGGCCAGATCTACGCCATCCATCTGGCATTCGAAAAACACCACGCGATCAAAACTGCTGTCAGGCCAGGCAAGTTGCGCCAGATCACAGTGCATGAAAGTGAATTGTTCCAGCACATTCCCGCCCATGTCAACGCCAGACAGCTCAACGCTGTCCATAAGCGTAAGGACGTTGCTGTCAAACAGCAATCTCGAACCTTGCATATTGCACATGCGAAACACGGCGTTTTCGCTTGTGATATGTTCGAAATTGCAGTTGATAAGCGTGGATTCATTAAATTGCGTCGCGTCCAGTGTGCTGTTTTCAATATTGCAATTGAACAGATGACATTCGGTGAACAGCGCCAGCTTCAGATTACCCGAACCCAGGTTGCACTGTTCAAAGCGGCATTGTAAAAACACCGCTTCGGCAAGGTTGGCACCCTTCATGGAGATATCCTTGAAGGTCACCTCCTGGAAAGTCATGCCTGAGAGGTCTTCGGAGTCCAGATCAAAGTCAATAACCTGATCAGTCAGTGAATCGCCAATGCGCGACAGTTCACGTAATTCTACCAGCGTGATCATGCATCTTCCCCCTGAAGATCTCGCAAGGGGTAAAGGTTGGCTTGAGTCGTATAGGCTTGATCCAGCTCGGTTGTTTCGTCCAGGCGGGCGCGACCCAGATTAGCACGGAAAAAGTTCGCTTTTGAAAATGCAGCATTTTCCAGATTTGCGCCGGTCATGGTCGCTTGCATCAGATTGGCATCTTCACCCTGAGCGTGACGCAAATCGGTACGAACAAACATAGCGTCCCTGGCGGTCATTTTGCTAAGCGTGCTGCCCTTCAGAGAGGATTCAGAGAAATCCGTCATGCTCATATCCGCATGCGTAAAGTCCTGGCCATCAAGTTGCAGCCCTCGCAAATTGCATTGCCTGAACTGCGCATGAGCAAATGAGCATTCCTGCAATGTGGTGTGATGAACCATCGCGACGTTCAGGAATCGGCCAAGGCCGAACACTTCACCCTGCAGCGCGCTTTGAACGAAATGGCTGCTGTCCAGAAAAGCCCCGGCATAGCGGTTTCGTTTGAGCTGCGATTGCAGAAATGTCGTGCGCGTCATGCGCGCGCCCAGTGCATTTTCAGTAAATTCGCACTCGGTATAAATGCATTGGAAAAGTTCAGCATCCACAAAAGCGCATTTTTGAAAGCGGATTTTATTCAACAGCAATTGCGAGAGGCGAGCATGCGAAAAATCACATTCGAAAAAAGTGCTTTGTTCGATAATGCTCGTATCCAGGCTGGCGCCTTCAAATCGCGTTCCTTTTGCCTGAATAACTGAAAGATTCGCATTATCCAGGTTGGCATGGCTCAGATTGCAACCGTCCAGCGTGCTGCGGGCCAGTACCGCTTCTGATAAATTACAGCCGGACAGGTCGGCACCGCTCAGGTCCGCGGCTTCCATAAAGGCGCCGTGCAGATTTGCCCCTTGCAGTTGCATACCAGAAAGATCAGCCCCGGTCAGATCCATCATGGACAGGTCCTTGTCCGCATCGTAACGTTGCTGCACTTGGGTACGGATCTGTTCGCTGCGATGTGGGGAAACCCTGGCGACCCCTTCCTGCATCTGTACCGAATAAAGATACATTTTACGATTGAGCGGTTCCATGCGCTTGAGGCGCTCCAGTGCCGCGAATTCGGGCATGTCGCGGATTTCCTCGGCTCGCTCACGATAGCGGCGGTTCGCTGTCTGAAAT
The DNA here is from genome assembly GCF_000521505.1 of Advenella mimigardefordensis DPN7. Taxonomy (GTDB): domain Bacteria; phylum Pseudomonadota; class Gammaproteobacteria; order Burkholderiales; family Burkholderiaceae_B; genus Advenella; species Advenella mimigardefordensis. Next base: position 4,002,284 of record NZ_CP003915.1, read on the forward strand.
TCTTCCGTTTCCATCGCCTTGTCCAGCGCGTGTTGCCGGCCTGCTTTCAGGCTGCTGTCGTGATCGATCTGAGCATTTGGGCCGGCATCCGCATGGGCGCTGATTTCAGCGAACTCCCTGGGCTGATGTTCCTGCCAGGCTTCGAGTTCGTCTTTGTATTGATGTCTGATCTGTTCCAGGTCACCAGGCATCTGGTCATCAATCTGATCGGCTATCGGCCGGGGTGGGCCGGGAGGCGCTTTGATCCGATTTTCCAGAATGTCCTCTGTCAGTTCCGGCGCAAGCGAATGTTTACGCGCTTCTGCCCGCTTTTCAGCCTTGATTTTTTCCGCCTGCGCCGGCAGGGCTTTAAGCGCCTGCATCAATTGCGGCACATCCTGTACAGAATACTGCCGCTCGGGCCCCATCACGATGGGAAGGTACTCGTCCGGATCATATCCCGATTTCGCAATAAACGTGCGCTGCTCGCTGATTATCTGATCTTTTCGAACAATCGCCTTTTGCCAGCGGGCCAGGCGGGTCACGTCCATGTCCAGAAAATCCAGCGGATTCAACAGGTCTTGCGGCACCAGTTCACTGTCCTGAAAGGCATACATGGCACCATGCTCAGGGTCGCGACGCTGTCCCATCACACGCTGGTACCAGGCGGTATCGCGCTGCTGACCGGGCTTTTCCAGCGCAGGCATGATGCACTTGATGTCTGCGGCGTCATCCTCGGCAATGTCCAGTGAGCCGTGGTAAATCAGGATTACTTTCTTCTCATGAGGCAGAAACCATGCCGTTGTCGCTCGCAACGAAATCTCAATGAACGCCTCGTGCTCTTCATTTACATCTGTGATTTCCCCAAAGTCAGAAACAGGGTTCGACGCGCTTATAGTCTGCCCTCGCAGGTCTTGATGCTGACCGTGTGCGGATGAACCCGCGACGCGGCGATCATGCGCAGCCTGGAGTTCATCTTCGCGTGAGCGCGTGCTTTTGATAACAAAGCAACGTGCCTTCCAGTCGGGCAGCACGCCCTGCCAGTACGGCTGGCCGGGGGTCATATTCCAGATGGTAAAGGGTGCGCTTTCAGGCAGGCAGTCACTTTCGGTCCAGCGCTGATCGGGGCTGGCCGCATTGAAGATAGTCGGATCCAAATCGGGAAAAAATCCGGGGAAGTCTTTTTTCAGCCATTCTTCTGAATAGGCACCGCCCAGAGCGAAGCGACTGGGACGCATGAGTGGAATCGGGCCGAAGCTGGCCGGTTCAACCTTGCTGTCCTGTGTTCCCATACGAGCCGAGGGAAGTTCTATATTCGGCGCCAGTCGTGTGGATACATTGTCTACGGTAACGGTATCCGCCCCTTTGCCCGCTGTATTTTCAGCAAAAGAAGCGCCGCCAAACGCATTTTCCCAGGTAATTTCGATGCGCTCAAATGGCTCAGCTGCGGTCAGCCTGCCGTTCAACCAGTAGCGCTGGCCAGAGACCATCAGGTTTTTTTCCAGATCGCCCACTTGTACACGTACTGCACACTGGTTGTCCTGTTGCGCAAATTCAGTGGTTGCAAACCCGCTAACCAGATACTCAGCCTGAGGCTTGGGAATAAATTGGTCGATCATCCCTTCGCAATCCAGTTGAGGCAACAGGTCGCGCCACAGCAAATGATCAGGGTCGAGTCTAGGCTGTTCTTCATCACGACTGTAATCGGCAACGGCAAACACGGCAACGCCCAGGCGGTGCTGCCGATGCATGGAGAAGGGCCGCGTTAATGTTCCCAGATAAAATGGCTTTATTATTTTCATAAGTGAACACACCTTGGATTAAGCGATCGCGATATGATCCGGTCGGTCACGACTGACCTTAAGTGGAACGCTCGCGCCCGGACTCAGTGAGGCCGCAGCAGCGTAATTGACGACCAGCATTGTTTTGGCGATCTGTTCCTGCCCGGTGTTGGGGTGGATATACCGAATCAGCAGGCGATACTGCGGCAGATTGTTGATCAATGTCCCGGAAAACTCGCTCTCCAGGATTTCGCCCTTCGTCGCTATGCCATTCGCGCGCAGGTAATGCTGTCGCCAGTCCAAGCGCATCTGCGGGAAGACCCCAAAGAAGAAGATGAGTAAAGCCAGAGCGGCGCCGACAAGAATGCCGATCGCACCAGTCAGTTCGCCCTGAAGCAGATAGTAAAGACCCAGGGCAAGCATTGGGATACCAAATAGCAACGGCAGCAGTCCACAAAACGTGACAAGCAGCGTCAGCCACCGATTCTCGCGACGAGGCATAAATTCATTCATGCTACATCACGCCGTTAAATCCAGACCCGTACCCCGAAGAGTAATACCGCCGACGCGCAGGCGGGCCCCTGCTACCTTCTGACCCAAACCATCGATTTCCTGCCGGGTTGCAGCAATATCGTTTATTACCGTACCTACTTCATTGTCAACAGCTTTGATACTATTCAAAATTCCTTTGATGTTGGTATCTGCTCCTTTCAGTTCTAAATCTACACCAGTCGTTCGCGTTCCCAAAGCGGCTGTTTTCCAGTCATAGCCAGCCAATGTACCAGTAAAGCCATGGGCAGCAACATTCACACCTGTGAACGTGGAGTTGATTCCGAATCCGCTCGCAGCAACGATAGCTCCCGTAACTGCTGCACCAACAGTATAGGTTTGGCGTATCCCGAAAACAGTATCCATGCTCCCTCCATTCACTGTTCCAGTACGCTTACCTGTTGTTGTCGTCGTCGTGTTGCCTTGGTAGGTTGTGTTCGTGTCTCCAACAACCGTTCTGTTGTGATTGCCGTTCAGCTTTTCATCGATCATGCCATTGATGGTCGAGGTCAGGTCACCGGTTTGTGTAGAGGTCTTATTGCCCGTCAGTTCGCGCGTGATATTACCTTCGACAGTATCGGTGATCGAGCCCATCTGGTTTTTTATGACCTCGCCGGTGCGTTGATCAATCAAATCACCGGTATGCTCTGAATTGAGGACCCCATTAATAATAGTGTCGTAGTTTGCATTGATCTCGCGACGTACGGCCGAATTGAGCTGCTCGTTCGTAATACCCTGGCGTGTAATATGTGTTTCCTGCTGCACCGTCACGTGCTGACAGCCGCCGACTGTCGTCTTGTGATTATTGCCAATGTTATGATCACAATCGTTATTTATTTCAAGCAGCATATTCAGCTGGGCTTTCATATGAGCCATTTCGGCGCCGAGCTTGTCTTCAAATAATAACCAGTTGGCCATGGATGGGTCGCCATGCACGGACTGACTACGAAAGCCGCTTTGCGAAGCGTTGGCCGGCAGTTCGACCGGCGGCATGTTGTTGGCGTTGTAGACACGGCCAAGTACGAGTGGACGATCGGGGCAGCCCCCAATGAAATCGACAACGACCTCATCATTGATACGCGGCAGTTGCAGGCCGCCAAAGCCCCCACCCGCCCAGGGACTCGATACGCGAACCCAGCAAGAGCTGTTTTCATTCTTTTTACCGTAGCGATCCCAGTGAAATTGCACCTTGATGCGCCCATACTGGTCGGTCCAGAGCTGTTCCCCTGGCGGGCCGACAACGGCTGCCGTTTGCGGGCCGTGCGTGTGTGGGATCGGCGTACGGCGAGCAGCACGATATTGCAGGCTGGATGGCAGCGCTGTAAACGTTTCTTCATAGAAGTCTTCCATGCCAGTCCCACTGGCATAGCCTGCTACGCTCATGCGATAGTTGACGCTCACGACCAGGTACTCGCGATTCTCACTTTGACGCGGATGATTCTTTAAAGTGAACGTGCATCCTGGGGCGATACCGCGCGCGTTGGTCACGCCGGCAATCTGCTCGCGTACGCTTTGCAGTTCTTCAAGACGCATGCGTGAGTATTGTTCACCGTGGTTGGGGTCCTGGTAACCGCCCTGCCATTCGAACATTTCCAGATTGCCCGCTTGCGCGCCCCCGGAACTACGTGAGGCAGCCTCCAGGCTTGCACGTGGCTTGGTGAAATCGTAATCTGTCGTGGCGTACCCGTCAGGCGTGATTTGCGCTGCAACCTCCCAGCCAGACACATATTCTTCCTGTGGGTGTGCCAGGCGATCGGGTCCGTAATAAGGCACTGACGCATAGCCTGGCTGCGGCTCGTGGGTTGCAATGTCATCTGTAATCACCAGCGTATGCGACCCGTTCTTATGCTGGAAGTAATAATAAATACCTTCATGCTCCATCAGGCGGCTGATGAAGGCAAAATCTGTTTCCTGATATTGAACACAATATTCCCAGTTACGATAGGTGCCGTTGAGTTTGATATCAAATGGGAATGCGTAATCGCTCAGTACTTCGCGAATCACATCCGGTGCGGTTTTGTTCTGGAAAATTTTGTTATCGGAAGTCTGGGTCAAATACCAAAGCCAGGGACGCACAGTGGCACGATAAATGTAATATCGGGAGCTGCTGTTTTCCCGTCCCACCATCACGCATTTGGTGATCTGTCCATCAAGATATCTGGATCCGGCAGGCGATTCAATTTCTATCGTCAGCGATTTGCCCAACAGCTGTTGCAAATCAAGACTGTAGGACTCGGCTACCAATTCCACTTCAAATTCAAACAGGCTGGACAGGGCTTCCGTGCCGGACATTTGCCGAAAAGCCAGAACGCCTTCCAGCGGCGTGTGGGCAACGATGGGCCGAAATTCTATCTGGGAAGGCATATCCATTTTTTTCGCTCCATTAAGCTCAAACCGCAGCTGTCTATTTTGTAGAAGGCGGCGGGCGGGGCTATTCCGATTTGTTACATTCAAAGTACCGGAAGGATGAGATCTGCACAACCATACATGCGTTTGAAAACGCTACAAAATCTTATTTTTTTATCGAAAAAAAGAAGGCTGGCTTTCTAAATGTGCGAGTGCAACATTTATTTATTACTTTAATATGACATATTTAATATGATATTTTTTTCATGTAATTAAAGTGAAATAATAAGAAGATGAGCGACATTTGTCACTAACTTGACTTTCTTTTGCAATCATAAGCTGCCAGCCGTCAGCAAAAAATGCTGCATCCTGACGTTCGCCTTACGACATTTCCTATATGAAATTTCTCATTTCTGAAAATAATAATTGAAATATTTGTTCACAATAATGACAAATAATTAATTTTCTCATTATCGTACTTACATCTGTGGGCTTCAAATATGAGCGGCTAGGGGCTACGCCAGGGATGTTGTTTATCTCGGCGCCTGCCCCCGGGCAGGCCCTCCAAAACATCAGGTATTGTCCTTCACTGTGGCCGTCGGGCCGTTTGTCTTGCACGACTCAATCCCGTTGTCCCGGGCTGCTGTGCTGGAATACATTTCGCTATGGCCTAGCACTTCACCATTGGCCGCTGACAAGGTAAAAAATGGCGAGCCATCCTTCGCCGTTTTTCGCAGATACCGTTCATCTGATGAAGAATTCTTGCGGACTGATTCAATGCCACCTAACGCCCCCGCCTTGGCGGCATATCGCTCGCCCGTCAAAATGATCTGTCCATTTCCAGCCTTCAGATTGAACATGTACTGCTCGCCACTGCGCTTCAAGTCATAACTTCCGCTCATAAGAATCTCCGATATTCGAGTTATTTGGGAATACAACTGTGATGTCATGTGATGCCAAGCCAGGCGCTTTGTTTTTATACGCCAGTGTTCATACTAGCGTAATTTCATTTATTTGCAAACACAGATGTGATAGACATTGCCGCGACTCCCTCCTACCTATATCCCGCCTTCCACTCCCTTGGGGATTGCCCAGACTGTGCCTTGAACGCACGAGACAGCGCCGCTTCGCTCCCATAGCCGACCTCGGCCGCAATCATCTTCAATGGCCGCCCACGCCGCAATGCCTTTTGCGCCAGACGCACGCGCCACCCCTGAAGATACTGGCCAGGCGTCACACCCACTGTCTCGCGAAACGTCGCAGCAAATACGCTACGCGACATGCCCGCGACACTGGCCAGTTCGTCCAGTGTCCACTCCTGCGCGGGCGCTTCATGCATTGCCACCAGCGCATTCCGCAGGCGGGCGTGGGACATGCCAGACAACAGGCCCACATGCACCTGGCCACTTTCCATCAATTGGCGCAATACCTGAATCATCACCACCTCAAACAGCCGCTCAATCAGTGCGACTCGCCCGCAACGCTGCTCGAACGCTTCCTCGAACAGCAACGCCAGCACCGGCTCGGCACCCGCAATCTCGTCCAATGGCAGGCAAACAAGGTTTGGCAACGCCGAGGCTATCGGATTGCCGGCTCCGCCCTCAAAGGCCAGATGCGCGCACACCATATCCGCACCCCGTGCGGGGTTGGTCACAAAATGATGCGTGCGTGGCCTTGGAAACAGCAGCAGGCTGGGGCGATCCACCTGTAACGTCTGGTTGTCGTACTGCACCTGGACGGAACCGCTACGCACCAAATGCAGTTGCCCGTTAACCCCGTCACTCGGCACCGTGTTAAAGCCGCATAGCGCGCCGGTATTGAATACCTGCGCGTTCACGGGAAAATGGGCCATGAGTGCAGCAAGCCGATCAGCCATTTTGATACTCCTGGTTAAGTTTTCAGGATTTTACATCACCCATCGTATCGTTAGTGCGAGCAGAATACGTCTTACGGGATCACACTTCCCTGATCAAGCAAATTACTTACCAGGAACCATCATTATGTCTATCGAAAAAATCCTTTACACCGCCACTGCAACCGCCACAGGAGGCCGGGAAGGCCACGCCACCTCTTCCGACAACGTGCTGGACGTGCAATTGTCTACCCCACGCGAACTGGGCGGCGCGGGCGGCCCCGGCACCAATCCGGAACAATTGTTTGCTGCCGGCTACTCGGCCTGCTTTCTGGGTGCACTCAAGTTCGTAGCATCCAAACAAAAGATCGCATTGCCCGCAGACACCACCGTGACCGGCCAGGTTGGTATTGGACAGATACCCACTGGCTTCGGCATCCAGGCAGCGCTGACTATCGCCGCGCCAGGCATCGACCGAGACACGCTGCAGGGACTGGTCGATCAGGCTCACGTGGTCTGCCCATACTCCAACGCGACCCGAGGCAATATCGATGTAACTCTGGTACTTGCAGACTAGTTTCATTCGCTTAACCTTGCCGGCTATCCGCGTTAGATCTTCCTGTATTATCAAGTCACGATCAGCACACAAAAACAGGAGATTGTATGCATCCCTATGTCGCACTATTGCGCGCCGTAAATGTTGGTGGAACCGGCAAGCTACCGATGTCCGAACTGAAAGCAATGTGTATTGCGCAGGGGTTCGTAGCCGTGCAAACGTATATCGCCAGCGGCAATGTCGTTTTTTCCAGCGAACTGCCAAAAGCGAAAGTTAAGGCCGCGCTTGAGAAACAACTACACGCCTATGCTGGCAAAGCGGTTACTGTCATTGTGCGTACAGCGCAAGAAATGTCCGATCTGCTGAACGCAAACCCATTCACACAGCATCCCCAGAACCGCACACTTGTCATATTTCTGGATGAAGCGCCACCTGCCGATGCAATAAGCAATGCCAGGGATTTAAAGGATGAGCAGATCAGTCTGGGCAAACGCGAGATTTACGTAGCCTACGGCGACGATATGGGCCGCTCGAAACTAAAGATTCCTGCAGCGGCAAATGGTACTGCGCGCAACATGAATACGGTTGTGAAGCTGGCAAGCATGTTGGCTGATAAAGATGAATAGCCAGGAAAGTGCCGTTGCAATCTCGGCACGCCAATCATTCAGAACGGGGTCTCGCCTGTCGTCGCACCACGCATGATACGAATGTAGCTGAGAGCGAACCGTTTGCAGCGATGCATAGTACGACAATTGTCCTGCATAACCGCATAGTTCGATAGCAAAAAGACCGGATCACGCTGATCAGCGCAAAAGTTTTATCAAGCGACACGCAAAAAAACCGACTCCCGCGCCGTATCTTCTTCAGTAGATATTAACGCAATATCCTTTGCATTCACTTCACTGGATTGAATCAGCTTTCGGGTGTAATCATGCTGCGGTGATCGCATAACATCCAGCACACTGCCGTACTCCACCGAACTGCCATCTTTCATCACGATAACGTCATGGGCCATGGCATGAACAACGTCCATATCATGCGTGATGAGTAGAAAACTGATACCAAGCCGTTTTTGCAGAGCCTGCAACAGGCTGAGCACTTGCCGCTGAATAGTCACGTCCAGTGCACTAGTAGGTTCGTCAAGCACCAGAATATCAGGATGAGTAATCAGAGCACGAGCAATGGCAATGCGCTGTCGCTGCCCACCTGAAAATTCGTGAGGATAACGCTCCAGCAGATTTGGAAACAGAGTCTCGGTCAGCCCAACTTCCCCCAGCACAGTCAGCACCCGCTCGCGAACCACCTGGGTCGACAAGGAGGGTTCATGAAATGACAATGCTTCTCCCACGACCCTTTGCACCGACATTCTCGGACTCAGTGAAGCATAGGGATCCTGAAACACCACCTGAATTTTGCGCCGCAGTGCCTTCAGGGCCTCGAATCCCTGCTGCCGGGCAGCATGCCAAGTAGAACCGGCAATCGTAATGTTACCCTGGAAAGGCAACAGCCCCAATACGGCCTGAGCGAGCGTCGATTTGCCCGAACCCGACTCGCCGATAATACCCAGTGTCCTGCCTCGACGCAAAACAAGTGAAATATCCTGCGTTGCGGAAAAATGACGAGGCTTAAAAACTTCACGCAGGGTGGTAGCTGAAAGACGGTAGCTGACGCTAACGCCTCTTGCATCAAGGACAACTTCAGGCTGCTCCTGGCCCGCAGTGACTTCTATCACGTCCCTGACCGGTATACTATCCAGCAATTTCTGCGTATATGTGTGGCGTGGTGCTGTAAATACCTCGCTCACCTCACCGACTTCAACGATTCGTCCAGCTTGCAGAACAATGACACGCTGGGCAAACCGACGAACCAGATTCAGATCATGGGTAATCAGCAACACTGCCATATTGCGTTTGCGTTGGAGCTGATCAAGCAAGGCCAGAATCTGTACCCGCAAGGTGACATCCAGAGCCGTGGTCGGTTCGTCAGCAAGCAGCACGCGAGGTTCGCTCGCCAGTGCCATAGCAATCATGGCGCGTTGCCGCTGACCACCGGATAATTGATGCGGATAAGCACGCGCGCGCCTGGCGGGATCTGGAATGTCGGTTTCTGCAAGCCGCTCTACCGCCTTGCCCCAGGCTTGCCGTGCACCCAGACCATGCTTGACGCGATAGACTTCGGCAATTTGCTCGCCCACGGTATATAAGGGGTTGAGTGCCGTCATGGGTTCCTGAAATATCACAGAGATATCTCGCCCACGCACCGCGCTCAGGTCACGTTCTGACATGGCAACAAGGTCAACACCATCCAATACAATCTGTCCGGCGATAGACGCCCCCGCAATCAGTTTCAACATACTGAGCGCGATAACGCTTTTGCCCGAGCCGGACTCGCCCACCAGCGCAATTTTTTCGCCAGCAGAAACATCAAATGTCACGTCGTGCACGACTTGTTTGTCACCAAAGCGGATATTTAGTCCTTGAATATTCAACAGAGGTTCGTTCATAGTATTCCTGGAAGATTAATCGTCATGCGGCCCCGTCCATCCCGGCTCCTGTTGTGGTCGTGCGCAAGATTCCCGAACGACCAATTCTGTAGGCACCACGATGGTGCTCGCGTTCCATTCACCCACCGTCCCAAGACGATGCAGAAGCATATGAGCTGCTTCGCACCCCAGCTCAAAGGCAGAGTAGCGAACCACAGTGACCGCCGGCTGCACCAATTCCGCCAATTCACTGTCATTTGTGGTGATCAGCGACATATCCTGGGGGATACGGATATCGGCTGCACGGCAGGCAGACAGCACGCCACGCAACAGTCGCCGCCCTAAAGCAAGAACAGCTGTTGGCGCGCTGTTCAAGGCAAACAGAAGCTGCATTTGCCGCCCTCCGAACGCGGCGTCCGCGACACGCTCACTCGTGCGAATCAAAGCCGGATCCGGCTCAATGCCGCAATCCCGGTGTGCCTGTAAATAGCCAAGCAATCGATCCCGACCAACAAAGTTGCTGTGCCCCCCCGTGATGAGTGCGACCCGCCTGTGACCCAAGTCAAGCAGATAACGCGTTGCCTGCAAGGTACCTTCGTAGTGATCAGCCACCACTTTTCCTGCGATTTGAACGGAGACATCCCTCTCTATCATGACCACGGGAAAATTAGCAAGCGAGAGGGACGCAAGCACATCAGGATTCGTTTCGTCCGTAATGGTGAATATCAGGCCATCGGCCTGCCGCTGTCCGAAAAGCTCGACCAGCCTGCACTCCTGCTGGGGAGACTCATTGCTGCTACCGACAATCAATTGGTAGCCGGCTCTGGTCAGAACACTTTCTGCGCCTTTGATCATGGAAGAAAATAGCGGATTGTCCAGATCGGAAAAAACAAATCCGATCATGCGGGATGTTTTTTCTCTCATGTTCTGAGCGAGCATGCTGGGCTTCCAGTTGAGTGCAACCATGGCTTCTTTGACGCGCGAGCGGGTCAGCGGAGTCACGTTATTTACTTCGTTGACCACACGGGAAACCGTTCCGACTGAAACGCCTGCGAGTCTTGCGACATCACGAACAGTGGGTCGACTTCCCTTGTTAATTGAAGAACGCGTTACTGACATTCGGGAGTTTTCTATCGTAAATGAATCGATTCACATAGTGGCATATATCAGCATCGGTTCAAAAGACCGGTTTCTTATTTTTAAATAGCAAAAGGAAACTAAGCATTCTCGCGGGTTTGTGCAATTGCTCTTGAAACTAATAGATTCAGCGTTCACCACAACAACATAGGTCGAATCGCATAAATAAATTCTTAATTTGTATTTTTTGCATTTGCAATGAATCGTTATCATGACTTCTCTCGAATATCACAAAAGTGATTTTTTACGGATATATAAAATGAATCAAAAGCGGCACGGATTATTCTCTTTGCGCACACTCTCGAGCCTCGCGCTTATAGCAGCGCTGTTTGGATCGACTCCCCTTCAAGCTCAACAGACGCCCGCACGAGGTGGTACGCTGACTGCCATTGCACAGCCCGAGCCTAATGTACTGACCAATGCTTTCAATACGAGTTTCTCGATCGGCGTCGTCGCGAGCAACGTACTTGAAGGCTTGCTCAGTTTTGACGAAAAACAGCAACTGCAGCCCTCGTTGGCAACTTCCTGGCATGTATCCGAAGACGGCAAAACCATCACCTTCAAACTGCGTGAAGGTGTCAAATGGCACGATGGAAAGCCGTTCACCTCCGCGGATGTGCAGTTCAGCGCAATGCAGGTGTGGAAAAAAACACATCCACGCAGCCGCAATACTTTTGCCGCAATCGAGTCTGTGGACACACCGGATGAACACACCGTTGTTTTTCATTTAACACATCCATCACAGGTGGTCTTCAGTTCGCTTAACGCCATCGAGGGACAAGTACTGCCAAAGCACTTATACGAAGGCACCAATATTCTTGACAATCCCTACAATCTGAAGCCTGTAGGCACGGGACCATTTGTATTCAAGGAATGGAATAAGGGGCAATACATTTTGCTTGAACGTAATCCTGACTACTGGGACGCCGGTAAACCGTATCTGGATAAGCTGATCTTTAAATTCATTCCCGATGCAGGTTCAAGAGCCGCCGCTCTGGAAACCGGCGAGGCCCTCTATGCTCCATTTGACCCCGTCCCCTTGTCCGATATTCAGCGGATAAAAACCAACCCAAATCTTGCTGTGAGCCTGGATGGCTATGCCTGGCAATCGGCATACGTATTTCTTGAGTTCAATCTGCGCAATCCTATTTTGCAAAAACCGGAAGTGCGTCATGCCATTGCGCATGCGATCAACCGCCAGGCTCTGGTGGATACGGTTTGGTATGGGCTGGGAAAACCGGCAACCGGGCCCATTCCGTCCAGTTTGAAGAACTTTTACACTGCAGACGATGTGCCGCAGTACCACTTCGATCCGAAACGTGCTGAGCAATTGCTTGACGCAGCCGGCTATCCACGCAAGGAGAATGGCGTACGCTTCACGCTGACTCAAGAATATCAGAATTTCCACGAGGCATTCAAGAACAATGCAGAGTTCATTCGCCAGTCGCTCAAGCGAGTCGGCATTGAGGTTGAAATCCGTAATCGCGACATTCCAGGGCACTTGAAAGCCGTTTATACCGATCACAATTTCGACATAAACACCGGCAGATGGGTCCCGACGCTGGATCCACAGGTAGGTGGTTTCCGCCACTACTGGTCCAAATCTATCGCGCCAGGTGTGGCCTGGACTAATGCATCGGGATATTCGAATCCAAAAATGGACCAGATTATCGAAAGCATCCAGACAGAAGCCGATAGCAATAAACGAACCGAACTTTTCCATCGCTTCCAGCGACTGGCACAGCAGGATCTGCCGGTCATTCCCCTGTTTGAACAGGCTAATTTCACGGTCTACAACAAAAGTGTGCATGGCCTGAACAAGGCGCCCGATGGCGCGCTGTCGTCATTGAAAACGCTCTGGCTGGAGCCATGAAGTGTTACCGGGCACGGAATGCAGACCAATAAAAGTACCCATTACGGAGTGATCATGTCACAGGAATTTGAGAATAAAGTCGTGTTGATTACTGGCGGCAGCCAGGGTATCGGTCTGGCGAGCGCACGCCTTTTCGCTCAGGAAGGCGCCAAAGTTGGCATTATTGCCCGCTCCCGCGATTCTCTGGACAAGGCGGTGCACATTCTTGCAGAAGAAGGATCACATGTGGTCGCGGTATCTGCCAATCTGCTGGATGCCAACGAGTCAGAGCGTGCTCTGGATGAGATCGAGTCGCAACTGGGACCGGTGGACATTTTGGTCAACAGCGCTGGCGCAGCAAAGCGCCACACGCCGGAATCACTCACGCCTGAACGTTGGCACAGCACCTTCGATGCCAAGTTTTATCCTAATCTGCATACGCTGCATGCTCTGCTGCAACGCTGGACAGACCGCGGCCGCAATCGCAGTGACAAAGATGAACAGGTCGGCGTAGCGGTCAACATCATTGGGACCGGTGGAAAGCAGCCAACATCAAGCCACCTTGCCGGCGGTGCGGCCAACGCTGCCCTAATGCTGACAACCGTCGGTCTCGCCGCCCATTACGCGCCCTACGGTATCCGCATCAACGGCATCAACCCAGGTTTCACCCTGACCGGACGCATTGAGCAGGCGTTAACACTGGAAAGCGAACGCAGAGGTATTAGCCGGGAGCAAGCCTTTGCCGAAGGTGAAGCTCAGATTCCGCTGGGCCGCTACGGAAGGCCAGAGGAAATCGCACAAGTTGCGCTATTTCTGGCTAGTCCGCGTTCCAGCTATGTCGTAGGAGCGATCATTCCTGTCCATGGCGGCGCAGGACCGGTAATTTGACCAGATGCAACAGGATTAGCCGTTAATGAATTCTTCCCTATTTACCTATATAGCACGCCGTTTGCTGCAATTGGTCCCCATCGTATTCCTGATCATTCTGGTTACTTTTACGTTACTGCGTCTTGCGCCAGGCGATCTGGCTGACGTCATTGCGGGAGAGTCCGGTTCGGCCACACCTGAATATATGGCGCAATTGCGCAGCCAGTTCAACCTTGATTTACCGGCTACTACCGTGTTTTACAACTATCTGGGAAATCTGCTTCATTTTGATCTCGGGTTTTCATTTCGTCACGGCATGGCGGTGGCCGACCTGATCGTTGATCGCGTGGGCCCAACCCTGCTGTTGATGCTGACAAGCATCACACTGGCCACGGTCATTGGAGTAACACTGGGTGTACTGTCTGCACGATACCGGGGCAGTCTGCTGGACGAAGCCATTTCCACTATCTCGACGCTCGGATTCGCCACGCCTGTTTTCTGGGTCGGACTCGTACTGATTGTCGTATTCTCAGTTAATCTACGCTGGCTACCTTCTTCGGGCATGACCAGCATCGGCGGACCACCGATCACCAGTTGGGCCGGAATCATCGAATTACTGCGCCATCTGATACTGCCTGCATCAACGCTGGCGTTCTTCTACCTATCAATATACGTCCGGGTAACGCGCTCTGCCATGCTGGAAGTGTATGGATTGGATTTCGTGCGCACTGCGCGGGCCAAGGGTTTGAGCGAGTCCAGAGTGGCGATCCGCCATGTTCTGCGCAACGCCCTGCTGCCTGTGGTCACATTGACTGGTCTGCAGTTGGCCTCACTGCTGGGTGGCTCCATCGTCATTGAAACTATCTTCGCCTGGCCCGGATTGGGACGACTCGCCTATGACGCCGTATTCAACCGCGACATCAATCTGCTGATGGGTGTTTTCCTGTTCAGCTCCTTACTTGTGGTCTTTATGAACCTGTTTGTCGATATTCTTTACGCAATACTTGACCCCCGGATTGCAGGGAGACGCTCGTGACCCTGCGTTTCATTAGAAAATTTATACATTCCCGCCCACTGGTACTAGGAACTGTACTGCTGATGCTGATTGTCCTGGCTGCACTGCTGGCCAGCCTGATATACCCCCAGGATCCGCTGGATATCGTGGCTCCCGCCAATCTATGGCCCGGTACGCCGGGACACTATCTGGGTACAGACATGATGGGACGCGACATGGGTTCAGGACTGATGCACGCGGCCGGCGTTTCGCTGGCTGTCGGTTTTTTTGCTGCATTGCTGTCTGTGACCGTCGGCATTGCGCTTGGGGTACTGGCCGGGTACTTCGGCGGCTGGATTGACGATGTGCTCATGCGTCTCACAGAAATGTTCCAGACCTTTCCAAGTTTTCTGTTTGCTGTGGTCTTGGTAGTCATTCTCGAACCGTCTATCTACAGCATCATCTTTGCTATTGGTATCACTGCTTGGCCGCAAATTGCCCGGCTGGTGCGCGCCGAGGCCCTGCGCGTACGTAATGCCGAGTTCGTAACAGCAGCACGCACCATTGGTCTGCCTAATTATCGAATCGTGCTTTCCCACGTACTGCCCAACAGCCTGGCACCCGTTGTGGTGACAACCTCCGTGCTGATGGCTCACGCAATTTTGACCGAAGCTTCGCTCTCATTCCTGGGTTTGGGTGATCCTGGTGTGATCTCTTGGGGCAGCATGATTGGTATGGGACGTTCAACCCTGCGCACCGCATGGTATATGACTGCCCTGCCTGGGGTGGCAATTTTTATAACCGTGATCAGCCTGATGTTGCTTGGAAACGGCCTGAACGATCTGTTCAATCCCCGGGTACAGGCGAACAGGAAATAGTTATCCATGTCATACAAATCTCATTCAAACCCTACGCGGCAGACAAGAACCATGTCATTACCTATCCATCCGGAAGCGTCAGAACTTCAGCACAGAGCACAACAGCAAAGAGAAGATCTTGCAGCAGCGCACCGGCTGGCGGTATGGCACGACCTGACCGAAGGCATCTACAACCATCTCACCGCCATTGTCCCAGGACACCCTGACCGCTTCTATGTACCTCCGTTCGGGCTCCACTGGAGCGAAATCCAGGCCAGTCAATTGCTAACCGTGGATTTCTCGGGCAGGATTCTGGAAGGCGAAGGTATTTTGCAACGTTCGGCATACTGCATCCACGCTCCCGTTCATGCAGCTCATTCGAAGCACGCGGTGGTTCTGCATACCCATATGGCGTACACAAGCGCCCTGGTGCGTCTGCAGGACCAAAAACTGCAACCCCTTGGACAGACTGAGGCATTGCTGATCGATCAGATTGCCTATGATGATCACTATGACGGGCTGGCACGTGATTGTGCCGAAGGTGAACGACTAGCTGCAGTTCTGGGTGAGAAAACCATTCTGTTCATGGCCAATCATGGCGTGCTGGTCACAGGCAAAACCGTCGCAGAAGCCTACGATCGTCTCTATTGCCTTGAACGCTACGCCCGGGTGCATCTGCACGCGCTGTGGACAGGATTACCCACAAAAGTGCTTACCCCAGAGCAAGTAGCCAAAGTGCAGCACCAAATCAACAATACCGCTCTGCATAGTGCGGACGCAAGCACATACAAGCCCGCTTACCAGCTTCACTTTGAAGCGCTGCGCCGTCTGCTGGACAAACGCGAACCGGATTATGCATCATGAATGCCATTGAATCAATAACATACGAACAAGATCGTTCAGCATCCATCAGCAATGAGCACTTATCTTTGGTCAGCAGCACATTGCCCGCGCTGTTAGCTGAATTGGCTGAGAACGCCGCTCAACGGGATCGTGACCGAACCCTGCCGTATGACGAAATTCGTCGGCTTACCTCACTCGGATTTGCTGCAGCACGGGTTCCTGCGGAGTATGGCGGCAATGATATTGATATTCTTGAACAGGCAAAGCTGTTTATCCAGCTGGCTCAGGCCGACCCCAATATCGCCCAGGCATTACAGCCACACGCATGCGGCCTGGAAAAAATCCGGATTTACGGTACGCCAACCCAGCGCGCTCACTATTTTTCACTTGTCCTGCAGGGTGCCATCATCACCAATGCGTCGGCTGAACGCGGCAGCGCGATCGTCGGTGATATTAAGGTTAGACTTTCCAGGGATGACGATGCGTGGACGCTGAACGGCGATAAGCACTATTGCACCGGCAGCCTGTACGCAAGCCATTTCTATATCCTGGCTCTGCGAGACGATGGACAGCGCAGCATTGCACTCGTACCAAGGGATCGGCCGGGCGTTGAGGTGCTTGATGACTGGAATGGTATGGGTCAGCGCACCACAGCCAGTGGCACCGTCCGTCTGCGCCAGGTTTCGGTAGCCGAGAACGAACTGCTATTGCTTCCCGCTGCAGGAACCGTCAGGACATACGAAGGCGCGTATGCGCAGTTGCTGCATGCGGCCATCGACTGCGGTATTGCGCTGGCAGCCTTCGCCGACGCAACCGAATATGGTCGCAACCGCGCTCGTCCCGTGCCGGAAGCGGGTGTTTCCCGCAGCAGCGATGACCCTTACGTACAGCAGGCCGTAGGAGAAATGGCAGCGCTGGCCCATGGCGCGCAGGCGATGGTCGAACGAGCAGCTGCCGTCTTGCAGGCAGTCGTTCCCGACGCCTTAAGCCACCGGGCAGATGAAACGAGGCTGAGCAATGCCTCCATCGCCGTCGCTGAAGCAAAAATGGCAGCAACCCACGCCAGCCTGCGTGTCAGCGAAATGCTTTATCAGGTTGGCGGCGCAAGCGCAACAACGCGTATCTGGAATTTCGATCGCCACTGGCGGAATGCGCGTACCCACACCACTCACGACCCGGTCGCCTATAAGGCCAAGGCGGTAGGCAATTACTATCTGAACGGCACGCTGCCCCCTATCAATACCAAAATCTGATGTTTTCCACTATGACCAACACGACTTTACCTCTGCCATCCCTGCCCGGCCAAAGCCCGCTGGGACAGGCACTTGAGCAGCCTCTACTGCTGGGATTATTCCTGCCGATCCATAACGGGGGCTGGACCATGTCTACATTGCCAAGAGATACAGACTGGACCTTCGATTACAACGCAAAATTGACCAGGCAGGCTGAACAGCTCGGGTTTGACCTGGCTTTCGGACCGGCACACTGGCTCTCCAAAGGCGGCTTTGGCGGAGAAACGAAATACCGCGAGCAATCGCTTGATGCGTTTATTGCTACTTGCGCTCTTGCTGCTGTCACGCAAAGGATACTACTCGTCTCGACTATTCACATTCTGTACGGCCCCTGGCATCCGCTACATCTGGCCAAGTTCGGCGCTACGCTCGATCATATAGCCAAAGGCCGCTGGGGCCTGAATATCGTCACCGGTTTTCGCAAGGACGAGTGGGCCATGTTCGGACAACAGCAAATTGATCACGACACACGCTACCAAATCGCAGATGAATATGTCGATATTCTGAGCAAACTCTGGAGCAGCAATGAAAACCTTGACTATGAGAGCAACCGCTGGCAGCTTAAACAAGCCTTTATCACGCCCAAACCTCAATACGGGCGTCCAATACTGGTCAGCGCAACGAGCTCGCCAGCCGGTATTGCAAGCGCTGTCCGACATTCAGACTTGATTTTCATCACCAGTCCAACCGGTGCACAATTTGAGAAAGCCATCGGCGCCCTGCCTCAGCTGAATGCCAGCGTCAAGGAGCACGCGGTACGCCAGGGTCGAGACGTTCGTACGCTGATCAATCCCATGATTATTTGCCGTGAAACCGAACAGGAAGCGCGGCAGGTATACCAGTCCATCCTGGCAAAGGCCGATCAGGGCGCGATTGATGGGTTCTTCCACTCTCATGCGACCGGAGACAGCCGCTCCTGGCGTGGTCACGAGCGGGACGAACGTACTGTAGGCGGAAACATCCAATTGGTCGGCACACCCGAACAGATTGTTGAACAGTTGCTGCAACTGAAGAACGCCGGTTGCGATGGTATACAGATCTGCTTCTTCGATTACGAGCCGGAACTGACCTACTTCGGTGAGCGCGTCATTCCTCTGCTGGAACAGGCTGGGTTGCGCAAACCCATTGCCCAATCTCTGGCATAGCACCCTCTTCATCATACTGATTTGCAAAGGCATACCAAAACATGACACACGCATCCGCCATAGTAGCTCTGGCCATTGAACCGACGACGTTGCACAACTGGCTTTCGGATAACCAGGAAATCGCCCTGATTGACGTCAGCGAGGCCGGCCAGTTTGGCGAACAGCATTTATTCTTCGCAACCAATTTTCCCTACAGCCGGCTGGAACCTGCACTACTCGACAAGGTGCCGCGCAACGATACGCGTCTTGTATTTACCTCTACGGACGGTGTCGTGGCGCAGCTTGCTGCATCCAGGGCAATTGAACTCGGCTACAACCATGTACACTGGCTGGCTGGCGGTACGCAGCAATGGCAGCAGGAGAACTATAAAACGTTTCAGGGCGTGAACGTTCCCAGCAAGGCCTTCTCGGAATATGTCGAGCACGCGTTTAGCACAGGGTCCATAACAGCTGAAGCGCTGATGCACGCGCAGCAATCGGGACAGGATCTGATCCTGCTTGACTCACGTACAGTGCAAGAACATCGCAAATTTCATATACCCGGTGCCATCAGTTGTCCCGGAGGCGAGATTGTCACGCGCTTCCACGATGTCGTCACGTCGCCTGATACACTCGTGGTAGTAACCTGCGCTGGCCGAACCCGGGGTATTATCGGTGCACAAAGTCTTATCGATGCGGGCGTAACTAATCGCGTCGTGGCGCTCTCCGGTGGTACGCAAGGGTGGAGGCTCGCCGGTCTGGACCTGTACTATGGACCCGGCCAGGAAACGCAACCTGCTAGTACGAGCGCTCAGGAAAGTGCGCGCGCCAAGGCACGTCAATTGGAAGAGCGCTCAAGCCTTGCACGGATCAATTCTGAAACACTGCATGCCTGGCAGGCAGATCAGACTCACACTACGTATATATTCGACATTCGAAGTCGTGATGAATTCGAAGCCGGTCATCTGGCCGGAGCTACCTGGGCCGAGGGCGTTCAACTGATTCAATGTTTCGACGAGTATGCAGTAGTGCGCCACGCACGTGTTGTGATCGTCGACAGCGACGGCAGTCGTGCCACCCTTGTCGCCCACTGGCTGCACCGATTGGGTGCGCAAGTCGTGTTGTTCTCGCCAGCCGACGAAAATGCGTCATCAACGAGCCCTGATGTCGATACTGCCGCCGTAGCCAGGGATTGGGAAGGCACTCCGTCAATCAATGCACAAACGGCGTGGGAGTGGGCAACACAAGGCGCTGTTCTTCTTGATGCTCGCAGCAGTGAGCGTTACCTGCAATCACATGCTCCAGGCGCACTGTGGATCAATAGATCAGCAATCGGATCGACGATCATCGAGAAAATCGAAGCTGCGGGTCGGGCCATTGTTCTTGCCGACGATGACACCGTCGCGCGCCTGCTGGTGCAAACTTTGCTCACACACCTCAAAGAAACCGTAGTGCCGGGGCAGTTGGCCGTTGTCGAAGACGGATTCGACGCATGGCAAACTGCCGGGCTGGCCTTGGAAAACGCCCCCGTCGATCTGGACAAGCATGTGAGGATCGATTACCTGTTCTGGCTGCACGACAGACATGATGGTAATCTTGACGCAAGCGCAGCCTATTTACAGTGGGAGGCAGATCTGCCTACACAAATTGGGCCTACCTCCGAAGCTGGATTCAGACTGCCATGACCCGTATCTGCATCTACGGCGCGGGTGCCATCGGCAGCCACTTCGCGGTGCGTCTGGCGCAGTGCCCGGGCGTTTCGCTCTCTCTCATTGCGCGTGGCGAGCATTTGGTCACCATCCAGAACAATGGACTAACATTGGAAACCGATAGCGGCAATGTTCATGCCACGATCAGCCAGGCAGTCGGTCATGCCCGGAATCTGCCGCCGCAGGACATTGTCATTGTCGGGTTAAAGGCCACCGATATCGCTGACCATGCGCAACACATCGGATCATTGCTCACCGATAACGGTATCGCCGTGTTTATTAATAACGGAATTCCCTGGTGGTGGGGTTACGGCCTGGATGCTGCTTTAACCCGTGCCGCGGCAGAGTCGAATGCAGACACGCCAACACTTGCCTTGCTGGATCCCGATGGGGCCCTCTGGTCCCATATCAGACCGGAACGTGTCATCGGAGGTGTCGTCTATTCCCCAAACGAAATTGTAAAGCCGGGTCATGTCAGGCATCGGGGACAGACACGCATTCTGCTGGGTGAACCGGCACCGCAAGCAGTAGCCAAAAGCACGCGCTTGTCTGCACTGATCAAGCTATTGAATTCTGCCGGACTGACCGCGACTGCTGCCAAGGACATTCGGGCGTCTGTTTGGGAAAAGCTGCTGGTCAATATCGCCAACAATACGATCTGCGCCCTTACCCGCCTGGATAATCAGGCGCGTATGCGCTCTCCTGATCTCTTCAATCTGGGTCGGACCCTGCAAGCCGAAATCCGCGCAGTGGCCGCAGCCATGGGCTGGTCAGTGCCCCCCGCAGTTGAATCGCGCCCCACTGTAGAGACAGCAGCACCCGCCCCTGGTCATCGGCCCTCAATGCTGCAGGACGTACTTCGTGGACGGGCCCTGGAAGTGGACGCGTTGGTTGGCCAACCGTTGCAATTTGCCCGCCAGTTTGGGATAGCCACGCCCGTATTAACACTCGTTCACACCCTCCTGAGCGGTTTGGATTGCTCAGTCAAACAGCAAGCAGCACGTGCGCCTGATCACGCATGAACCTTCGCATCATTCCAGATACCTATGAGTTACACCACCACCCATCTCATCCCAAATGAACTATTGCAGCGTATCACCGCAGGTGCGGCAGAGCGCGACGCCAAACGCGATCTGCCCTTTGCGCTGATCCAGGAACTTAAAGCCAGCGGTTTCGGGCACCAACGCCTGTCCGGCACCTACGGCGGTGAGGGGGCCACGCTTGTCCATATGTTTTCGGCAGCGTTTCAATTGGCAGAAGCAGATCCGAACGTGGCCCACATTTGGAGAAATCACCATGTCGTAATGGAGCGTCTGCTGAATACGCCATCACAACACCCTTTGCTGAACAAGTTGCGCGCTCGCGTTATTGCAGGAGATATGATCGGCCAGGCAAATACCGAGATCAATCACCCGCAGATTGGAGGCAATGTTCCATTCTTCAGCAGACTGGTAAAAAACAACGGGAAATATGAATTGAATGGCAAGAAATTTTATTCAACCGGCGCGCTCTATTCCGACTGGATTTATGCCCCGGTTTCCCTGGAAGATGACCGGCGAGTCATTGTGATACTGCCAAAAAACCGAAAAGGCATAGAGACAATCGACGACTGGACGGGTATGGGGCAACGACTGACGGGGAGCGGCACTACGATCTTTGAACATGTTCATGTGGACTCCGACGAGATACTTTTTCCCGAAGACATTCCTCAACAGCAGGGTCAGTTCGGCTCCACTATCGCACAGCTATACCTGACAAGCATTGTCGCGGGTATTGTGTCCGCCATCACTCGCGATGCTGCCGAGCTGCTCGGCAAACGCCACCGCAATTTCTACTATGCTCCGGATTCAGCTGGTGCGCGTGATCCCTTGCTACTTGCCGCTATGGGTGAACAGCAGGCAGCTGCTTTTGCGGTCCACGCAATTGTCCAGGCTGCCGCTGCTGTCGCCGATAAGGCGTACATTGCCCTCATCGCACAGGACAGCCAGGCCGGTGATTTTCTGCAAGATGCCGCTGCGGCAGCTGCCAAAGCAAAAATAACGGTGGACCGTATAGCGCAACACACAGCCTCTGCGCTGTTCGACATTGCGGGAGCCTCGGCCACCCTCGCACATCACAATCTGGACCGACATTGGCGCAATATACGCA
The DNA here is from genome assembly GCF_000521505.1 of Advenella mimigardefordensis DPN7. Taxonomy (GTDB): domain Bacteria; phylum Pseudomonadota; class Gammaproteobacteria; order Burkholderiales; family Burkholderiaceae_B; genus Advenella; species Advenella mimigardefordensis. The sequence goes on from NZ_CP003915.1 coordinate 4,024,652, forward strand.
CGCTATCCAGCCACAACCCGATCACTCATAAAGCGTATGCACTGGGTAACCTAAGCATCAATGGCGTTCCGCTACCCACTCAGGGTTTTTTCTAAATCAGCCCATCTACATCGTACATCGCAGGCTTAAACAGCGCTATCCCGCAATAGACATCAACCATGACCTCAAGCATCAATTCGACCTTGTTCACCTTACCTGTTCCTGCATCCAATGCGAACAAGAGCGACTTCAACACGTTATCAGAACTCTGCAGCGCAGCACAAGCGAACCTACCCAAACCGATTTGGGACTATCTGGCTGGCGGTGCCGGCACCGAAGCCACACTGCGTCGCAATCGGGCAAGCCTGGACACGATAGGCCTCAGAGGTCGGGTCCTGCGCGATGTTCGCCATATCGACACTCAAACGACGCTTCTGGGGCTTCCTTTGGCGTTTCCTTTTTTCCCAAGCCCTATCGGCTCTCTAGGTTTGATTCACACTGCCGGTGCAGCAGCCGTCGCCGAGGCTGCCACCAGCATGGGAACCACACAGTTTTTCGGAATCAATTCGGAAATCGCCATTGACAACGTTGTATTGCACGCCACGCGTCCGCTGGTGCTCCAGCTTTATCTGCGTGGCGATCTCGCCTGGGCCAGATCGATTATTGATCGAGCGGTTACGCTGGGTTTTCATGCGCTTTGCATCACGGTTGACGTACCCGTCATTGCCCGCCGAGATCGCGATCTCATTAATGGTTTCGTTGCACTAGACCAGCAGGCACGGCCCAATTTACAAGCTACACAGAGCGGCCCCGATAGCGTCGTGCCCGACTGGCAGCTCATTGAAAGCCTCGTCAAACACTCATCCCTACCAGTGATTATCAAAGGCATTCAGACGCTGGAAGATGCCAGACTGGCCGAGTCGGTTGGTGCCAAAGCAGTTTATCTTTCCAATCACGGAGGCCGTCAACTCGATTACGCGGCGTCAGGCATTGAAATGCTAAGCGAAATCGCACCTAAGCTGAACGGATCTATAGAGATCTACGTCGATGGCGGCTTTCAGAACGGCAGCGATATCGTCAAAGCCATTGCCCTGGGAGCGCGGGCCATCGGTCTGGGCAAAATGCAGGGATACGCACTGGCTGCAGGCGGTGCAGCAGGCTTGCAACAAATGCTCAGACTATTGCACGAAGAACTCGCAACCACGATGGCGCTCGTTGGTGCCACGCGGCTAGACCAACTTGGTCCGCAGGTGCTCAGACCATTATCGAATATCCAAAACGAAATCACCACACAATTTGCAGCAGGAGTATAGTCTATGAAAAAACAACTGGGCAGATTCATTTTGACGCTCGCCGCGGTATCCACCTCCCTGTTCGTTCAAGCGCCAGCGAGCGCCGCAACGCCTGTAAGGGGAGGGTCCTTGCAGGCGATTGTTCAACCTGAACCGACAGCGCTGACCTCGTCATTTCAGAACACCTTTCCGAATTTGATCGTGTCGGCAAACATCTTCGACGGCTTACTTACCTACGACAAGGACAGTAAGCCGCAACCCGGTCTGGCGGAACGTTGGGAAGTGACCGATGACGGGTTGACCATGACGTTTCATTTGCGACACGGGGTGAAATGGCACGACGGCAAACCATTTACTGCAGCCGACGTCAAGTTCAGTCTGCTGGAAGTCTGGAAGAAACTGCATACGCGTGGGCGGGTGACCTTCGCTCCGGTCACCTCTGTCGACACACCGGACGAATATACAGTTGTATTACACCTTGCGCACCCGTCAATCGTCATTCTCAGTGCGCTGAATGCTGTGGAGTCGCAGATCATCCCGAAACATATCTATGAAGGAACCGACTTCAACAAAAACCCAGCCAATATTCATCCCATTGGCACTGGCGCTTTCCGATTCAAGCAATGGAACAAAGGGCAATATATCGAGCTGGAACGCAACCCCGACTATTGGGACAGTGGTAAGCCCTATCTGGATAGCCTGATTTTTCGTATTATCCCGGATGCGGGCTCACGCGCTGTAGCGTTGGAAACTGGCGAGGTGCAATATGCGCCCTACGATGCGGTCCCTCATTCAGACGTAAAGCGTCTCGAACAGACAGGTAGATTAAAAGTTACCACCGACGGATTCAGTTGGCAAGCTCAGAATGTGTTCCTGGAATTCAATCTGCGCAACCCGATTCTCAATCATTTGAAAGTTCGCCAGGCGATTGCGCACGCCATCGATGTAAAGGATCTGATCAACACAGTCTGGTACGGCTTCGGCAAACCTGCAACAGGCATGATTCCGTCAAGTTTGACCGATTTCTATACTACAAAGCATGTTCCACAGTACCCTTACGACCCGCGGCGCGCCGAAGCGCTACTGGATGCGGCAGGTTACCCCCGCAAGGAAAACGGCATTCGCTTCTCCCTGAAACTGGATTATCAGCCGTTCAATGAAGCATACAAGTTTCATTCAGAATATTTGCGGCAGAAATTGAAAGCTGTGGGCATAGATGTGACAGTGCGGAATCAGGATCTGCCTACGTTCATCAAACGTATCTATACCGACTACGACTTTGATATTAATACCGGACAGATCTCGCCCTATCTGGATCCGCAAATTGGCGGCATTCGCCATTACTGGTCAAAAAGCATCGCCAAAGGCGTACCGTGGACCAATGCCTCGAATTACTCAAACCCCAAGGCCGACGAAATCATTGAAAGGATACAGATCTCCAATAATCCTCAGGAAAGGTTTCGGCTATTTCACGACCTGCAACGCATCGGCATGGAAGATTTGCCAGTACTTCCTCTGTTCGAAATTCAGCACTTCACGCTGTACAACAATGCACTGCAGGGTGTAGGAGCCGAACCCGATGCCGCGATTTCTTCATTAAAAAATCTCTGGATCGCACCATAAAATGAGCCCGTTGCTGCTTCATTGGGGGAAACCAGCGAAGCAGCCCCGATGCCACCTCACCGATTCCGGATAAACCGATATTCCTTGCTAAACCCCTGCGGTTTAAAGATAAGCAACAGGATCAGAATCAATCCGATCAGAATCAATCTCAACGCTGCCAGTTGATGCGGCGCCAGCCAGGAAATGTAATCGTCCAGAAAGCGCGTGCCTTCCAGCAGTAAAACCACCGTCAGGCTGCTCAGGAGCACGCCGCGATGGCTACCGCGTCCGGCCAGAATCACCAGCATAAACGCCGATGCCGTCATGGCAACGCTAAACTGCGAAGGATCTATATACCGATAATAAAAGGCATGCAGGCAACCTGCAATACCAAGTGCCGCACCACCTAAAGCGAAGAAACGCAAGCGTACGCCCAGAACGTTCTTGCCCACGCTCTGCGCCACCAGTGGATCATCGCGCAAAGCGCGGGCCGTTCGACCCAGCGGTGAACGGGCGATCACTTCAAAGGCAACGAAAACCACCACCAGCATGATGGCTGCCAACGCCAACAAACCCGTATCGCTCGCGACGGGTCGGGGAATGTTCGGAATGCCAATGCTCCCCCGGGTCAGCCATTCTTCGTTGTTGATAATCAATTTGACGCTTTCCGCGAAAGCCAGCGTCACAATGGCAAAATAATCATCTGCAAGGCGGACAGAAATCAGGCACACGAGGGCGCTTACTGCAACCGTAAGAAGAACCGTGACCGGCATGACCAGCCATGGCGACCACCCCAGTTGCGTCGTGAGCAGCGCACAAACATACGCGCCGATCATATAAAAGCCGAAAAGCCCGAAATTGACCAGCCCTGCCATGCCCCACTGTATATTCAGGGCAAGGCCGGTAATGCCAGCCATCATCGCCAGGGCGACCAGAGAAAAAAGATATGCTGTCATGAACTGTTTTTCCTATCGGGTCAGCCAGCGCTTGCCAAACAATCCAGTCGGGCGCATTGCCAGTAAAAGACTCATCACAACAAAGGCGACCAGCGAACGATAGTGGGAAGGGAGTACCAGTGTCGCCGCTTCGGACAATACACCCATGACGAGTGCACCCGGAATCGCAGCCAGCGGATGCGTCAGTCCTCCCAGTATCGCAGCGGCAAACGCAGGCAAGGCGTAAGTCCAGCCCATTTGCGGATCCACTGTGGCATCCAGCCCGATCAGCATGCCGGACAGGGCCGCAAGCCCTCCCGCCAGGGCCCAGGTGATGGAAATAACGTACTGCTGTGAGACACCGCGAGAGGCTGCCAGCGCCGCATTATCGGCCACGGCACGCATCGCCCTGCCTAACCGGGACCAGCGAAAAAGCATCCAGACAGACAACAGCACCTGCAGGCAGATGATCAGCACCTGCACTTGCTCCACGTTGATGCGCAGCCCGGCCCACCGCCACGGACGCGACAAGGCCACGTCGTAGCCGACCGAGGTGTTGCCGGCCACAAAGCGGATGATGTTTTCCAGAATAAATGAAACCCCCATGGAAGCCACCATCAGTGTGACCGCCGAACGGTTCCTGAGTGGTCGAAACGCAAGAAGATCCACGATAACCGCCAGGCCTGCAGACAACACCACGGCAATGATGCCCGATATCCAAAGTGGCAAACCCAGCACCACATTGAATGCATAAACCAAATAGGCGCCGCTGGTGATCATGGCGCCAATGGCGAAATTGGCAAACCGCAGGACACTGAAAGTCAAAGCCACTGCCAGGGCAGGCAGAGCGACCAGCAAGCCGGTTATCAGTCCATTAAATAAAATTTGCATGATCACTTATTCAAAAACGGTTGTGGCAGGCGCGTCATGGGAACCGGACGCGCCCAAAAAGAGCGCCGCCAGCGATGTATCCTGCGCCAGTTCGCTTGCAGGCGCCCGATGACGGACATGCCCCATGACCAAAACCAGCCCCTGTTCTGCCACTGACAGACCCAACTGTACGTTCTGCTCAATCATCAGCAATGTCAGACCCGTCTGCCGAATCCGGTCGATAATCTCAAACAGCAGGCGCGCATTACGTGGCGACAACCCTGCAGAGGGTTCGTCCAGCACCAGAACCCTCGGATCAAGCATCATGGCGCTGGCCACCGCAACCATCTGACGCTGCCCACCGCTAAGCAATCCTGCGGGCGTGTGCATATGAGGCTTGATTTCTGGAAATAATTGCAGAACCGCGTCCAGCTTTACAGACAATCTGCCCGCTGCACCACGATGATGAAAATCCCAGCCCAGGCGTAAATTTTCCCGGACGGTCATATTCCGGAATACGTTGCCTTCCTGCGGCACAAAGACCAGACCTGCACGTGTGCGTCCCTGCGCACTCATGCGCGTGAGGTCAGTATCGCCCATTGCTATCGTGCCTGCCTGTACCGGAATCTGACCAGCAATGGCTTTAAGCAACGTTGATTTGCCTGATCCATTGGGGCCGACAATCGTTAGCGCACTTCCCTGCGCTACGGCCAGGTCCACGCCGTGCAGCACAGGCTTGCCGCCATACCCCGCCCGCAAGCCAGATACAATCAGCGCGGCGCTCATAGCGTGACTCCAAGATAGGCATCCTGTACCCGACTGTCGACAACCACTTCGGCAAACGTACCCTGGGTCAGCACGGCACCATCTGCCAGCACATAAACGGTGTCGCACAGGGCGGCAATCAGATCCATATTGTGTTCGACAACGGCAAAGGTCTTGCCTTCGCCTCTCAGGTCGCTGATGAATCCAGCCAACTCATTCATCAGGGCCGGATTGACACCAGCCGCAGGTTCATCCAGCAGAATAATGGGGGCATCCAGCATGAGTGCACGACACAGTTCAAGCAGTTTTTTCTGACCTCCCGACAGGCCTCCGGCCGGGCTATCGGCCAGTCGGGTCAGCCTTGTTCGTTCCAGCAGCGCCAGTGCATGCTCAACGGCCTGCTCCTGTGTTTTTCGAATGCTATCGCGCTGTAGAAAAGTACGCCACAGGGCATCGCTTCCCTGGTCGGGCCAGGCCAGCAGCAGGTTTTCAAGCACGGTGAGGCTGTCGAGCTCCCGCGCCAGCTGAAAAGTACGCGCAATACCTGCGCGGGCGCGTTCATGCACAGGAAGCCGGGTAATGTCTCGCTGACCCAGCCAGACACTGCCGTGATCAGGCTCGGCGCTACCGGCCAGAACATTGAACAGCGACGATTTCCCTGCTCCATTCGGCCCGACAATGCCGGTAACCTGGCCGCGTTCGATGTCAAGCGAGATGCCATTTAATACCTGCAATCCACCATAGGACAGCCGGATATCTCTGGCGTACAGCCCTGTCGGATCTTGCGTGCCCCGATGCGCAGTCACGGTCACTCGATCAATCCCTGTTGATGATTGGCACCATCTTTGATAATGAAACGCCCATAGGAACGATGCAACTGGTCCCCTGTCGGCGTAAACTTAAACTGCGCTCCGGCGCCACTGTAGGAAATCGGCTTGCCGGCGCGAAGGGTTTTGAGTCCATCTACCGGATTTTCTACCACAGTACCCGGACCGTTGACTACATCCAGAATAGATTTGCTGAAAACAGCAGGATCGGTGCTTCCGGATTTTTCTATCGCCAGCGCGAGCACAGAGACTTCATCCCACATATTGGAAGGGAAAATAGCCAGCGTATTCTCGGGCGTATTGGTATGCTGCGAGAACGTTTTATAAGCGGTTGATTCTGCGGGTGGAATCGACTGAATATGATTAATGCCTTCAGCTACTTCAGCGCCTACATTCTTGATGAATGCGCCTTCAGCGTCCGCTGCCGATGAGTTTGAATAGATTTTGCTGGTAAAACCACTGCGGAAAACTTCGCGGGCAATAGCAGACAATTCAGGAAGATAGCTCGGCAGGAAAACGGCATCGGGTTCTGTAGAAAAGACCTTTTCCACTTCGGCACGATAGGAAGATTGGCCCGGATTGTAATGAACCACATCCACGATCTTGCCGCCCAGTTTACGAAACTCGGTAACAAAAGGATCTACCATGATCGTCCAGGCTGGCGCCTGCTGAACCATTACCGAAGCCGTACGAGCCCCGTCTAGATAAGCCGCACGCGCAAACACCCTGCCCCAATCGCTGCCGCGCGCCTGAAACCGCCATACCAGGCCTTTGTTATCGCCCTGAGTGACCTCGTCACCCGTACCGGTCACCAGCAAGGGCACGCCCCGCTCCAGCGTAAGCGGCTTAACGGCCAATGCCACTGAGCTGCTCCACAACCCTGTGATCGCAGACACTTTGCTGACATCCAGCAGCTTGCGGGCAGCAGCCACACCCGCAGTCGGGTTGGTTTCACTATCGGCAACAACGATCTCCAGCTTGCGCCCGTTCAGAACACCGCCCGCTTCGTTATTAATGAAGTCGGCCGCGCGCTTGGCTGCGTCAGCCATACCTGGCCCATACGCACCACCCGCACCACTTAATGGTACAAGAACGCCAATCCGAATGGGTGGGGCGGCCTCCTGTGCAACAGCAGGTGCAATGAAGGAGTTGGCTGCAACGCCCGTGAGCGATGCCAACACGAGGCCGGGCAACAGCCGGCGACCATAGCGGAGAAAACGAGACATAAGAGGTGCCATGATATGAAAATTACAATTGAAATGGATCAGACGGGATGAGCCGCAGTACTGCTTTCGCCAATCTGCAAAGCCTGGTTGAAGCGGTTAAAGAATCCGCAAAGAGAAATGCGCAAGGTCAATTCAACAATCTGTGCTTCGGTAAACTCCCGACGCAAACGATCAAACAACGCCTCAGGAATGCGTTCGGCCGCCTGAGTGACGGCGATGGCATAATCTACTACGAGTTGATCGGTTTCGGTCAGCTGACCCTTAGCCGTGCCATCAATCAGCGCCTGTGGGTCGTCTATGGTCAACCCTTCAACCTGCAAGCGAGGATTGTGATTTTCGACGCAGTAAAGGCAACGATTCAGTTGTGATACCACAACGATGGCCAGCTCAACATAGCGGGACGGTATATTTTGTTGTTGCTTCAGCGTCAGCAACATATCAAACAGATTTTCGGCGGCGGGCTGCACATGAGACAGTACCTGAAACTGATCTGCAAAATGTGCGCCGTTGCCGGTATAGCGCGGAAAAAGCGCCTGAAGCGCGGGGCTCAGTTCCCCAACGGGACGTTCTGAAATACGGGGCATAGTGTTATTCTCTTCCAAAAATCAAAGGGATACCGTGCTGCGATACGGGCCTGTCGAAAGCAGTTTCTGACGAAGCACGCCATCGGCATATTGCCGTTTGTATGCGCCTCGGCGCTGTAATTCGGGTACCAGATAATCCACAATATTGCGAAACGTACGCGGCATTTCAATGTATGCCAGATTAAATCCGTCAAGACCGGTGTCATTAACCCAGGCTTGCAGTTCATCTGCCACTTCATTGGCATCGCCCACCACAACCGGGCCTCTGCCGCCAAGCGCAACAAATTCCAGTGCATCGCGCAAAGTCCAGGTTCGCGATGGGTCCAGTTTGCTGAACGACGCCAGCGCCGACTGTCCGGCGTTCGTATCAACATAGACCAATTCATCATCCAGGTTGTAGCGGGACAGATCAATACCCGTCCAACCCGAAAGCAGTGTGCGGGCACCCGCGAGGTCTGCCCGCGCCAGATACGCCTGGTGTTGCTGGCGGGCAAGCGCCGAGGTCTCTTCAACAATCACAGTGAACATGGCGAATATCCGGACATCATCACGGCCACGTCCTGCTGCCTGCAACTGCGATTCCAATTGCGCGACACTGCGCCTGACGCCCTCCCGTGTTGGTGCGCCCACAAAGACGCATTCGGCATGGCGAGCCGCAAACTGACCACCGCGCTGCGAGCCGCCTGCCTGGAAAATCAGCGGCGTACGCTGTGGTGAGGGTTCGCACTGGAAAATACCGTGAGAGCGAAAATACCGCCCGTCATGATTAACGGTATGTATCCTGGCCGCGTCAGCATACGTCCCTGCCTGTGCGTCACGCAGAACAGCGGCTTCATCCCAACTGCTTTCCCAGAATCGATAGCATAAATCCAGATACTCATCGGCGCGATCGTAGCGTTCATCATGGTCAAGCAGGCTCTCCTGCCCTAAACTACGCGCGCCGCTCTCCAGATAAGAGGTAACGACATTCCAGGCCACCCGCCCCTTAGTCAGATGATCCAGGGTGGTAAACCGGCGTGCCAGCAAATACGGCGGATCGTAGGCCACCGATGCCGTCACGCCAAACCCAAGGTGACGGGTGGCGTGCGCCATTAGCGGAATCAGCGGAAATGGGTCGTTCATGGGAGTTTGTGCAGCGCTGGTCAATGCGCTCACAGCCGAGCCGCCATCAACATCGTACACGCCGGTCACATCGCCCAAAAACAGCGTATCGAACAGGCCCCGCTCCAGCAGCTTTGCAAGATCTACCCAGTATTGGGCATTGAGATAATCAGACGACGTATCTTCAGGGTTGGTCCACTGGCCAGGCGCCAGATGACCGACACAGTTCATCAGAAACGCGTTCAGGCGTATTTCTTTTGTCATTACACAGCCGGAATTCAGATACAGCAAACCAAGTAGTCTATGCCTTGCTGTCCTGATTCACCAATACCGTCTGAATATATCTATATAACTGATGAAACTATGAATGGATTTTTAAATAACTAATTGTGGATAACTGAACAAAAAAACAGAAAACACGTACCCGACTCTTCACTGCACTTGTTTAAGTGGGTTAAAGCGAATGTTAATCTTATTCTGCAAACAGATATCAACAAAATTTAACCCCTCATCTAAGGTTGTATAGATCTGATATTTTCACCAATGAAAATATCAGATCTATCCTCTTATCTTGAGCGCGTTCGGTATGCAAAGCACGCGTTAAATATAGAAATATTCACGCTCAGCATCTCATTTATGCAATCCCTCTTCAGGACTCCTACACATCAATGAACGTTTCGTAAAATGCTGCCCTGTCTTTTGAAAAAACAATAAGTATCTTACCCTCCGGAATTCGTTTTTTTGCATAGCCACCAAGACACAGCCCCAATTTTCTGAATAGTAGATACGCTTCCCCAATGCCGGAAACGGGTTCCTCCAGAGCGCATAGTTTTTCGAACCCCCCTTTTTCAAAAACAGAAATGCCATTAATAACAGGCTTCCCTTTTTTAAGGATAGAAATGGCCGCCAATTGCCCTCCATCTGGGTACTCTAAAATGCAATCTGCGCGAGTTTCCTCCATTGTTTTCGTGTAGTCATCATAATATTCCTCATCCGCCGGACCCGAAACTTGAGCCACCTGCTCTTGTGTCATTCCGAATTTGAATTCGTTTACCTTTTCAAAGGATTGAATCATATATTCCATTATCAACATACTCCCGGCCTGTCGTTTAAACGATCTTTCAATTCCTGATTTTGTTCACTCGTTATGTTACCCTGCCTTTGATGCTCGTCCAGCATATGCATAACGTCTTCGTCATATTTCCCTGGAAATTTTTTATTTAAATCATCAATATCCGTAGCAATTGCCTTGTCCCACTGTTTATTCAATATAAAGTTGCGCTGGGTATTTCGAGCATTCCTTGCTCTCCTGCTGCCCCCCGTCGTAGCCATTGACCGGTGATCAGCCTTTTCCATCCAGAATGCAGGACCTCTACCTCTGCTAGGCGCACCTTCCAGCCCCTTGTATGAAGCGTAAGCCGGCACGTGATTGACCTCGCCACCCATGCCTTTATAATAATTATTGCGAATCGAATTCCAGGTACTGCGTAAAATCTCCTTCATCAATCCGAAAGGATCAATCCAGTTCGCAGTATTCGGCGCATAGGTATAGAAATTCGAATCCCCGAATAACCCTATCGGATCCTGCTGAATGAACCGGCCGATATCCGGATCATAATACCGAAACCGATTGTAGTGCAGCCCTGATTCCCGGTCATAATATTGGCCCTGATAGCACAGGTTATTTTGCCCGCCGGCTACCCCAGCGTCTCCACCGATCGAGTCCAGCTGTTTGCCGAGTGCCGAATATCTCCCCTCCCAGACAATATGTCCATTGTCATCGGTGAGCAGTTGCGGCGTACCGATGTGGTCGCACTGGTAATGGCTGACCGATAAATGATTCCGGCCTTCTGCAATCGTATTGTCGGCACTGTACTGATACTGAATCAGGGGTACAAAACTATTTTCTTCGTACAGATAGTGGGTTTTATCAACAGCATCACCTACTGTGCTTTCTTCAAAAGCCAGATGATGACCATCCCAGCCATAGAACGTGACTGCTGCGCCCGATGTCTCCTGCTGATTTACCTTTCCTATCCGCCGATCAAAGGTATCGTAAATGTATTCAGCCTCAGAGACATGCTTACTGTTCAGATCGGTATTGACCGTTTTCCTTAAACGACCAAATTCATCCCATTCGAACTCCTGCAGCGAGTCAGGCTTGCGCTTGCGAATCAGGTTGCCTTGAGCATCATATTCAAAATGCATGCCAGCACAGCGTTTCAGAATATTCCCTAACACCTTCGAAACGTTTTTGGGAAAGGTATTGGCTGGTTTTGAACGTTCCGTTTTGTCCCTATCCACCAAATTACTGGCAGGGTCAAATGCAAAGAGCTCAGTCTCATTAAAAGCGGTAGCGGACACCAGCCGGTCCAGCGCATCATAGCGGTATGTCGTTGTACCGTGTCTGGAATCCTCAATAGCGACCAGCGAACCATCCAGACCGTAGGCGTATTGACGCGAACGCAGGTTTGTTCGGTTGCCTTGTGCAAGGTTCAGCTTTTGTTCTTTCACCCTGCCCATAACATCATAGTTCGTAACGGCAAGAAGTGAATTTGACTGCCGCTTGCGTACTGCGCGATGACTGTTGTCCCGTTCAAAAGACAGCACTTCCTGATCGTCCAGCAATATGCCGTGAACGTGCCCTGCACCATACCGCAGCCAACTGACTTTTTCTCCGCTGGGACGGCGGGTCGTAAGTCGATTGGACAGCTCGTCAAATTCGTTTTCCCAGACATATTCGCGATTTTGTCCGAACGCGTTGTATATATGGGTCTCCCGAATGGGATTGTTCAATACGTCATATTCAAAGTGCTGATCACAATATTCGTTGTGTGCCCTGATGATTCTATTGGAGATATCGTATTCAAAGCTGTCCACCAGGTGGCCGGCACGACGTTTGAGCAATTGTCCCATCACGTCATATTCAAAGTGCGTTTCCCGGTCTGCATCCTCCATGGAAAAGAGCAGGCCAGTAGGCTTATCATAGTTGTATTTTTTTACCTTTCCGTCGAATCCGACAGTACGAATCAGCCGGTCTACCGGATCAAACTGAAAGGTAAACTGTGCGCCATTTTCATCTTGCAGGCTGGCCAGGCGTCCCTTTTTATCATAGTTGTAATGAAAATCCTGCTTGAGCGGATCTGTTTTTCTGGCCAGCCGGCCGGCCCCATCATACGCATAGACGGTCAGATTATCTATGGGATCGATAAACGACAATAACCGACCCTCTTCATCAAAATCCAGTGTCAGGACACTTCCGTCCGGACGCCGCACTTCATTGATAAAGCCGTAGCGGTTGTATTCATAGGATTCTGCATTGCCGCAAGGATCGGTTTGTTTGACCGTGCGTCCCAGCAAATCATATTCCCAGCGCCGGGTTTTATTTGAACAGTCCGAGTACCGAATGAGCAGACCCGCCGGATTGTAGGACAAAGTACTCACCCCACCGGCGGGGTTGACCGACTGAATCAACAGACCTTCGGCTGTGTACTGGAATTCGGAAGTATGACCCTTGGGGTCAGTCTCTCGAATCATATTGCCGAACTGGTCGTAGTCACGCGTCCAGATATTACCACCGGGATCTACTATTTTCGTAATCTGGCTGTATTGATCATATTCCCAGCCAACCGTAGTATGGTCAGCGCGCGTCAGTTTCAGGATATTATCGAATTCGTCATATTCATATTTTTCGAATGAGTCGTCCGGATAACGAACTTCAACAATATTATGAAATTCGTCTCGTATCCTGGACTGACGCGTACCATCAGCAAAGTCAATATGAATGATGTAGTTATGGGCGTCAAAGGTATAAACGGTAGTGGCGCTCAGTGCATCGGTCACATAGGTTTTTGATTCGCTCTCGTCCCATCGGAAGCGAAGCAGGTTGCTGCCGTCATCTCTGTACTCGCGAACACATTTAGCTTGCGGGTGATCGCCGTCCCATTCCAGATTGATGCCGCGCCCGGTTTTATCGCTATAGCGAGTGATCAGATGATTCTGATAAGCGTAGGTATGAGTGCGCTCATATTGATCAACAGCTGCAACAAGATCATGCGCCTCGTCGTACTGGTACCGGGCAAGTGTACGCCGTAACGGCGTTCCATCATCTCCGGTTACCTCGTGCCATATTGTTGTGATTCGACCGTGTGCGTCGTGATCAAGGTGCACTGTCTGGATCGCGGTTTCCACACGAACAAGAAAGCCGTTCTCTGCGTCATAAATCAGTTGTGCCTGATTGCCGGCCCTGTCGGCAATCGTTTTCAGACGAAATACATCGCCGCTACGCTCAAACGTCTCGGTGCGTTGGTATTTCTGGCTCACCTCAAGCGTGTCAACATCTGGCCGCCGCCAGATCAATTCTTCGGTTCTGTCGTACCATTCCTGCCCAGGTTCAAGTTCAATCACAGAAACCGCGCGGCCGACTTCCGAAATATACTCATACCCACCTGTTTCCAAAGGCAAAACCACAAGGGTAAAGGCAGTGATCCATCGCGGCCCCAGCTCGCCCTGACCATCTTTCGCAGTCATATTGGAACGGTAGGTGCGATTCCATTCAAGCGGAAATACACCAGGAAGAACAAAGTCCAGATGACTGAACCGCTCATCACCCACATCCAGACCAATGGACCCGCCAACACGCCCACGACATTCCTTGCAATCGGCATGCGGTTTTTTGGGGTCTCCCTTATTCCCCGCCCTATGTCTCCCGCCTTTCCCCCCACGCGGTCCCCTCCCGCCGCCCGCGGCGCGGTGTTTGCCTTTATATCCAGACCGGCCGCCTGCGCCCATGGTCTTGATTTTAAAACCCTTATCCAGTTCCAGGCCGGTAATGGACAGGCTGGCCAGGCCCATTTTCTGGTCGCTTGAACCCATTTGAATGCTGGCGCCATAGATCCCGACATTCGCCAATTGCATGGTGCCGCCCATACCATAAAAGGCCAGGTCGGCGATATTTCTGTCCGTTTTAGCGCCGCTGACCATCACATCGCTCATCGCATCCAGATTGAGCTTCAGAATATACTTGTCTTCACGATTGACGGTGTTATTGTCCAGCATCACCGCCGCTTCCAGATTTGCGGGGCTTTCTTTTTCAATGTCCGTGGGCGTCTGAATGATACCGGGGCCGGTGGACTGGATATCCAGCGAGCCCCCTGCGTTAATATTAATGTCCTGTTTGGTTGATTCCTTGTACAGGCTGGGCGTTTCAAGTGTGATATCGGCCGCTTCCAGCTCGGAGCTTGAGGTCACATTTGTGGTTTCGTCTGCACTGACGGTTTCAGTAACGGTGCCATTCACCGTTTCTACGTCCTGCGTCGTGGTATTTACATGCAAGCCCAGCAACTGGTGCGAGGCGGCGCCGCTAACGGTATGGCTGTGCGCACCGGTAATGGTTTCGTCCACGCCGTCGCTCAGGGTCTGTTCCAGGTTGCCGCCCACACTATCGTCCAGCGATGCTTGTACAGTCCGGTTGTGATTGGACTGATACGACTTGACCGCGCCCGAGGCCATCGTAATGCTGGACGTACTGTGAGCGGTGTGCGAACGCAAGCCACCAATCGATGACACCGCGTTACCCACTACATCGTGCTGCTGATTGTTTTTGACATGCGTATTCATGTCTTTTTCCGCAACCATAGACAGCAACTCATTGCCCTGGCTGTCTTCAAACAGCATTTTATTCGCGTTCTCCGGGGTGCCATTCTTGGTACGCGTCAGAAAGCCGCTTTGAGTCGCGTTCTCGGGCAACGACACCGGCGGCATGTTGCTGGCGTTGTATACGCGCCCCACGGCAATGGGTCGATCCACGTCTCCATTAATAAAGTCCACTACCACTTCTTCGCGTACCCGGGGAATTTGCACGCCCCCAAAACCGCCGCCCGCCCAGGGGCTGGAGACCCGCAGCCAGCATGAACTGTTTTCGTCCATGGCACCCTGACGATCCCAGTGGAACTGGACTTTGATGCGTCCATATTTGTCTGTCCAGATTTCCTGACCGTCCGGCCCCACCACGGTCGCGGTTTGCGGACCACTCATCCGGGGCGCGGGCGTGCTGCGCGGTGCCCTGAACTGCACCGATGCCGGTATATGCTGTGAGCGAATCACAAATGTCGCATTTTCCTGAACGCCGCCTGCGCTGGCATAGGACGGATCACGAAAGTCATATTCGGCGCGCAGGATCAGATAAGACTTATTCTCTTCACTGTTTGGATAATATTTCAGGGAGAAGGTGTAGCCGGGCGCCAGATTGCGCACATTGCTCACTGCCCATGCCTGTTCCTGCAGGCACTGCATAGATTCCAGATGGACGCGGGCATAATGGTCCGAATCGGCAGAATCAACATACCCACCCATTGGATCGTACCAGTCCAGATCCAGCCCCTGGGTATTCTGGTTTTTCACCCAGCGTCGGGCGCTCATCTCCGCCTGCGGTTTCTGGAAGTCGTAGTCCATGGTGGAGTACGTGGTGGGCGTCAGTTCACCGGCAATCTGCCAATCACGAATGTATTCTTCCAGCGGCACGGAACGTGTGTCGTCCGGGTAAAAGGGGATGTCGGGCATGACCGGCAAGGGTGCATGTGAGTGCGCATCGTCCATCAATACCAGTACGTGCTGGTCTTTTTCATGTCGAAACCAGTAGTAAATGCCTTCATGCTCCATCAGCCGGCTGATGAAATTGAAATCACTTTCCTGAAACTGAACGCTGTAACCCCATTTGCGATATTGCCCCACCAGGCGATTCTCTATCGGATAATCGTAGGCCTGCAAAACCTGAGTAATAATCTGTACCGCCGTCTGATCCTGGAAGATGCGGTTGTCGGTCACCTGGGTCGAATACCATAGCCACGGACGAACCGTAGCCTCATAAATATAATACCGCCGCGTTTGCGTTTCACGATGCACTAACTTGAATGCAGTGATCACGCCATGCATATAGCGTGGCGCGGCGCTGGTTTCTACCTCCAGTGATATCGTTTTGCCCAGCAGGTCTTCCAGCACCAGTCCGGGGCTGTCGGACACAAATTCAACAGTCCATTCAAACAGGTCAGATAGCTGCTCGTGACCTTTGAGGGATTTGAACTTGAGTTTATCGCCCAAGGGGGTGGTGGCATTTACGGTACGGTTCATGGCGAGGTTCCAGGTTTGCAGTCCGGGTATCCGGGTCACGCTCCAGTCAGGACTCCAGGGCAATGCGCTGGGTTTCACTCCACATTTCTGCTTCAAACAGCTGTGGATCTTTTTCCAGCGCGCCCTGACGGCGTTTCAGGTTCAGGTCGTCGGTAATGGCCCGATGCAATCGGGTGCGGTTCATGTGGGCATCGGTAAAGCTGGCTTGATACAAATCCGCATAAGAAAAATCGGTGTGGTCCAGGTGGGTGCGATCAAAGCGGGCCTGGCGCGCCATGGCACGCAGCCACGTAGAAAGCGACAAGTTGCAATCGGAAAAATCTGCGGCCTGGGCTACGACATCAACAAAAACACTTTGCGGGAACTGGGCACCACTGCAACGGGCGTGCGTCAGATCGGCATCGGCAAACATGGCAAACCGGCCTGCCACGCCGCTTAAATCGGCTTGTTGCAAACTGGCGGACTTGAAGGCGGCCTGCGTCAGATTGCATTGAGTCAGATTGCAGCCATCCAGCCTTGCTTCAGTAAACACGCCACGTTGCAGGTCAAGCCCGCGCAGGTCCTGCTGGCTTAGATCTGAGAGCAGCCAGATCACATTGACCAGCACTGCGTCCTTAAAAACGGCAGTGCGCAGGTCCATTTCCATAAGCGTCGCCTTAAACAGATTAGCCGCGCTAAAGTTTGTGGCATCTGCCGTGCATTTCACACATGTCATTTCCTGGGCCTGTGCGCCGCGCAGTTGCGCGCGATCCAGATGACAGTCGTTAAACACGCATTCACTCAGGATGGCCGCATCAAAAACGGCTCCCTGCACGTCACACTCCTGCCACTTGGCGCTGGCCAACATGGCCTGGCGCCATTGTGTATTTTCCAGACTGCATGAATTAAAAAATGCCGAATTGGCGTAGCATTCATTCAATATTGCCCCGTCAAAGCAACAGTCGCTGAACAGGCACTCATCCAGTCGGGCACCCTCCAGGTTCGCCCCCGAAAAGTCCACATTTTCAAAGACCACCCCCGACAGATCCCAGTTGCGCAAATCACGACCGGTCAGGGCAATACGCATAATCGGCACACCGTTATAGACCATTTCCTGCAAATGCTCGTCTGTCAGCGGCGGGCCGCCACTTGTTATCACCTTCATGCCGGCTGCCCTCTCTTAGTGGGTTCCAGCTGAACTTCACGTGTGTAATTGCCGTGATGCAGGCTGTCGGTATCAATATCGGTTTCGCCCAGATCGGCTCGAAAGAAATTGACCTTGCTGAAGTTTGTTTTAATAAACCGGGACTTACGGAAAATCGTCCCCGTCAAATTCGCGGCGGTAAAGTTGGTATCACTGAATTGCGACCGCATAAACACGCCATCGGGCGTTTCCAGTCCGCTACAGTTGGCAGACTCAAAAATAGACTTGGAGCAGTCCGTGTTGCGAATAGTTGCCAGCTTAAAATTGGGTCGCAGGAAATGGATATCGCGCATACTGCTATCGCTTATCTGCGTTTGGCTGAAATCACAATCGACAACCGGCTCTGGCGTGGCCAGGGTGAAGGTGCTCATCAGCGATTGCGTAAACGAAACGCGCTCCAGCTTGCACAGGGCAATGGCGCAACGCACCAGGCTGCAGTCTGCAAACACTGTGTCGTTCAGATCACACTCGTACAAGGCCGATTTATGCAGGGTTGCCTCGTGCGCGCCTACCTCGTCCAGAGTGCAATTGAGCAGAACAGTCGCGTCAATCACCGTTTCACGCAGGATCACATGACCCAGCGTGACCTCTTTGAGCACACATTCCCCAAAAGTACTGCGACTCAGATCGCAGTACTGGAAACGCGACTCATCCAGAATAACCCGGTTAAATACACAAGCCTCAAACACAGTCTTATAAAAACCTGTCCGTGACAGGTTGGCCAGCGTAAAGGTGCACTGTTCAAACCGCGTATCGCCATAAATCCCGTTATACAGGGATGATTCATCCATATTGCAATTGACAAATCGGGTGCCCGTCATATCGGCCCTGGTCAATATCACCTGCGTCATATTGCAATTGTCAAAAACCAGACCGCGCAAATCCGCCCCGCTCAAATCCCTGCCTTCGAAGTTACGGTCCGTCTCCAGAATCTGCACCACCTCGTGCCGCAGTTGCCTTGCGGCAACTTCATTCAGCACAAAAACCCCACCCCGGTAATGCGCCGACAGGATGTGTCCGCGCCGCCGCTGGCGTTCAATCACTTGCCGATTCGCGTCGGAAGACTGGGCATCGCGAATCTGCTGCATCAGCGTTTCCAGCGCTTTAGGTTCGGTATCCGGGCGCTGCGTGGGCATCTCATGTGTGCGTATCGCATCAATCTGCCCCATCACATTGGTTTCACCCAACAGCGCAGGCATTTCACGATCACGTCCGCCCGACAATTTGAAGCGTTTGGCGGCTGCCTTGATGCGATTGAGTTCTTCACGCCGCTGCCGGCTTTCGACCTCACGCTCCTGCTGACGCTGGCGCAGATTACTCAGATCGGCCTGGGGCCGAGGCCCCACAAACTCGGGCAGATACTGGTTGGCGTCCAGTCCCAGATCGGTCAGCTCGGTTCTGGCATAGTGCGTCATATATTGCTGCAGGCGGCTCTGCTTTTCCCACATGGCGCCATTCAAATCGGGTTTGGGCACAAAGCTGGCCGTTTCCAGGTTCTCGGGTAACAGATCGTTGTCTTCATAGACCAGCAAAGCCGATTCGTCGCGATCTTCCCGCAGCACCATATACTGGTGATAGTGTTCATGCGATTTGGCAGAATATTTCCATTCCAGGGCACCCAGCACGTGGCGGATATCTTCACCATCGTCATACCAGCAAGGCACGACGCCGTGAAAGACCAGCAAATACTGTTCCTGGTGAGGCACCAGCCATAGTGTGGTTGGCACCAGTTCCACATCATGAATCTGCGGGGCGCTATCTTTGTCTTTTTGCAGTTCCACCAGGCAACGCGCCTGCCAGGCGGGCACGATCCCTTCCCAGACGGGTTTGTCCGGATGCATATTCCACACGCGGAAATGGGTATTGTCGGGCAGGCATGTCTGGTTCTGAAAAACCTGATCCGCCATGGCGGCATTGAATATGCCCGGGTCCATATCAGGAAAAAATCCAGGCGCGTCGGTTTGCTTCCACTGCTCGCTGTAGTTGCCCACTTTCCCAAAGCGTGCCGGCCAGGCAATATGCTGCGCGCCCAGACCAGCAGGTTCAATACGGTCACGCAGGCTGTGAATGGGTGCGTGGGGTGACTCTACATTAGGCATCCGCCGGGCCCGCACACCGTTGATGATTTCCTCAACGTTCCCCTTGCCTGTCGGGTTGTTTTCAAAAGCGGGGCCGCCGTAGGCGTTTTCCCACCCAATATTCATTCGCTCAAAAGGCTGGGGTGCCGAAATACGATTATCCAGAAAGGTACGATCGCCAAAAACGTTCAGCTCCTTGATACGATCATTCACCTGAACCCGTACCCGGCACCGGGTTTTGTCCTGCTGATGCGCAGTGTAGGCATACCCCGACACCAGAAACTCGGCAGCAGGCTTGGGGAAACCCATATCCAGAATACCTTCGGAGCCCAGATGCTCAGCAACGCACTGCCACATGGCCGGCTCGCTTTGCAACACCGGGTTGCCCTTGCTCAGGTCAATCAGAACGCTGGCCGACAGACCAATTTGCGTCTGACCACGCCAGCGGTAAGGCCGCACCTGCAGACTCAGGCAAAAGGGCTTGGAAATTCTCATAAAACCGATACCACGCTATGTTCCATACTTGTTGCCTACAACTCAAACCGGAAAATATGAGGACGCGTTGTACTGCCAACGCTCATATTTACACCTGTGATCGCAATACTGGCCAGATTCATGGCTACAGAATTGTTTACCAGCTTGACCTGCGCCCCAACCAGCTTGATGCTGGCCATTTGCGCAGAGTCATATAACCCACCCGCGCCCAGCTTAAGAATGACATTTGTATTGGATGAGTCTGAAGCAGACGAACGCAGCAGGTTAACCCCAATTGCAAAATTAATATCCTGCACATGGCTGACAATGGGATTAACCGATTGCATAATCGTGGTTTCCCTGGTCTGGCCGCCAGCCTTGATACTGACCTTGCTTAAGCCGTAAGCCTCAAAACTGCCGGAAGCAGTCAGGCTATAGTTACCACCCGCGTCCACTTTGAAGTTATCGCCCTTGAGCACTGTTTCGCCACCAGCCACTTGCTTGGCATAGCTGCCGCTCACTGTCGTTTTCTCGCCCGCACTATAGTTGCGAATGGTGGACCCGGTAATCGTGTCTGTTTTGTGGGAATGAATGGTGCGTACCAGCCCCTGGTTATACGAATGCAGAGCCGGCTCGCCGCTAACGGTCAGGCTCTCGGCGCCACCCACCGTTTGTGTGTTAACGCCGGTAACTGAGCGAGACTGGCGCTGGGTCACCGTATCGGTGGAATTGCCGGCCACGCTAAAGCAATGACTGCTCTCGTGCTGGTAGGTGGTATCGCCTGTCACCAGCTTGTTGAACAGGCCACCATAATTCCAGGCGTGCGTTCCAAGAATATTGGTCGTCGACATGGCCCCGACAAGGTGATTGCTATTATTCTTAACGCGGGTGGCCATATCTTTCTGCGCGATCATGTTCAGCAACTCGCTACCCGGATTGTCTTCAAACATAACCTGATTGGCCATATCGGGAGAACCGTCTTTACTGCGCGTGTGAAAACCGCTTTTGGTGGCATCGTCCGGCAGATTCACAGGTGGCATATTTTCAGCGTTATAGACGCGTCCCACGCAAAGTGGCCGGTCGGGGTGACCACCGATAAAATCAATAATCACTTCCTCGTTCACCCGGGGAATCTGCAATCCGCCAAATCCACCCCCGGCCCAGGGACTGGAGACGCGAATCCAGCAGGAACTCTGCTCATTTTTCTGGCCGTAGCGATCCCAGTGAAACTGGACTTTGATACGGCCATAATGATCTGTCCAGATAGACTCGCCGTCCGGCCCTACAACCCGGGCGGTCTGCGGCCCGCTGGTCTGCGGAACCGGCGTAGTGACCTCCTTGCGGTATTGTGTGCTGGCGGGAATCGCCTGAATACGGATATCCAGCCGTGCCTGATCAATCGGTACGGCAAGCGTGCGATCCCAAGCCGCTGCCGTCGCGTTCTCCGGCAGTTGCGAGGCAGCGGAATCACGCGTCTGCATCGCCACGCTATGATACGGCGCTTGCACAAAATCATACTCAGCCTGGACAATCAGATAGTCCCTGTCCTGTGCGCTGTCCGGATGATGGTTCAGGGCAAAAGTATGCCCGGGCGCCAGCGCACGGGCATTACCCTGCGCATTAATCGTGTGACGCGGCACCTGCAGAGCCTGCATGCGTACCCGGGCATAGCGTTCCCCGTCTTCGGGTTCGGTGTAATGACCAATAGGCTCATAGCGCTCCAGGTCCAGCCCCTGCATATCTTTTTGCGCTGCGCGCTGTTTCACATCCAGCCGGGCCTGCGGTTTATTCAAATCGTAATCAGTCGCGGCAAAACCCGTTGACGTTAACGAACGGCGCGGCTGCCATAGGTGTATATATTCTTCCAGGGGATTAATCAACGTTGTATGGCTGTAATAAGGAATATCGGCCAGGCCCCTGACCGCCTTGTGGGCGCCGCTTTCATCGGCAATCACAAGTGTATGTTTACCCGCCTCGTGTTCAAACCAGTAATAGATGCCTTCATGTTCCATCAGGCGGCTCAGAAAATCGAAGTCTGTTTCGCCGTACTGCACGCAATACGTCCATTTGCGATAGCGCTCGAGCAGCCGCAGCTCCAGCGGGAAGCCATACTCGCCCAGGACTTCCTGCAGGATATCCACCACGCTTTTCTCCTGAAAAATCCGGTAATCGCGTGTTTGTGTGGCAAACCAAAGCCAGGGCCGCAGCACCGCTTCATAAATGTAATATCGGGGAGGATGCGAGGTACGGCCGATCCGCTGCATATGGGTAATCAGCCCGCCCAGATAGCGTGGCGCCTGGGTTTGCTCTATCTCCACCGACACCTGCGCGCCCAGCAGCGCTTTGACATTGAGCGCGGGCGTGGGGCTCAATATCTGAAGTTTGAATTCAAACAAGTCCGAAAGCACCTCTCTACCCTTCAGAGCGTGCATCAGAACGTCGTCGGGCAAGCCATGCAACTGAAACAGGCGGTTCATGATGTATGCTCCTGCATGTTAAGGCGCCAGAAACAGCACGGCGAGCGTACCTGGAATCAGTGAAAAACCAATGGTATTAATCCAGTTCTGAGGCCCGATGCAGCACAACCGATTGGCCGGTGTGCCGAACAGAAACGTGGTATAGGAGTTCAGAATCAGGCGACGCGAAGGCGCCACAACGGTGTGGGACAGCACCCCGGTACCCACGCCAGGAAAGTCTCCCAGCGTGATGGGTGTCGTGGTCATCATATTGTGCGCAAAGCCGCCTGTGAACAAGATAGTCACGGCAATGGGAATGGCCATCATGGGCAGCCCCATATCGGGATAGGGAATCGGCAACAATACAGGCGGTGTCAAACACACATCCGGAAAGGCGAGATCCAGCCCCATCAATTGTGTTGAGCCCAGCATAGCAATTCTTCCTTAGAGTAATCGGTTAATCAGGCCGGCGAGCAGGATATGAGCCGCATACGGCTCGTTGCCCACACCATATTTCTTGAACTTGAAACCGGAAATCTCCACACGCAAGGCGTCGGTATCCTCATGCATGGGAGAACCGACCACGCCGATGGCAGACATTCTCATAGTGGTTGATGCCATTGTCGATGACAGGCCATACAGGCTGATATTCAGGATTCCGTTTGAAGTTGCGATATTGGCCGTGCTGTTATTCATTAACTTGGCCTTGAATGAGAAATTGTGTTTCTCGGTATGGTTCAGACAAGTGTGGTCCAGCGTAGCCGGGTTACTCAAAGACTGATTGCCACCCGCTTCTATCCTGATTTCTGTTTTGGCGTTCAACTGGGCATTGCCGCCATTGGCCGTCATTCCTACCGCACCGGCCTTCATGGACAAATGCCCACCCTTGGCTTCCTTGAAATAGCCGGTAGCCACATTGCTTGTTTCTGAACCATTCACGGTACGCTTCACATGACTGATCGCCGTATGTGAATAATCTGTATCAACGCAGCGACTGCGCCCGGCGTTATAGTTCAGCGTTGCCAGGCCACCATTGACAGAACGCACCAGGCCACGCCCCATCGTGGTCGTGGCCGACCCACCCACACGGTGCTTGCGCGGCCCGTTAACGATTTCATTTGACAAGCCTGTAATCGTACGGATATGGTCCGCACCATTGGTTTCAACCGAATCGCCCTTGAATATATTGTCATCTGTGCCCCCAACGCTCATGTCGGTCGTACCACCGTGACTACCGGTCTGTGCCGCGCACACGCTCAGGTTTTCATTATTTTTGACATGCGTGTCCATGTCTTTTTCTGCGCCAAACGAGAGTTTTTCCTGGCCGGGCCGATCTTCAAAAAGCATATGATTGGCATTATCCGGCCCGCCATCCTTACTGCGCGTCTTAACGCCGCTTTGCGTGGCATCGTCCGGCAGGTTGATCGCCGGCATATTACTGGCGTTATAAACACGCCCCACGGCAATAGGCCGATCCAGAAATCCGCCCACAAAATTGATCACCACCTCATCATTCACACGGGGAATCTGCACGCCACCAAAACCGCCCCCGGCCCACGGGCTGGACACGCGAACCCAGCATGAACTCTGCTCATTGCGCTGGCCCTCCCGGTCCCAGTGAAATTGCACTTTGATACGACCGTATTGATCAGTCCAGATTTTCTCACCCGCCGGCCCGGTCACGATGGCGGTTTGTGGCCCCGCCGCCCTGGGCACCGGCGTGGTACGCAGACAGCGGTACTGCACTGCTGCCGGCATCGCTGTGAAATCTACCTGAATAGTATGCTCCCAGACTGGAGCGCCGCCAGACGACGTCCCGGGTGCTTCCTTCAACAGATAACGCGTTTGCACCAGCAGATACGCCTGATTCTGCGCCTGTTCCGGGTGGTCTTTCAGCTTAAAGGTCGCGCCGGTTGCCAGCAAGGGCTGATCTGCCCGCCCCTGAATGCGTACCTTTTGGGCCGCCTGCGCCTGCAGCCCGACACGGGCATAATGTTCGCCGTCCTCAAGCTCTGCATAGCCGCCAATTGGCTCGTAGATTTCCAGATCACGCGCTACCGGGCTTGGGCCCTTGCGGCGTACATCCAGGCTGGCCTGCGGCTTATTGAAATCGAAATCCACCGTGGCATAAGCAGATGGCTTGATCTCTCGCGATGGATTCCACTCCTTGATATGCGCAAAATCAGCGATGGCCAGCCGATCCGGTGAAACATAGGGAATCTCGCTCGCACCGGCCACAGGTTCATGGACAGCGGCATCATCTGCAAGCACCAGCGTATGCTTGCCATCCTCATGACGGAACCAATAATAGATCCCCTCCATTTGCATCAGACGGCTGATAAACTGAAAATCGGACTCACGAAACTGAACGCAATATTGCCAGTTGCGATACGACTCCAGCAGCTTGTACTCTACGTCAAAAGGATACTTGGCCAGCACCTGCCGAATTATCGCCATGGCACTTTGATCCTGAAAAATGCGGCAGTCCGAGGTTTGAGTCAGATACCAAAGCCACGGACGCACAGAAAAACGATAAATGTAATAGGCCGAGGTCTCGCTTTCCCTGCCGATGAATTGTGCATCTGTAATAATGCCGTTGATGTGGCGTTTTGCCGATTCAGCATTAACGGTAACGGTGAGGGGGCTACCCAGCAAAGCCTCCAGATCCTCGCGAGGATTCTCTGCGACAAGATCTACCGTATATTCAAACAGACTGCCCAGCGACTCCTGCCCTTGCAACTGCCTGAACAAAAAATGCGACGTCCCCTTTACGGTCGTAGCGGTGATTAGTTTTCCCATACGCTTGATGGCGCATACGAAGGTGTTCGGTATGCAGCCTTCCTTTTCGATTCAGCCGTGCTATTCGATTCAGTCTTGCTGGCGTGATTCTCGTGCTTCTATAACCAGCAGCCTGACGTAATATTGATGTCATGCAGGCGAGTGTAGGTTTGTTTTATTACCGTCGAGTGACGCGTCATCAGATAACACGGGCTGGCGTTTCAACTAGTCACAATTTAGAGGGGATTTTTGCAAATATGAAGGAGTTTTCACACACGAAGCGTACATATTGCATCTGTGTTGGTGGGTTTTAAAGCGAGATTATCGGGTCGCGCCGCGAATCTATCGTATTTTGCAGACACGCCCCTGTAATAAATACAAGACAGGGATTATCAGCTATCCCCACGTCTCACAATACTCATGCGCAAAGCGTCGTGATAATCACCATCGCTATAAAACTCTTCACGCATCCGCCCCTCTACCTCGAAACCACATTTTTCATAAATATGGATGGCGCTTTTGTTCTCTACATCTACGGCCAGGTAAATTTTATGGAGATTCAGTACTCGGAACGCATAGTTAATGGCCAGTCGCGTCGCTTCCTGCGCATACCCTCGTGACTGCCATTCAGGTGCAATAATGATCTGAAACTCTGCGCGGCGGTGAATATAATTGATATCCACCAGCTCCACCAGGCCAACCGCCTCTCCTTCGGGGTTTTCGCAAATAAAGCGCCGTTCTCGTTGATCATGAATGTGCTGATCATACAGCTCACTCAATTCGGTAAAGGTCTCGAACGGTTCTTCGAACCAGTAGCGCATGATTTGCGCATCGTTATCAATCCCGTGTACGAAGCGCAAATCGGTTCTTTCCAGCGGTCTCAGGGTCAGCATTACAGATTTTTGCAAGGTCATATGTTTCTCAATGTCTGTTCACGAGCCCAGGCAGGACGTGATGTGCGTGGGTTCTTATACAGGTTTTGTCGCGTAGAGAGCGTCAGATCATATCCAATCCTACTGGATATACCAGCGCTTTATTATGGTTGTGATGGAATTCACACATATCGGATGAGCGTATTGTGTCATGGAAGGCAGTATAGCCTCACTCTTCGCTTTTATCTAACATACCCATACGGAACCGATGTTGGGCCAAAGATCGATCACATATCCCCTGAATCGCCTGTGACCTGAGAATCAGTATCCAATACAACGACGTATCGCCCTCAACGCTACGCATCTGCACCAAACTTTTTGATGCCCGCCCCTATCGCCGAAATTGCGCCGGCCCTTTGCCTGTCCATCGCTTAAGCGCCTTTCGGAAAGCGGCTGCATCGCTAAATCCCAGCGACATGGCAATATCCAGAATACTCATTTTCGTCGAGCTTAAATACTCACGCGCCAGTGTCGAGCGTACGTCGTCCACAATCGCCTGAAAAGTGGTTCCTTCTTCTTTAAGATGTCGTCGCAGTGTTCGACTGGTCAGATGCAATACGTTCGCGACTTCCTCCATTCCCATGAAGGCTCCGGGTTGTTCCATCAATATGCGATACACCGAACCGGAGGTACCGGCTCCGATTTTTGCCTGGCCAATCAGGCGATCGCATGTTTCCTGCATCAACGCGGAGGTCAGCTCGTGGGCCATCATCGGCTTTTGATCGAGCACGGCACGCGCATACACCAGCTCACATCTGGGTTGGCCGAAAAAACAGGGGCAGTTCAGATACTGCTCGTACATCGCCGCAGACTGAGGAGCCTCATAAGTAAAGCTGGCGCTGATGGGTGGGCAGTGTGTTCCTGCCACATCCTGAAGGTGCGTGACGTGCACGCTGAACTGCTGCTCAAGCAGGAACTGCCGAAGGCTCTGTGAGGGGTTAAGGACAAAGACATCTGGAAACGTCCATATGGCCAGGTCGTCCTGCTCGCTCCATGCGATGTCCATGGGCGGCGTTGCCAGACGTCGATATTTGATCGCCAGCCTGAAATAGTCGCGAATAGACAGGCAGGATAATAACGCGTAGCCATACATACCATAGGATGACACGCGCAGCCGGGAACCCAGCTTGAAAGACGTGGCCGAGTCGGTCGACAGGCTCAGGGCGTTCATGCAAACGGCCATAAATTGCCGTATAGAAGTCAGCGCGTAGGGATCCTTAAGATCTTTAAGGCTTACCCCACTGCCAGCAAGGCTTTGGGACGGGGCAATGTCCTGTTCCTCCAGGAGTTCAACAAGCGCGCGAATCTTGTATGGCGCGTAGATCCGCTCATCCGGTAGCGGAAGCCCTGAATACATATCAGCCCCCTTTGATTATTAATGTCCCGCAAGGACTTGTCTGCGTCCGATTATAACCTTACGCAAATGCACGGTCTGTCATAGACTTGCAAAAATACCAATCAAGCGAGCGACAGAATGCTCGGACAACAACCGAAAGGAGGATGCAACCATGTGGATCGCATTAGGTTTCTGGGGAGCGAGCATTGCATTTTGTATTGCAATCGCAGCTTATCTTTGTCACAGGATTGAAGCGTCGGGCGTACGCAGATGGGGCGCCACGGGCAAGCTTTTTCAGTATGAGGAGAAAGCGCGATGAGTCTGTCATATTTCATTGTATTTGGCGCCTACTTGGTATTTTTAACCTGGACCTGCGTTAAAAGTATGAAGCAGGTTGAATCGCTGTCCGATTTCACAACCGGCGGGCATCGGATGGGATTGCTACTGGGCGTGGGCACGTCTGTTGCGACATGGGTCAGCGTGGCGTCGGTGATGGGTGTGCCCGGACAGCTTTACCGTACCGGCATCGCAGCGATCATCGGCTGGGTGGCCGGCTGGTTCCTGGCCACGGCGGTGATGCCGATTCTGGCCTATAAAGTACGCCGTCCCGAACTGCCTGCGCGGACCTTTCCTGAATTTATCCGTCTGCGGTTCGAGCCGTTTCAGCGCATTAGCGGCCTGCAATTGATTGTGGCCGTACTGATGCTGGTCGGTTATTTCATCTTCTGCCATTTACAGGTAGTGGGATTCGGCATCGTCTTCAATACCATCACCGGTATTCCCTATGAGTACGCCATCTTCGGCTTCCTGATTCTGCTGGCGCTCACCTCGCTGGGCGGGTTCTGGTCGGTAGCAGCCACAGATACACTCAATGCCGTACTTATCCTGGTCGGACTGGCCTTTGGCACCGGCGCTATTCTATATGCAACCGGCGGTATTGGCCCAATCCTGGATGCAGTCGCGACCACCACCGCGCCGGTCAATGTCGGCGGTGAGCCGCTGGAGCCGGGCATTTTACTGTCGCCCGCCGGCACTTTCGGCTGGTCTGTGTTGCTGGGTATCTTTATGTCAAATGCGATTGGCGCTTCGGTCGCACCGCATTGGATCAACCGCTTTATGGCACCCAAAAACAGCAAGGCGGCTGTCCTTCAAATGATGTGGACGGTAATTGCGCTCATTCCGATTTTTCTGTGCCTGATCATCATCGGCCTGGGTGCCAAGGCTTTGCTGCCCAGCCTCCCGGTGGATAAAACCACGGATTACATCATGCCGTTAATCGTACAGGACTATGCACCACCTTTCGTGGGTGCCCTGACCTTGATCGCACTGCTTGCAGCTGCGGTATCGACCGCCAATTCGATGTTGTTGAACTGCGGTACATCTCTTTACTATGACCTGTACCGCTCGCTTTACCCTGAACGCCAGTTCGACGACGAGCGCGCAACGCGTCATCTGCGCTATGCCGTGCTGGCGCTTGGCGTGCTATCGGTACTCAGCGCGATCAAACCGCCCTTACTTCTGGCCATGGGCTTTACCTATGTTTACGGTGCTTTCGGCGCGGCCTTTATGTGGCCGGTCTGGCTGGGGTTGTTCTGGAGACGCATGAATCGTGCGGGTGCCTACGCAGGCATTATCGTAGGAATTATCGGCTTTATCACCGCCAAAGCCATGGGTGCAGACAATCCCTTCGTAATTGGTGCCGGGCTGTCGCTGATCGCAACATTGGCTGGGGTATTTCTGAGCCCGCCACCACCGAAAGAAGCATACGAGGCGTATTTCGAGCCTGAAGTCAGCCCTGAAACCCGCGCGGTGACACTACGCATCCGTCGTGAAAGTGATCAGGTACATGATGTAACGAGCACCCCTACACTGGAGGCAAAGGGTAAAGCATGAGAGTAGCAATTGTTGGCGCAGGATCGCTGGGCACCATTATCGGTGCATTGATGAACAGGGAGGGTCGGCCGGTTGATCTGGTCGACACGAATCAGGCTCATGTTAATGCACTAAACGATCTTGGCGCACGCATCACCGGCGAAATGGATCTGATCGTACCGGTTCAGGCCCTGACGCCGCAGCAGATGAACGGCACGTACGACATCGTTTTTCTACTGAGCAAGCAGACGGCCAACCAGGCTGTACTGTCGCATCTGCTGAATCACCTGCATACAGACAGCATCGTATGCACGCTGCAAAACGGCATTCCCGAACCATCGGTCGCGGCTGTCGTCGGACAGGATCGCACCCTGGGCGGCGCGGTCGGATTTGGTGCAACCTGGATCGGACCGGGCGTATCACAATTGACCACCACCGCCGACGCCGTGAGCCGGTTCGCCTTCGAAATCGGCGAGATGGATGGCACCATGCGTCCCCGCTTGCAGATCGTGCAGGACTACCTTGCATGCGTCGGCCGAACCGAGCTGCTGGCCGACCTGATGGGTATCCGCTGGTCTAAGGTACTCATGAATGCCACCTTCAGCGGCATGTCCGCTGCGCTTGGCTGCACCTTCGGAGAAGTACTGGACGATCCACGCGCCCTGCTTTGTGTGGCCTTTCTTGCCGACGAAACCGTAAGCGCTGCGCACGCGGCGGGCCATCGTATGGCACCGATGCAGGGTGAAGACTTTGAACAGTTCGCCCTGCCATCACCCGCCGATGTACAAACCGTCCTGCCGCTGATCAGAACCATCTGGAGCCAGCACCGGCAATTGCGCGCCTCTATGCTGCAAGACCTGGAAAAAGGCCGGGATACGGAAATCGACTATATCAATGGCATCGTTTGCAGCACCGGACGCGAGCACGGAGTGCCAACACCATTCAATGACCGTGTCGTGGAACTGGTAACCGAAGCACAAACCGCGCGCGCCTTACCGAACTTCTCCAACATAGCCCGCTTTGACGACCTGTTGAGTCCCTATCAATCAATGATGGGCAATAACGGCTAATGACGGGCAATGATTGATTCAATATTCTTGAGGAAATAATGGCAAAACAACGCACCATCATTACCTGCGCCGTGACAGGCGCAATCCATACACCAACCATGTCTGACGCCCTGCCCTACACGCCACAGGACATCGCCGCTCAGGCAGTGGCGGCAGCAGAGGCAGGCGCATCTATTTTACACCTGCATGCGCGCCGCCCCCATGACGGCGGCGTGACGATTGACCCGGACGCCTTCGCAGCATTCCTGCCAACCATCAGCCAGGCGACCGATGCCGTCATCAATATCTCGACGGGTGGAAGCCTGACCAATACGATTGAAGAACGAATCACGCCTGCCCTGCGCTTTTCTCCGGAAATGTGCTCTATGAATATGGGCTCGATGAATTTCAGCTTTCATCCCCTGGCCAGGCGCTACGATACATGGAAATTCGACTGGGAGCGCGACTACGTTGCCGGCTCTGACCACAATATCTTCCGTAATACGTTCGCGGATATTGAAAACGCTGCCACTCAGCTTGCACAGCACAACATCAAGTTCGAGCACGAATGCTACGATGTGGGCCATCTTTACAATCTGCGCTTCTGCATGGATATCGGCCTATTCAAGGCACCGGTTTTCATTCAGTTTATTTTCGGCATCCTGGGTGGCATCGGCCCGGAAGTCGATAACCTGATTTTCATGAAACGTACTGCAGATCGCCTGTTCGGCAATGACTACCGCTGGTCTGTGCTGGGTGCGGGTGGCGTTCAGATGCCACTTGCAACTGCGGCAAGCCAAATGGGCGGCAACGTACGGGTCGGGTTGGAAGACTCCCTCTCGATCTCTCGCGGAAAACTGGCAGAGTCTAACGCCCAGCAAGTTGCCAAGATCCGCCGTATTATTGAAGAACTGGGCTGCGAAGTGGCCAGCCCTGCTGAGGCTCGTGAGATTCTGGGGCTGAAAGGGGCTGATAAAGTTTTGTTCTAAGGGGTTGGACAGGCTGCTTCCCATGCGCGGCGATGGAGCTCTTTCTGCGGCTTACATCGCCCGCATTGCGCTATCTTTTACAGGCTCGGCGAGTTCACTGTCCTTCGGAATCTAACCAAAAAGGAGAATCCTCCCGAGCTAAGGCATCATATTGTATTAATTCTCTGTGCATATCATCTAAGTGCTCAGGCATACTTGTCAGCACTATCCTGATTGGTTCGTACTGGTAGTCAGGATACGACTTGAATTCATCGTACATTAACTTGGCCGATTCATAGCACTCAAAAAAAGCACTAAAGTAACGCGAAAAAACATCAGACAGTGTTTTTAAACTGATATTTAGCTCACTAGCCCATGAGTCTTGTATTATTTCGGAAAAATCTACCGATTTCGTGGATGTTTTTGAAAAAATATCATATGCCTCTTGCATCAATTCGTTAGTCTCATCAACTTCGTTTCGACGCACATAATATTTAAATAATCTCTCGGTCAAGAGAATCCAGTTTCGCTCTGGATATTGTCGTTCACAAACAAACTTCAAACAATCGAAAAAGAACAACATGTCGCGCGAGTAGCCCAACTCTACAACAAGAGCGCCTCCAGTAAAACCTACTTTTTTCATTTAATCTTAAACCTAATTGGCGAAATGGAGGTTGTTCCATTCGATTGATCCGCAATCGTCTTTCGAATAGCTGCCTGATCTTGAACTGAAATTTCCTGCCCAAGAATATCTATAACAACTGCTTGATTCATTCCTCTCGGCAAACGCTTCTACCGCTCAATCACCTGTCTAGCGACATTGATAATTAAAACATTCTTGTTTAACGCTCAAATACAGAAGATGTTCTTTCTAAGTAATATCTCCAATTGTCCATTAGACGATTGATATTTTCTGTCTCCGTATGAATCACGGGATCATATCCATCAGAAGGAGGCATGTAATTAACAAACCCTTCGATTTCAGCCGGATATGAAAAATCAGCGTAAATACCGGCAATTTCATTCAACGGATCGTTGAAGCTGTGACGATTTTCCCATAGCCAACGAAGAACAATAAATAGCCACTTTTGCTTCGCTGTAGACTCATCGTCCATTTCACATTCTGAGCATAGGAGCTTTAGAAGAGAAATTACTTCATCTGATTGTCCTGGTATTACGAACGACAATTCGAGTTCACGATCAGTGTAACTACCCGAAAGTACCCTCCTTTCTGCTTCGTTAATAGGTATGTCTAAAGTGATGATCTCACGTTCATAACCCCATCTAATATCGCACCAAGATAATTCTATGATTTTGTTAATAAAATCATAGGGGATGGGATAAACACTCATTTCATTTCGCCCTTGGTAATCGTTGATTTCTGATCCAGCCAGACCAGCGATCGAACTAGCCGTCGAGTTGTAGCCAAGCTTCCTTACCGGAGATATTCTTGCCTAAAGCAGATCGTCAGTAAATACGTGCTTTTCAAACTGTCTCGACCAGATTTCGAACCAGCACACTTCATGAGATGACATTAAAAATATCAACTCGAAGTTGACCGAACTCCTCAGTCTCGGTAATCAAAATTTGTCCATTTCTGTATATTAAAAGATCATTCAGAGAACCCATGCCTCCATATAAATTTAATAAAGTACGACGAACATACTCGGGTTCATACTCGTATCTTTTTGCTAAATCGCCTATTTTCTCTGACCAGTCAAGGTATCCACCTAGTTCTAACAAATAAGCAAAACGCTCCAATTTTTCCTTAACTAACATTCTCTGCCGTCATTTTAAAGAATTAACTTCCATAACTTCGGTCCCCTTAATAGTCCAGCCAGACCAGCGATCGAACTCACCTTCTCCTTGTCTCAGAAAACGCAAGCTTTGCAACTTCCAGGATTTTCTTCAAAACATCAAGTCCATTCCATAAACCCGTCGTCGCAAACCCAAACAAACCCGCCTTGAGCCCAATAATAAAGGGTACCGTCCGATGAATCTTTGGTCAGTTGGAAATCAGCGCTGTCCAACATCCTTTCATCTTTTGGCCAACGGTCAGAGTATCTCTGAAGTTGTTCTTCAATAGTACCCTCCCAGAATTGCCTACGATACGCAATTTTCAATCGGCCTTCGTTCATTAAATGATGCATGATCGACAGAAAATATTGTTTGCGTTGCTCATAGGTCATCGTTGTAGTTTGGGACCCATTTCCACATACGTATAGCCACAATGCATCCGCGTCGCATCCTTCAATGGACTCAAGAAGATCTGGTAATTCTTCCGCTGATATTTCCCGGTATTTCATTTAAATTTAACCTCAACTTTTGTTCGCGCCAATCGCTTATCGCGAACCTCAGTCCCTCTAACCCCTCTTACTTCAAGGGACCATCTTATCTCAGAGATATCAGATGGCCGCGATGCATTTCGCAACGTATAAGTAACTCCTTCGGAGTTCACCGTATAGCGCATTCCAGGGTTGCCATAAATATCTAATGCATTTGGCAGCGGCTCGGGTGTAGGTAAGAACTCTATTCCTGTCAATTCCTTAAAATATACTATTATTCCTGATAGAGGTACATCATCCAACACTATCGCATATCTGCTTATTTCCTTACTCACCTTTACACCCGCGTATCATTTAAAGTCTTTCGCAGCACTTTCATTTACCGACTAATTTCTAAATAGCCCTAATCATTTGAGTTTGCTACGCGCCGCTCAACTAGTTATTCACCACTGACGTAATCCCTACCAGGCTTTTGCCGGTAGGTGCCCGCAACAGTACACCTATTCCGGAATGGGCGGCAATGAGCCCTGCTCTGAACTTTCATCGGCCAGGCCATCAATTGTTTGACAGTAGATCATTCTTTCTTTCGAAAGGTATATAAGGAGCAAGCAACAGATGCAGCTAAACCCAGCAAAGCACTCACCAGCGCAAACTCCTGATTGCCTATGCTTGACATCCAGATTGCGTGCTCGTAACTTGATATAGTCCCGACGATTGCAGTCAAAACAACAGAAACTACTCTATTTTTTTTCGGTAACAGCGCCGCAATACATCCGGTAAAAAATGCGGGCGGAACAAAAAAAATACCAATTGCACCTTGGAAGGGTAAAAATACGATCTCAAAACATAGATCTTTATTTATTGCCCTCTCAAATACAGACAATATATAGAACTGAAAAAAGAACAAAACACCGCCAATCCAACACCCAACGAATGTAAACAGTAAGACCGTTTTAAAAAACTCTTTCGCTCTGTTCATGGTCTGCATCCCAGTAGCACCGTTGCAGCTTGTGTGCGGTATACGTCCATATTTCGGATCCATCTTTGTAAACCCATATAAATCCACATTTAGGCCAGAAGTCAACAAAACGCCCATCCGAATCCACCGTAAATTGAAAATTGATTCGATCCAGCATATCCCAGTCCTCGGGCCATCTGTCTGAATAGTCCTGCACTTGCTCCTCAATCGACCCAGAACAATATTTCCCCCTATAAGCAAGTTTCAGTCGCCCTTCCTTCATCAGACGGTGCACGACAAAAAGGAAAAAGCTCTTGCACATTTGATATGACGTTGCTGATGTTCGAGGTGCGTTCGAACAAACATATATCCACAATGTACTCGCATCTCTACCTTGCACAGCGTCCCAAATCTGCTGCAGAATCTCGTCTGAGACGAGAAAATCCTCTACAGAAGATTTCCAAAAAATGTTGGAAGGGTTACTACTCTTAACGGGTTGCTGCGTCTCCGGAAAAGCGTACAGTCCGCATACTAGGGATGCCAGTGACGCAATCATGGTTGTTTCTAAAATATGCGGAAACGCGAAAAAACGACGAAATTATATGGGCATAAAAGTGGCTTAAGGCCCCGCTAAAAACCGAAATAAACAAAAGTGAAATGAGCTTTCTCTTTAGCTTCAAAGACGAGGCAACAACCCCAGATACGTAGGCAAGGGGCAGAAAAATTAATCCTGTCAGCGCGCTGACAGGTAAAGCGATCATGTATAAGTAGACAACTATGTCACTCACACAATAATCCAAATACCCCAAAGAAAATGTCATCCTGAGTAATAAAAAGCACTCATAAAGCACTCCCCCAATCCATGTACCTAATAAGGTAAAAACCATAATTGTTCTTTTGGTTTTAGCCGGCATCCTTTACTTTTCCCTAACGCACTGCTTCCCGCTTCTTCCTGCTACCCTAATGAAAAGTCATATAAAAACCATTCATACAATGCCACTGAAAAGCCCATGACTTTTACAACTCCCAACAAAACTTGCAATAGAACGACGAAAAACGCGATCAAGGCAAGCAAAGTTATTTCTTTTTTTAGAATAAAAAATAATCCAGAAAGCACCATAGCGAAAAGGACGAACTTTAGAATACTGGCCACTACGTATACAGGAAGAAAACCATAATGAATACCACCACATCCCACTATGTCGAGCAATACTCCACCCGCGACACCCCAGAGCCAAAAAGTGATGGGCAGGCTGAACGTACCAGAGACTAAACTTCTTGTCTTGGCTACGAATTTGTTCACTTCGATGTTCCTTTTTCAGTCAAGCACCATTTCGCTATCAGCGTCTCTCTTCCCTGGGCGCGGGAATATTTTTCATAATACGGCGGCGGATTTTCTTAACGACACACTGTCGTTGAGTAGACAGATGTGGCTCCCCAAATAGCGATTTCTATTTCGGCCACAAGGTCATTCGAAATTCTCCGACTAAATTCGAAGATTTTCCTTAATGTTGATTAAATCTGTTGGGATTTATCTTATTTGATGAACAGAATAACGGCGTGAACTATTTAGGACGAGTTTTTGGAGCTTAATATTCAACAGTTAACGAGCGTTAAAAGCGGGGACTGAACTCCTGTGAGACTTCTCGTTGCAGGTCGATTTCTTTTTGTACCGCTTCTTTGTCAAAGCTGTTGCCCAGACCGGTGTAGCCCAGCGCTGCGTCGCTCGTGAGTGGCGTTTTGATTTCAACGATGGTTTCGGCTGCCGATTTGCCCGTGCGTGTTTGCGGTGCTTCGAGCTGGGTAATGGTTATGTTGGCCGTGTTGATACCACTACGCGTGACGCAGGAATCATTGCAGCTCACCGAGCCAAAACCCATGTTGGGCTGAAAGCTTGTGCTGCCGCCAGGTATGAACCCGCCTTCACCACCGACACCAACGCTATTCGCCTAGACTCGATTTTTTCTGTCGACGCCATGTAAAAGCTTTACTGCTTGGAATCGTCAAGCCTCCTAGCGAAGTAACGCGAACGTTTTCTAGTTATCTCTATCCAAGACTTAGATTGCAGCCTAGTTGCAACCAGAAGATGATCCAACGCTCATTTCCTCGGATGCGAGTTCGCAAGAAAAAAACACATTGACGGAAAAACGAATTATCCAGCTACGACCAATTATTCTAAGTACTTAATCTATTTTTGAAATGTTAAATCTGTATTTTTCGGGAATTTCGCTAGGATATTGATCGAGATTGACTCCCCACGGAGAAAATTCCAGATAGAGTTCTCCCTTGTTCCATAAACATAATTTGCACAATACTACTATTTCTTTTAAGTGATTGAGCATCTCATGATCATTATTCTTGAATGCTTCTTGTACAAGAGATTCTAGATCTTCTAGAAGTAACAAAATATCATCTGGCGTCTTAAAAACAGATGGTGATGCATCATCAATGTTCCAAATTATCTTAAATTTATCCGCTTGGTTTTCTCGTTCCAAATAGTTTACGTTACGTTCATGAAACGTCCGGTATAAAACATCATCATTACTGTCCAGCGATGATTTCATTAAGCTAACTAATGACATAGTAAATATCCAATTATTTACATGCTGGCGGATCAGACTCCAGACGAAACACACTTCGCGACGTTGCCTGCGATTAAAACGGCATCATGATTTTCTCAATGCATTCCACTTAAAACTTCAGAATACTGTCCGAAAAAACGATGCCACTTCTGCCAAAAGGTTACTCTCCACAATTAAAATGCTGATAACGTTTTTTGAGCATATTCATGGATTGATTTATAAATTCTTTATCACGTGGGTATTCACGTATATAACTATCCGATACAACCTGCATCAGTTCAACAAACTTTTGAGGGCGCAATGTTGAGCTTTCATGACCTCCAATGATAAACGTTACATTGTCGAATTCGTTTGGGTCATCAATATCGTTGTCCAAAACATATTCTAATCCTTCAGAAACAACACATCCCAACCCTCTAGACGCATCAAAAATAAACTGTCGAAAATTCAATTTTTTTTCTATATACATTACTTCTAGAAAACAATATAAATCACCGCCCCCATTATCCAGAAGATACTGTTCCACTTTTTTCAACCAAACTAAATCATTTGTCATTTAGTATTCCTTGGGGGCATTTTAATAAACGCATTACTTATTTCACCTGTTCTCGGATTTTTAGCGACTCCAATGGACTATTTGCGTCACGTTCTGAACGTGGTTGCCGAGCACCCGGTTAACCGTATTGATGTGCTATCACCCTGGAAGACTTTTTTATTAGTAAAAAGAATCATCTAATTGCCCTTCAGATTTCAGAATATCAACGAACCTCTTATACGCTGTTTCATCTAACTCAAGTAAATCATCTAATAATGATTCTTGAATCAAGTCCCAGTGATGGACACTCTTTGCATCACCCTTCGAAAAGAAAACTGTTTTGAAACCGATATTATTATCAATAATCGCCACATCCTCCGCTTTATATGCCTGTAAGCCACCATAATTTTTAGGCATTCCATAAAAATAGGTTTCCTTACCGAACCAATATATGGAGAAAATGTCAACACTAAACCCATCCGGTTCCCGAATTCTCATTTAACCTCTTCCTTTATCGTATCTACAAGTTGTGTCGAAGCCGGTTGAATCTTTTAAGGTATCCGGGACCAAGCAAATTAAAAAAATTCGACATAAATGTATCTGCTCTTTATAAGATTTTTATGTTCCGCAACTTTTCTCTCCGCTTTAACCAATTATCGACAATCTGTATTAACAATCGATCCTTAATCTTTGAATCGCAATATGAGAGCTGCTCAAGTCCACTCCATAAAACCGTCTTCGTAGACCCATACGAACCCGCCTTGGGCCCAGTAACAAAGTAAGCCGTCGACCTCAATCAGCTGAAAATCTGCCTTGTCTAATTGACTCTCGTCCCTCGGCCAACGATCCGAATACCGCTGAATTTGTTCCTCTATTGTTCCGTCCCAAAAAACGCCACTAGAAGCTATCTTCACTCGCCCTTCTTTCATTAAACGGCACATAGCGGAAAGAAAAAATTGTTTACGGTCCTCATATGAGGCATTTCTTACTCTATCATTGTCATTTGCTTCATCCCAAAGGGCAGCAGCACTACTTCCCTCAATCCCTCGTATTATTTCTTGCCATTCATCATCTGTAAATTCGAGTATTTCTTTCATCTAAACTTCACCTCTATACGCCTGTGGTTGAGTATACGTCCATTAATCTCATGACCTTTTAGTCCATTTATTTCTATTGTCCATTTCGCTCCGGTGCTGTCCACGGAACTGGAGCCACTCCGCAAATTGTAGGTCAATCCGTCCTTGTCGATCGTATAGCGAATTCCAGGATTACCATAGACATCAATAGCCGCCATGGGCTTTGCCGTAGGCAAGGCCTCGATGCCCGCCAAATCTTTAAAGTACTGCAGCACTTTGCCTTGCGGAACACCGTCAAATACTGGCGCATTCTTACTAAGTTCAGGGTTAGCTGTGTACTGCTTTCCGTCAATCGTAATCTGCGCTTTTCGAGTACGACTAGCACCACCCGTGAAATTGTCAAACAGTTCCCGCTTCTTGTCCTGTCGTTGCGCCTCGCTCAGTTTGGAAGACGATAGTGATTTCGTTGAAACAGATGGCGACTGTGCCTCGGCAGGATTTTTGCCAGCGGCAATTTGTTCCTTATGCTGTTTAACATTAGGGCTAGGCTGACGAATGCCTACTTTGCCGTTTCCTGCGCTTCGTCCTTTTGGCATACCAACCATCGAAGGCAGAGCCGCTGCCACGATTTGCGCCGTTTCAGTATCCAGCCCCATCGCCTCTAAACGTTTGGTCCAGCCATACTCAGCCGTAAGGCTTGCCGCTTCCCTATCCAACATATAAACAGCAGGCATATAGTCACGGAACTTGCCAGGCAGTGTTTTGTCTGCGTCCAATCTCTTTATTGTTGTATCGAAAGCATCCCACTGGTCAACCAAATAGCCATATTTTTCCCGGCACTGCTCAGGCGATGCTGAGCATACAGCCATCATTTCCTCCTGCTGTTGAATATTGGTGTCCACCATGTCCTGGATGACTTTCTTGCACGACTCTCCTGAACAATTTCGAGCCCGTTGTGCAAAGCCTTCCAGTTGGCTCGAAGTCAGATAATTATTCTCCACCGCCGTTCGCCCGGCAACGCCACCGCTTACAAAGCTCTGTCCATTGCCGCCAACAGCCCCGCTCAGCCCGGCACCAGCCAGACCAGCGATCGAACTCACCATCTCCTTCTCATCCGGCGTCAGTTGGCTAACGTCTTTGCCATAGATCTAGCTGGCCGCAACCGGCGCAGCCGCTTCAGCGCCGGCTGCAGCCAGTGCATTTCCGGCGATGCTATTGCCGGTCGCGGCAGCCACTATCGCGCCCAGGCCGGCGTGCGCCAGGTAATGGCCCGCAGTGCCTTCCTTGCCCGTCTGCTTAAACTGTTTGCCGATTTCCCCTGCGATGGTTGGGCTGGCTGCAGCTACCAGCGATCCGCCCAGGCTGTTGGATGGGGTTGCCAGCCCGGCAGAGACGGTTTCCAGGATCCAGGCGTAGTTGCGTAGTGTGGCGTTGCGTTCGTCGCGCTCTTTTTCGCTGATCAGTCCGGCCTCAAATTGCGCGTCGTTGCTGGCGATGCGCGTTTTAAGTTCACCGGCCGCCCGCTTGCTGTATTTGCTGAAGTCCTGCGAGACTTCTCTTTGCAGGTCGATTTCTTTTTGTACCGCTTCTTTGTCAAAGCTGTTGCCCAGACCGGTGTAGCCCAGCGCTTCGTCGCTCGTGAGTGGCGTCTTTATTTCAACAATGGTTTCGGCAGCGGATTTGCCCGTGCTTGTTTGCTGTGCTTCGGGCTGGGTAATGATGATGTTAGCGGTGTTGATGCCGCTTTGGTGACGCTGGTCTCGTTGCTGCTGACCGACCAATATCCCATGCTGGCGATCAGGCCCTTGCTGACTCCACGACTGGTGCCACCCATGGGGCTGCCATCGCCAGCAATTTCCATGCTGGCGGCCTTGAAGCGGCTGTAGTTTTTGATATCACGTCCGTCCTGCTTACCGGTGGCGGGGCGGTTTCAGCTTCCTACTCGGCAGAGGCGCTGGAGGTGATGATCGCGCCGGTCAGATCTGTGTGACACGCCACTTCAATCTGATAGCTTTGGTCCTGTATTTCAGTGATAAGCCTCCACCACAACAACTATTAACACTTAACGCAACCAAAATGGTGGGTCATCGTTTGTCAGCGCATCGTAAAGCTCTAAAGGAAGCCGCTCGTCATCTATATAATACGGGACATCCGTAACACCCACTTTTAACGGTACATATTCGCCCCAGTTCTTATAGAAAACCTTAGCAGATTCTATGCAATGTTCTATTGCATCCAGGTTTTTTAGATATTTTTTATCTAACATCAAAGCCGGATTGCTTCTTAAGCTACTTACTAGTTGAGATACTTTATCAAGATCATCATATGCGATATATTTCCTGTAAAGCCTATCAAGTATTTCTAAATCTTCGCGAGATACTAATTTCCCACGAAGATAATTAAAAAATTCCTCCATTTCTGCAGGAGTTCCTACTTCGAACATCGAACTTCCACCCTTAAAACCGACGTTTTTCATATTCATTTTCCTTTGAACCTTATGTCTTTAGATTTTAACGCGCCGTTAGATTTCCGCACAATACCAAGAACTATTGCCTCTTCCTGAGATGATGATATTGTTTGCCCTCGACTATCAATAATTACCTGTTGAGTCATTCCCTTCGGCAAATGCAATTGACGTTCAGTCGCCTATTTTGCAACATTGTTTACTAGGCTCTGCTGATTTTTTGCTAGGTCGTAGTTTTTTACTTCTATGCTACATACATTACCTAGGCACCAATCAGGTCGAACACTGCCTTTTGTCCCATAAGGAACCTCTTTCCCATCTTTAAAACTTACTTGCGGCCGCCACCCTTCTCCAAGATCTTTTCCGATGGCAATTTCCGATTCTCTGTGGCTTGGCCTTTTTGATTCTATTGTTTGTTTTATATCGGTGACTTGTTTTATATCAGGTATGTTTTTCCCAACATCTACTACAGATGCCGCTTTTTTAGCAAGCGTTTTAGCAACGATTTTCTCTACAAGGACTACGCCCGATCTTGCCAATCCGGCGCCTCCTGTGGCCAACGCTGCTGCATCTACAAATAACTTACCCGTTTCAACACCCGCTTTAAATGATCCTGCGGCCCCGGCTCGCTCATACTCCGTCGCCAACCTTTCAATCCGTTCGATATACGACTGTGTGATACTGTCAGCAACCGTGCCAACCAAGTCTCCACCCATAACCAACGACATTATCGCTTCGAGGGTTTCAATTGGGCTGAGGCCCATTTTCACGAAGGCTTCCATGCCTTCGTACATCGAGGCAGGAACACCGGCAACCATGCCTGCTGCAAAAGTGCCATCTTGACCCAGATTGATCGCCGTCCATTTGACGCGAGTACTTACTCTGCAAACCGGAGTCAGGCATTCTGAGTACTCTTTCTCGCGTTGAGCTTGCTGCGCGCTGCTCAAATAGTTATTCTCCACAGCCGTGTGCCCTACCACACCGCCGCTTACCAGGCTACGGCTGTCTCCACCAACAGCGCCTGATAATCCTGCCCCAGCCAGACCGGCAATCGAACTCACCATCTCCTTCTCATCCGGCGTCAGCTGACTCACATCTTTCCCATAGATCCAGCTAGCCGCTACCGGTGCAGCCGCTTCAGCGCCGGCAGCAGCCAGTGCATTTCCGGCAATGCTATTGCCAGTCGCGGCGGCCACTATCGCGCCCAGGCCGGCGTGCGCCAGGTAATGGCCCGCAGTGCCTTCTTTACCTGCCTGCTTAAACTGTTGCCCGATTTCTCCTGCGATGGTGGGGCTGGCTGCAGCTACCAGCGAACCGCCCAGGCTGTTGGAGGGGGTGGCCAGGCCGGCAGACACTGTTTCCAGTAGCCAGGCGTAGTTACGCAACGTTGCATTGCGCTCGTCCCGCTCTTTTTCTGTTATCAGTCCTGCCTCAAATTGCGCGTCATTGCTGGCGATGCGGGTTTTAAGTTCACCGGCTGCCCGCTTGCTGTATTTGCTGAAGTCCTGCGACACTTCTCTTTGCTGGTCGATTTCTTTTTGTACCGCTTCTTTGTCAAAGCTATTGCCCAGACCGGTGTAGCCCAGCGCTTCGTCGCTCGTGAGTGGCGTTTTGATTTCTACAATGGTGTCAGAAACGGACTTTCCGGTACGTTCCTGTTGTGCTTCGGGCTGGGTAATGGTGATGTTGGCCGTGTTGATGCCGCTGCGCGTGACGCTGGAATCATTGTTGCTCACCGAGCCAAAACCCATATTGGACTGAAAGCTTGTGCTGCCGCCAGGCATGAACCCGCCTTCGCCACCAATACCAACGCTGCTGGCTTTCACACGACTGTAATTGTTGACATCGCGCGCTGCCAGCGTGCCTGTGGTCAGGCGATTCTTGCCTGCAGCTTCTGCCTGCGCGCTGGAGGTGATGACCGCGCCTGTCAGGTCGGTGTGGCCGGCTACGTCGATCTGATAGCCCTGGTCTCGTGCAAAGATGCCCGATAGCGCGTTCACACTGGCGTAGTCGGCCGAGATTTTGGATTTCGAGGCGCTGCCTGAGCCGGATGCCCCGTAGCCAATGGTGACTTCACCCTGGGCGTTCACCTGTTTGCCTTTGTAGGTGGAGTTATCCTGCAGGCTTTCTATGGACAGGTCCGCTGCTTTCACCACCACCTGCGAGCCAGTTACCTGTGCGCCTTTCAGGCTGGTGGCCCCGCCGCTGTGCAGCACGGTTTGGCTATTGCGGTCGCCCACATGAGTGTACTCATAGCGGGTTTCATCGCCTTTGCCACTGCCCTTGCCCACATTGGCGCCTACCGTAATACCGATGGCGGCCGAGCCGTTTTCGTAGCCGGCCGATACGCCGATTTTGCCGCCGGCTGAACTGTTTTTGCTGCGCTCCTTATACGTTTGCGCTGCGGCGGTCAGGTTAATCGCATCGTCGGCAATGAGCGTTGTACCTTTTTTGCCAGCAATATCGGAACCCGTGACGGTGATGTCAGAGTCGGCCCCTGCGCCGGTGGCCAGTACTGTGACGGTGTTTTGGGCCAGTACCTGGCTGCCGCTGGTTTGTGTTTGCTCCACTTCGGTACTGCTGCGGCTACTTTGGCTGCCAACGGTAATGGCGATTTTGATGCCGGAAATACTGGCGGCCCCCTTGGCGTCTACCGCCTGCAGCTGCGCCACGGCGTCGCCCATCTTGCCCACTTCCTGCCCGGCCTTGTAGCTGGTCCAGCCGGTATTGGCGGCGGCCATTGCGTTCACGCGGGCGTTTTTGCTTTTGCCGTTTTGTTCGGCAGTACGTATCGCCAGTTGTACGGCTTGGACCACTGGCACTTCCAGACCAATGGTCAGACCGCTTTTCTCGAACTCATGCACCTCTTTGCTGCGCCGCTGGTCTTTGCCCGGGTCTATAAGCACTGCCTTGCCTTTGAGCAGCACATCGCCCTGAGCCAGTACATCTGATCCGCGACCCGTGAGCTGTTCTCCGGCAAGCAATCGGGTGTCGCCTTTGAGGCTGCCCACGCTGCTGCGCGCCTGGCTTTGCATGGTGCCCTCTGCATCCATCCGCGAGGTACTGCTTTGGGATCCGATGGTAAAGCCCAGTGTTCCACCGCTTAGAATGCCGGATTTGGTGGTATTGCGATAATGGTGCTCGCGGCTACTTTCTGTGCCCGCCTCGACCCGAAGGTTGTTTTTGGCGACCAAAGTGGTGTTATTGTCCGAGACCACGTCGCTGGCAACAATATTCAAATCGCGCCCTGCCAGCATACTGACGGTGTCGCCACTCACTGCACTGCCCTGCAGGGTTTGCCGGTGCACATCGCTTTTAATAGTCGATGTTTTTGTTGCCAGGCCACTGCTCTTGCTCTCGTAATTCTGCAGGGTGCCGGACAGCGTTGACGACCCGGCCTCAACGCGAATGTCGCGCCCTGCCTGTACCGCCACAGCGCCCTGCTGGCTGGTCACATCGGCTGCGCGAAGCGAG
Source organism: Advenella mimigardefordensis DPN7 (assembly GCF_000521505.1). Taxonomy (GTDB): domain Bacteria; phylum Pseudomonadota; class Gammaproteobacteria; order Burkholderiales; family Burkholderiaceae_B; genus Advenella; species Advenella mimigardefordensis. The sequence goes on from NZ_CP003915.1 coordinate 4,069,461, forward strand.
ACATCATTGCGCGCCAGCATACGGATGTCGCCTTCGCTGGCGATCTGCGTGCCCACCTCCTGCGACGTCGCTCTTTGTACAAAATTCCGGGCATCGCTCACCACCAGGTCGCTTTTGCTCGTGGTGAGGGTCTTCAAGGCAAGGTTGTTACCGGCTTGCAAGGTGGTACTGCTGCCCTCGGCCTTGCCGGCATTGGCTACCGCAGCGGCGGTCAGCGTGAGGTTGCGTCCGGCCTGCACCTGCAACTGCCCTGGTTGCTGCGACCCGGTCACGTAAAGACCAGCCAGGCGATCGATGCCGGTATATTGGTAACGGTCCTGACCCGAACGACTGTCCGAATGCGTGAGCGTGCTGGCCACCTCAATATCGCGTCCTGCCTGCAGCTTCAGTGCCTGTTCTGCGGTAATCGCCCCGCCCGTCACGCGGATATCATCTGCGGCGGTGAGCGCAATTTTGTTGGCATTAATGCGCCCACCCGCCATATTTTTGATACTGTCGGCAGTGATATCCACCAACTGTCTGCCGGCAACAGTACCGCTGTTGTATACCGTATCGGCGTCCAGCTTGATGGTGTCGGCAGCGATTAATGCGCCATCGTTACGCAGATCGCCCTTGCGTACCTTCACGTAGACCTGCGGTGCCAGCACCTGCTGCTTCGTACCATCGGGCAGCGTCACCGTTTGCTCTACCAGCCAGACAATATCGCTGGTTAACTGCGCCATCTGCTGGGCGGTCAGTGCAATGCCGGGCACCAGATTGAATTTTTTGGCGAACGTGAGCGCGTTGTTCATCAATGCGCGATATTGCTGCTCATCGTTGTCGTATCCATCCAGGAAGCGACGACCGGTGAGCTGGCCAATCTGCTCATTCACCAGGCGCCGTTCGTAAAAGCCATCGCCCAGCAGTTTGAGGGTATTCTGAGGATACAGATTCAGCTTGTCCAGCATATAGTTTGAGGTCAGCCAGTTGCCGTATTGGGTAAACTGCGGATCGGTCTCGATCAACGGCCCGCCCTCGCTCTGCGGGCGAATCTGGTACAGGCTGGCAGTGGGTAGTGTCAGCCGGGGGATGGTCGTGCGGACAACCGTGCCAGGCCCTGTCTGTGTTTTTTCTGGCTCGGCCAGTGGCACTTCGCTGATGGGTTGGCGTGCCGTTGCGTCCAGCTCGACGGGGGTGACGGGGACAGCGCCGGTTACGGCAATGGGTGAGGGTTGATCTGGAACTGGCGCGATGTTTACCGTGCGGCCGGGGTTGTTTGCGCCCATTTGCACCACGGTCACGCCTGTCGTGATGTGTTCCTCTCGAGGATCTTTATACTTTATCCAGCCTTCGTATCTGTCGCGATTGTTGTGTTTGCGATGCCGTCCAACATCGGTGATCCGACGAATGGCGTTTTCATCATCGATATTGTTAATGGACTGCACCGCGCCTGTCAGTGCCCCGCCGATCAATACCCTGCTTTTATCATTGGTAAACGTGCCACCTGTTAGCGCCAGGTTTTTCCCGATACTGATCTCACCCGGCTTGCTGTGCGTAATACGCGTCTCTTCTATGGTGCGATCGAACTCGAATTGCAGGTACATGTCCTCGTGATAGCCCTGGATATCTCTGTTATATCGTGAGATAAGCTCATTAAGCTGATCATAGCTGGGGTTGTTCTTCATGTACGCTTCCATCGCTGGATTCACAACCCACCAACAATAGCGATTCGGCCCGGTGCTGCATACCTCGATTTCAGGTGCTGGAACATTAGGGTCAGGGGCTGCAATACCGGTTTTTTCCCAAATGGGATCATCGGGTTTGTACAGCAAATCGTAAACGATATTACTCTCAAGGAAACGTCCGCTAGAGGGGTCAAAAACGGGTCTTGGATAGGAAACAAAATAACTTGGCGCAAGGCCTATCCACCGATCATCAAGATAATAGTTGTGGGGGAATCCACGTCTGCCTGAAACCCATTTGATGCGCTTGCCAACTTTAGGCGACTCTGGTTGTCCAAAAATACCCCATAGATGGCCCTCCGGCCCTGCGAAATACAGCATTGATTTATCGTCATCGATCACCAAGGCCAAATCAGTGCCATACCGCTTGTGCACCCTTGGGTCATAAGGACCATCTTCCGGAATAGGCTCGAACTCCACAATCTTTCGGATAACTTCCACCTGCTGCAACTCGGTTCGATAATCCGCATTCACGTTCTTCAGCTGCTCAGCATCAATCGTCGCCGAGCCCGCGATATCAATAATCGATCCGTTATTCACAATCGAAGACGCGGTACCCGTTGCGTGATTGTCTGTATCCAGACTTCGCCCGAAAGCCGCATCCCCGCCGCTATAGATCAGCGCCCCGTTCTGGTTGGACAGGGTTTGCGCGCCGATATCCAGCCGCTCGTGAGCGGCGATGGTGCCGGCCTGGCTCAAGCCATTCTGTGCAGCGGCGTTCAGAATGTCCCTGGCCTGCAGGCCCAGGCGCACGCCGTAAATGCGGCCGGCGCCGATATTGCGGATTTGATCGGCAGCGACCCGCATGTCCTGGCCATTGATCAGGCCCTGGTTCTCCAGCGTACCCGTGGCATTCACGCGGGCTTGTCTGCCTTGAATCTGGCCGGACTGCGCGTTTTGAATATGGCGTGCATTCAGTGTGAGGGTGCCACCAGAGGCCAGCTTACTGTCATTACGTAGATCGCCGGTCGTGGTCAGATCCAGCTGCGATTGGCCGATCAGCGTGTGGGTATTGTGGTAGTCGCCCTTCAGATTCAGTGCCAGCTGGTCTGCCGCCAGGGTTCCCTGCCCGGTTAATTGCCCGCTTTGTACAAGAAGCCTGTTCTGGGCACTGATATAGCCCTGCTCGTTGTTCAGAACCAGCGCGCCCGACGGATCACTGATTCGGGTCGTACCAAGCGAGGTCACAAATCCATTCTCGTTATTGAGTGAGTCGGACAAGGTAAAATTGACCGCCTGCGTTGCTGCGATAAAGCCGTTGCGATTGGACAGTGTGCGGCCGGCCAGTGACACGGTGTCAGCCTGAATGCCCTTTTGCTGTTGCGCCGTGCGGTCACCATTGAAGGTGTTTTCGTTATCGATGGCGGCTGCGTGAATGTCCAGCGAAGCGCCTGCGCGGATCAAGCCGGCGCGGTTGTCAAGGTGGGCAGAGCCCAGCTTCAGACTCATGTCCTTGACGCTTTGCACGTCGCCTTCGCGATTATCCAGAGCTGCAGCCTGAATTTGCAAACTGTCGGTTCCCACCAGCCGCCCCTGACGGTTGTCCAGCCGGCCGGCGATCAAGGTCGCCGCCTTACCCGCGCCGATAGAGCCGAGCCGATTATCCAGATCCGTCGCCTGCACATGCAAGCTGTCAGTGCCCACCAGGCGCCCCTGCCGGTTATCCAACTGGCTGGCGATCAAGGTCGCCGCCTTGCCTGCACCGATAAAGCCAAGCTGGTTGTCCAGTTGCTCCACCGTCAGTTGCAGGGTGCCGCCGCTGGCTACGCCCTTATCCTTGCCGGAATGGGTATTGATCAGGCGATGGCCGGCGGTGTTGATGTCCAGCGCCTGCCCGGCCTGCAGCAGACCCGCATCATTGTTCACCTCGCCACTGCGGATGTGCAGGGTTTGCACAGCCCGCACCATGCCCTGCACATTGTTCAGTACTTCGCCGACGGTATCCACGCTCACTGCGTTGGCATTGATCTTGCCCTGGCGGTTATCCAGTCCCTGACTGTCGCTCTGTAACGCGTTCTTCGCCTGCAAGCGGCCATTCTGGTTGTTCAGGCTGCCAGCCACGTCCAAGGCGAGCGTCTGACCGCTAAGCAATTGCCCGCCTTCGTTATTCAGGCCGGAATCGCTTTGAACACGAATATCTTTTTGTGACGAAAGCAGGCCCTTGCGGTTATCCACCGTGCCTGCCTTAACGGTTAGCGGGCCTTTCAGCACAATGGCGCCCTGCTGGTTGGTGAACAATCCTGTTGTCGCCAGCCACAAGCCGTTCTCACCGGTCACTTCAATCCTGCCCTCGCGGTTATCCAGCGTGCTGGTGCTCAGGCCATCCAGTGCCCGGGCAGTGAGCGTGCCGCGACGGTTATCTACGCCCTGTCCGTTCTGAGCGAGTTGCAGTTCAAAGCGCTCGCCAGCGCGTATATTGCCCGCCTGGTTATCGATACCGCCGGCACGCAACGTCATCCCCGTGCCACTGCGGATATTTCCGGCCTGATTCTCCAACACACCGTTGTCGCTCAGCGCCAGACTGACGTGGCCCGAGTTGCTGCTAATCGTGCCACGGGTGTTGATAAGCCTGCGGCTGGTCACATCCAGGTTCGCAGATTCAGCAGTGGGTGCCGTTTGCAGCACAGCCCCGTCGGTATTGTCCAGGCTGTCGGTCCTGATCTGCAGGTTGGCCGACGTCGCCGCGATCAGCCCGCCCCGGTTGTCCAGCTCACCCGTTTTCAGCACAAAAGGGTTCGCGCCGGTATGCACAAGCTGGCCCTGGCGGTTGCGAATACTGCCGGCGTTCAGTTGCAGATCTTTTGCCTGAATATGGGCATGCTCGGTCGATAACTGTTGGGGGGTGTTGAGCGCCAGCGTGTTTGCCGAGATCTGCGCATTATTGGCCTGCAAGTCACCCTGGCGGGCGTCAAGGCGAATGTGTTCGACTTCTATTTTGCTATCGGCCACAGACAGCTTGTTTGCCTGGGCCAGCAGATCGCCATTCACCTGAATCGTGCCGGAAAGGCCTGCCTGCTGCGTGGCCTGCAAGGCAATGGACCGGCCGGGTGTCAGGCGGTTGCCGCTGGCACTGTCAGACGGCATAGGCTGCCCGTCTGCTGAACCCGGCACCTGCAGCCCCGCCGCCAATTGACTGCCAGAGGCCAGTTCCAGCCGCCCTTGCGCACCGCGTGCGTCCAGCATGATGTTGCCGCCTGACAGAATCTGACTGTTATTCTGCAAGTGCCCGGTGGTCGTAGCAACGGTTTGGGAACGTCCATAGAGCGTACCGTCATTACGCAATGAACCAGATTGCACCTGCAGTTGAGCATCTGAGACCAGATTACCGCGATTGTGCACCTGCCCGTCGCTGGATACGGTCAGATTGCCTGCCGCCTGAATATGGCCGGCATTGTTCACCCCCACCCCTTGTTCAGTTGCCAGCAGGGTAATCTGGCCGGCATACATACCGCCAAGCTCAGCCACATCAATGGCTGCTGGCCGATTATCTTCTTTGTTGCCCTGTGTATTGGCTCCCTCGCGTTTGGCTGTATCCGTTGCGGCAGCATCAATGGTCACAACGCCGGTATCGGCCGCAATCGTGTTGACACCAGCTTTAATATCCAGTTGCTGTGCGCGCAAGGCGCCGGACACTGTGACGGCACGGGCCAGCACATCCACGTATGGCGTCTGGCTGCCATCCATATTGGCGATCTTCACCGATCCACTGCGCACCACGTAGTTATCCAGTGCACCGGTGGCGGGATTCAGATTAGCCTGTCCCGTTGTGAGCACCGCACGATCGGCCTGAATAAACCCGCAGCCGTCACAACTGATACCGGCCGGGTTGGCAATCACCACCTGGGCGCGCTGGCCCGCCACTTCAATGTACCCGTTCAACAGGCTGGGATTGGCCGACTGAACCTGGTTCACGATCACACGGGCGCTATTGGCGGGCAGCAGGGGATTGCCCTGAATCCAGCCAGCCAGCTGGGTTTGCGTGCTGGTAACGGAATTGTTCAGGATGGCGCCCCTTTTTTGCACGTCGAACTGGCTGTAATTATTCATGGAGACGCCCGCGCCATTGGGGGTCTGGATATTGACCTGCGGCAGCCCGTTAGCCGTTGTCACAATCACCGGCTGCGTATGCGCCGGCATGGCTTTATTGGCGACGATCTGGGCTTGAACAGGCTTGCCTGACAGAACCGCGAGCAGACCTGTGGCACCGGCAAGCCATAATGCCTGCGCAAGCGGTCGCAGATTAACAGAAGGCAACCCATTGCCCAGTAGCCACGCTGATGAACCTGCGATATGCCGTCTGCTATTGACGCCGCCTGGCCGACCTGCCGCTTTGGCGGCCCTCCCGCCATGGCTTTTTCCCCAACCGACCACAATGTCGGCAACAACCATCCACTGACCCCGAACCTGATTGAATCGCAAACGATAGCAGCGCTTATTCATACTCACTCACCGATACAAACACTTCGACATAGCCTTGTTGCCATGCCTGCCAGCGAGCGCCGGCAACCATGGCCGTCCGCCTTATATCGAAAAACTGATACTGAAGCCACCCGTGGCAGATGGCGTTTTGAAACCCCGTGGTTTGCTGATTGGCTTACCCAGGAAGAATTCGTATTGCACATGGCTAAACAGGCTGCCACGAAGGCCGATAACCGACCCCACCAGCGAACGCCCCAGCAATCGGCTGGCATGCTGGCCGCTCACGTGACCCGCATCTACACCGGCATAGAATTCGTGCCCGGCAAGACCCAGTCGGTTCAGCGGAAAGGCCAGCTCATTGCGCAGGAACCAGCCCCGGTCGGCCATGAGCACATATTCTCCGCTGAAGCCACGCACGGTATACCGCCCGCCTATGCTGAACTGATCCTGTGCGATCAGCGGCGTCTTGTTCCATTGCGCCTGCCAGGTGCCGGTATAACGGATAGGCTGCTGCCCGATGGCAAACGGTACAGAGGCGTGAACCGACGCACGCCAGATACGTGGCCGCGATGTGCCTTCGTCGTACTGCTCTTCCGGCGCCCGACGCGCGTTACCCGCGCCGGTACCGCGGCGGTAGGACAGGTTCAGATCAAGCGTTGCCTGGCCAATGTATTCGCGATGATTGAAGCCCGCTTCCCAGCCGGCCATGCGTCGGTGCTGAACCGCGATTTCCGCATCATCAATAAAATTGCGCGATTGACGAGCCCAGGCTTTTACATAGACACTGAATTTCCTTCTTGCATCCCGATACGCCTGGCGGCTCAATGTGAGATCCAGCCTGCGACTGCGGCCACTGTACACATAGCTTTCATTGATGCCGGCCACAGGCTGGCGATAGTTAAAGCTGGAACCGTTCACGCTGAAGAACCAGTAGCCAAAAGGAATCGAGTAATGCAGTGTGCTGTCTTTTGCCAGCCGCGCTCCACCTGCCGATGAGCCAAGGCTGCGCGTATGGCTAACGTAAAATAAATCGTTCAGTGTAAACAGATGATCCAGCGAGAACGCCAGATTCCCCTGATAGCGCCCCGTACTCTTGCTGCCCGCATCGTCGAACGTTGCCATCAGGCGTATCGGGCGCGACTGCTGCCAGTTGATAATCAGGTCGCTTTGCCCCGGCTCGCTCGCGGGCGCGATCTGAATATCAGCCTGAACGGTGGGTAAGCGCCGGAAATTCTCCAGACCCTGTTCCAGATCGCGGATATTCAGTAAATCGCCCTCGGAAACCGGCAGCGCATTCCAGCGGTGTGCCCGGATATCTGACGTGTCGCTAAAGCGAATGCCCTGAACGCGACCGGGAAGAAGCGATAACACCAGTTGCCCGCTACCGATGTTTTGCGGCGGCACCATCACGCGACTGGTGATATAGCCGGCAGCCATAATACGGTTCTGAACGTGATTGGCCAAGAGCTCAATACCCTGGGCACCCAGACACTGACCTATTGGCGACGGCAACTGATCTGTCGCGCTCCCGCGGGCAAGGATCTCATCCAGTGCCCAGGCAAAGCGCCCGGCCGAGTCACCGGCCAGGGTAACGCTGCTGATGGGGAAACATGGTGTTTCTGCTGGGTAACGAGTGCGGTCCGCAACGGGAACGTCGGAAACAGGAGGGGTGACCTCTGCGGACGGCAGGCGGCTTTGAAGAAATTGCTGCTGTTGCTGCTGTTGTCGTTGAATATGCTGGGCGTCCAGCCTGTTATCGCGCAGGGTTTGCGCCTGAGCTGTCCCACCGCCTAGGCCGCTGAACAGGATCAACATACAACCCAGCCACAGCCGGTCGTGTATATAGTGCCTTTGGCGCAAACGGCGTGAAGAGTAGAAACCTTTCCGCTTTCTTAGCGGCTGACCATTTTGATACTTTAGAACTGAGCAATACACCATCGCTGCCTGCAAATGTGATGACTATTTGCGGGCATTCTAAAAGTAGTGCTGTCAAAAGTAATTTACATGGATCAAAAAAACACGCAAAAAAACGGTCATATATGCTTGCTGTGCGCTGTGACGCTATCCGGACGGCAATATTCGCCGATGGTTCATTTCCACGAACAACACCGCGATTCCACTGGCATTTTGCAGCGCAATAACAGTAGATTACTCAGGAGGCGTAAAGTCGATATTGAAAAACAGGAATGCAGTAGCGTTGTTTTCTTCATCGGTACCAACAAATGCAGAACTGGATATGGGGTACCAATTTTTTGGTAAAAGCGCATCCATCAGAACTAAAATCACATCGCCATATATCGTGGATTTCAGATGTAATGGACGAATCGATTCGATCTCGTATTGTTCAATGTCGGGATGAGCAACAGCGCCCAGCAAGCGCTTTGCCGGAACAGGAAGAAGATTGTCAAATTCAGGATAGTATTCGCCCGGGACCAGTTTCTGCCGAAACGCAATACTTGAAATAACCCCAGCCCCATTACAAATGACATCAAAAGTGACACCGGCATTGTCATTAAAATAGATCCTGGCGTCTTCGCGAAGCGTTAACCAGGGAAGCGATTCTGCGCCAGATGCTTGCACCTCGGCGTTGTAGTAGAAGCAATGAAAAGTGTCATAGGCACAACTTGCGTCTGGAATTTCATTTTCAGTAAGATTTATACGCATACATTACCAGTTTATTGTTTCCATACTTCATGAGTTGCAACGCTTTCAACCCAATAAGCAGGATGCGAGTTACGCGATGTTGATCTTCTGCGCACAGAGCATTATTCAGGCCCATCATTTTTATCCAGTGCATCATAATAGGCCTGAAGTTGCAAGCGGCTTGGCCCTTCGCCTGTGCGCGTACAGAAATCATAATAATCAGGCTCGACCTGCCCGACTTCAATGCCACGAACCAAAAATGCATTCAAGAATTGTATGACAGTTGATCGAGCGACTTGACTCATGTCGGCGCGGAAACAGATTTGGTCAATTTCATCATCAGGACCGGTCACTCCACGACGGCTTGTATAGATTAGAACCGACGAAAAGCAGTTCAGTTTATCTGATACGTCGCGACAAGCCGGTAAATCCTCTGTATTTTCGAGAAGTGTTACCTTCGCGCCTCGCCGTTGTCCCGGTATCCAGAAGTCGAGCATCAACGGATCACCCCAGCTTTCTTTATCCTGATCAGCGGCCTGTAATGGCACACACTGCACCCAGGTTTCTTCCCCAAGTGCCTCCTGGGCGGCGGCTGCCCAGTAACGCTCCAGCATCTTGAAAGAAACCTCGTTAGTACGAAAATCCGTGAACGGAAACAGCGGATGGCACAGTATCTGGTCTAGTTTCATCTTTCTATCTCTTGCAACGATGTCGTTATTCATCCAATGTAGCGTTCCGCAAGCTCAACTGGCAGGTTCGCTGCGTTAATCCGCCGTGGACGGAAACTTGAAGCCGTCAGTATCGATCGGCACAAGGCGCAGCGTTTTTACTGGCGGCGGTCCTTCAGTGACAGGATAGAGAATCAGTCCATGGGGATAACTGAAGTGACTGACATAGAAGAGAGCCAGCGCATCTTCCGGGGCAGCCTTTCCTTCTTCGGTTTCAAGCCGGAAGCGTCCGCGATACAGCATCGTCTGGTCACGATATTCGCCTTCGAAAATGTTGGCAGCAACACTGGACACACGGCAGGCACGTGCCCAACCATAGCCGTCTACGCCTCCTACAAGAATGAGGTCTTCACTCAGTGGCTCGCCCCACACACGTTCAACTGTCCTGATTTCCCAAGATGGAACCGAGGCCCTTTCCAACGGATACTCCCGGACGCAGTTTTGACTAACCGGCATGAGGCTACCCGCCGTAGATTCTGCAATGATCCACAACGATACCACTAACATAAGAATATGCGATTGTCTTAACAAGTCCATTTAATCACTTTGTATTCAAGCCTGGGCGCTATTCAACATCACTGCTGATCGCGTTACCGCTTACTACATTGAATGGAACAGCACCAAGGTGCCAGCATTTCCGCCTTTTTTATTTGCCAGGCTGGTCGACTAAAGCTCTGGCTTTTCGTAACGTATAAAGGCCTACCCAGAATAAACCTAATATCAAAAAGTTGTAAAATCTGAAGTACGGCTTATAGCAACTGAAATCAGCAAAAAATGGATCGGCCATTTTTCTTAATCTATCTGAAATTGAATCAACGGCCCGGCCCGGTTTAATCAGCCATCTATCTTTGTCCCGGGTAATATCTACTAATCCAATTGCAGCAAAAACGTCATTAACCTGTACTAAATCTTCACCGGCTTTATATTGACTGAGATATTTTTCCGGCAATAAACACAAATTGTTGGTCGCCATCCCAAGCCACAACGTATTGCTATTTTCGGCATTGCCCTTCGCAGTATACCGGTTATCGAAAATATCCATTAACTTACCAGCAGCCCTCGCTGGCAAAATGAGGCACGACTCTGTCTCGCATACGGGCACAGACTCCACGAGCCGCTGAGAACCGCGACCATAGTCATATAGTCCTAAAGAAAAAACGACCGCCGAGCCGCAGAATGCCAAAATGGCGATTAACCTGAAAATTGCACGCTTGTTATTATCACGAAACATAACTCTCGTTCACTTCCCTATTGAACATTTCCTGTACTTTAATATAGAACCGTCACAATACCCACATCAATCCAGATTGGGCGGCTTCAAAGTATAATGACTCAACGAAAAGCACAATATAGTTCAAATTGTACAAATGCTGTTAACCCTTGTGCTCTACCGCTGTACCCGCGCGATCACACACTGATAGCATAATTATCACCAATGTGATCAAATCCATACTTATCAACAGCAACACCCAAAGACCAGATCATGACATCCCCCTCCAGCCTGGACCAGGCATACAGCGCCTTTGACGCCGTCAATAAGACCGACCCCAACGCATTCAACTGGGAGGGTGAAGCGTGGCCGCGTGAGTTGTTTCTGGCGGAAAAACTGACCGAATGGGTTCTGAAACTCGCCCCAAATGCGCCTGAACCCCTGAAGCTGGCTGCACGCTGCCAGCATATCGGCCGCTGGCAGATCCCCCGACGAGACTATCCCGAAGGACGTATCGGCTACCTGACCTGGCGCAAAGCGCTGGCCCAACACCATGCGGATATGGCATCTGGCATACTGCGCGACCTGCAGTACGATGAGCCAACCATCGAGCGTGTGCGCGTGATCGTCCTCAAGCGCGGCATCAAGCAGGATCCCGATGTCCAGGTGATGGAAAACGCTCTGTGTCTGGTGTTCCTGCAATATCAGTTCGAGTCATTCCGACTGGATAATGAAGAGAAGATTGTGAGCATTATTCAGAAATCATTGCTTAAAATGGATGAGGCCGGGCGCCAGCAGGCACTGACAGTGGAGTACAGTCCTGCTGGGCTTGCGGTCATTAATGCGGCGCTGGCGGGGTTGTAGCTTGAGAGGGCTTCAGGCGTGACTACGGTTGACTGATGTTGACGTTTGGCTACGCTCGCTCGTGTCGGAATAAGGGTTGCCGAGCGCGTTCAGAGCAAAATACAATAAAAGAGTATTTTCTTTGATCATAGTAAAGTCATGATGCCGACACGTATTGCCCTGGATAGCCATTTTGAACTGTTCATCCGCCAGCAGGTAGAGTCGGGCCGTTATAACAATGCCACCGAAGTCGTGCACGCCGGTTTACGTCTGCTGGAAGAACAGGAACGCCGCAACAACGTCAAACAGAACGAGCTTCAGCAGTCTATCGCGATCGGCATGCAAAGTGGAGATGAAAAAGACGCAGGCGACGTATTCGGTCGTCTTCAGGCCAAGTACAAAAATCAATTGTGACCCTGATCAGATGTTCCTTACCGTCGCGCACGTTATACACACTCCGACTGTAACGCCCCCACCCCTTTCACGGTCTCCGTACCGCTCCTTTCCTTCAGTACCAACGGCACCACACTCAACACGCCAATCACTGCCAGCCCCGCGCCCACCCATAGTGGGGCGCGCATACCAAAATCCAGGCTGATGCCCAGACCACCCAGCGCAGATCCAGCAAACAGCCCAATATTAATAACCGATGCGTGTACCGTGTTCACCAACGGACTCGCACTGGCAGACTTGATCACGCGCGCCACCATGGCCGGATTCAGCGCCACACCGGTCAGGCCGATCAGTATCAAAGCACCCAGAGCGACAGGCTTCAGTTGACCCAAAATCGCGAAGGCAACCAGAGCGGCAGTAAGTATCACCTGACCCCAGAACAGAACCTGCATGGTGTGGCGATCAGCCAGTCGGCCCACAATAAAGTTGCCTACCACCGTTGCAGCGCCATAAAGCATCAGCAACAAAGGGATGGTTGAAGCGTCATAACCACTGACGTTCAGCAGGATAGGAGAAAAATAGCTGAAGGCAGCAAAGGTTGCGCCGATGATCAGGGCACTGGTGCCATAGGCAGCCCATAAGCGACCATTTTTCAATGCGACCAGTTCCGCCAGCGCACTGGTACGCTGGTCAACCCGCGAGGCGGGCAATGTGATGGCCAGCAGCACTCCCGATGCTGCAGTCATCGCCGCCACCAGCCAGAATACGAAACGCCAGCCGAACGCCTGCTCCAGAGCAGTGGCTGCCGGTACACCAAACACAGTTGCAAACATCAGACCGCTGATCACGATGGCGGCCGAGCGCGCCACCTTGCCGGGTGCCACCATCTGGGCACAAATAGCGAGTGCAATACCAAAACACGCCGACGCAGCAACACCGCATAATATGCGCCCGACCACCATAATTTCATATGTGGTTGCAGCGGCGGCGACCGATTGCCCGATGGTATACACGCCGATAAGCACCAGCAATGCGCGCTTGCGTGACACGTTCAACAGAGCCAGCATCAGAACAGGCCCGCCAATGACCATGCCGCCCGCGTAATAGGAAATCAGATAGCCCACTTCAGACACCGAGACATTCAGCGCATGGGCAAGAGAAGGCATCATGCCTGCCACCATGAACTCTGACGTGGTCAGCGCAAAAACGGCGAGCGCCAGAAAGTAAACAATAACAGGCATGTTTTGTTGATCCTGAATCTTAGACATTTGCGCCGCCATCAATCAGCAGGCTGGCGCCGGTTATGGAGCGTGCCGCATCGCTGGCCAGATAGACAGCCATGGAAGCGATTTCTTCGGGCTTGTTGAAACTGTCGATTGCACGCAGGCCGCGCTGCCCTTCCGCATGAGGGCCGCTGGCCGGGTTCATATCGGTGTCGGTCGAACCAGGCTGAATAATATTCACTGTGATACCACGTGGCCCCAGATCGCGCGCTGCGCCTTTGGTGAGCCCCCACACCGCAGCCTTGCTCATGGCGTAAAGCGACATACCCGGACTGGGTACTTTTTCAGCCAGATTGCTGCCGATATTGATAATGCGTCCGCCTTCGGTCATCACCTGCGCCGCGCGCTGGATGGCGGCAAAAACCGCACGGGCGTTCACGCCCATCTGACGCTCATAATCATCCAATGTGAACTCGCCGGTTGGCTTCAATTCGAAAATACCCGCGTTATTCACCAGAATATCCAGCTTGCCAAAATGCGCAGCGGTTGTGGAAACCGCTTCCTGCACAGCAACGGGATCCAGGCTGTCCACCTGCAAGGCCAGTGTTGCCGGGGCCGATTGTGAGCTCGCAGTAGATGTGCTTTTTGCCGCATCCAGCTCAGCCGCCAGTGCCTGCGCCGCCGCGCCCGAGCTTGAATAGGTGAAGGCAACGCTGGCGCCTTCCCTTGCCAGGTGACGCACAATGGCCGCGCCAATTCCACGTGAACCGCCGGTAACCAGCGCTGTTTTTCCTGAGAGCAGAGACATAACGATTTCCTTTTTTAATGATCGTTATATAATCCTAAATTGGAATAATGCACTGCGTCAACATATTTTTTGAACAATCGTTATAATATTTAATTATGGTAACCAGAGGCCGCCCCCGCAACTTCGACAGAGATGCTGTTCTACGCGCCGCCATGCAGCTGTTTCAGGCGCATGGCTACGAAGGTACATCCATGGCAGACCTTACAGCGGCCATGGGTATCCCCGCGCCCAGCCTTTACAACGCGTTCGGCAACAAGGAAGGCTTATTCAGGGAAACAGTTCAGTATTACGTCTGTCATGACGGCAGTGCAACCGCCCGTGCCCTGCGTGAGCAGCCAACGGCGCGCAAGGCAATTGAAATAATGATGCGCGAGGCACTGGGGCCCGCCACCGATACGCGCCCGCCGCAGGGTTGCCTGGTGGTGCTGGGTGCCACCAATTGCGCCGAGGAACACCGCGAGGTGGATGATTTTCTGAAGGGACTGCGCCGGGGCAATGACGAAGCCATCCTGCAGCGGTTATGCAGAGCACAGGCTGAAAAGGAAATACCAGACTCCGTGGATACGGCGGCACTGGCCAGTTTTTATGCCACGCTGATGAACGGCCTTGCCATACAGGTACGCGATGGCGTGCCGCGTGCAGTACTTGAAAAAGTAATAGAAACGGCCATGGCCGCCTGGCCGGGTCAAACGAACTAACTATCGATTTTCCGGTTTACACATCGTATTCACCGCAAAATTTGCGGTGAATATAGCCGGTAATCTCCGCAATGTCCCGTCAGCCCGGCATGCGCATGTTGATGCGCCTGCCCGATCGATGATGAACTCCTCACCCGAACAGTGCGCAATCCCGCCCTGATTATCCCGCAACAATATCACACGGCGCGCTCCCCGCCGGCGCTTGCCGTACCCGCCCCATAAACGCCCATTGGTATCGTGCCACGTCACTTCCCTGAGCAAGCGCCCGGCGTATCCATTGCCCTGCTTCGCAGCGATCAGCTTTGACGCCATCGCCATAAAGGGTCGGGCCCACCAGCAGGGCCATACCAAGCATTTCCTGTGCCGGTAAATGATTGGCGCCTGCTGCGGATCGCAACAACGTCAGCATCTCGTCATAATGCCCGTTTGTCTGTGCTTCGAGCGCCAGCTGAAATGTCTGACCCGGCGATACGCTCCCGTTCGCCAGTGCAGATGTTGATGCTGACATTCCATACACTGCACACCCAAGCAACACCACCACCCAGTATGTGCGCAATACCGAGCACAAATGTTCGATTCCGTCTTTTAAACATGTTGTTCCCATCACCATCTCCCCTTAGTGTGTACGAGAGTAATTCTGGCGTATATGGGCATTCGTGAAAAGACGGATTATCCGTAGCGTGCCTAAGGCAAACCCTGAGGACGTTATTTATAGCAACCCACGCGGCTGCTTCAATCCCAGATTCTCGCGCAAGGTGCGTCCTTCATACTCTGTGCGAAACAGGCCGCGCCGACGCAGTTCCGGCAGCACATCTTCAATGAAATCATCCAGTCCCCCAGGCAGCCACGGCGACATGATATTGAAGCCATCGGCACCGCCCTCTTCGAACCACTGCTGCAACTGATCCGCAATTTGCGAGGGCGTTCCCACGACCTGCTGATGGCCACGCGCGCCTGAGATACGCAGATAAAGCTCACGGATGGTCAGGTTGTCGCGATGCGCCAGATCTGCCAGCAATTGCTGACGGCTCTTGCCGCCATTGGTAGCGGGCAAATCGGGAAGCGGGCCATCCACCGGGTAGCCCGATAAATCGGCTCCGATCATATTGGACAAAAGCGATACGCCCACAACTGGATCGATCAGACTTTGCAGTTTCTCAAATTTTTCCTCGGCTTCGGCCAGCGTGCGGCCTACAACGGGAAAGATGCCCGGCATGATTTTTACATCATCCGCCTCACGCCCATGGCGTTGTACGCGGTCCTTGATGTCCGAATAGAACGATCTGGCGTCGTCGAAGGTCTGATGGGCAACAAAAATGACTTCTGCCGTGCGCCCTGCCAGGTCGCGACCGGCTTCGGATGCGCCTGCCTGAACCACCACCGGCCTGCCCTGCGGCGAACGGGCCACGTTTAGCGGTCCGCGCACAGAAAAATGCTTGCCTTTATGATTCAGCACCCGCAATTTTTCTGTGTCATAGAAAATGCCCGACGCCTTATCGCGCAGCAGGGCATTCTCCCCCCAGCTTTCCCACAAGCCCACCACCACGTCATGAAACTCGGCCGCCCGCTCATAGCGCTCATTATGCGCGGGGTGCTGTTCGAAATTGAAGTTCTGCGCCTCGGCTTCGCTGCTGGAGGTCACCAAATTCCATCCGGCCCGCCCGCCACTGATCAAATCGAGCGTTGCGAACTTGCGCGCCAGATTATAGGGCTCATTGAAGGTGCTGGAGGCGGTGGCAATCAGACCAATGCGTTCAGTCAATGCAGCCAGAGCCGGCAGTACGGTCAGCGGTTCCAGTTGGTCGGCCCTGGCGGTACGCGCCAGGAACGGCAGATGCGAACTGCGTACGCCAACCGAATCGGCAAAGAAGATCGCATCGAATTTAGCCGCTTCGGCACGCCGGGCGAGATCGGCATAATGCGCGAAATTGGTTCCTGCATCGGCCTGTGCCTCGGGGTGCCGCCAGGCGGCAATATGGTGACCGGTCTGCATCAGAAATGCACCCAGCTTAATCTGCTTCAGGGGTTTGCCCATGGATTGACTCGTATAAAAGAAAGAAATTACCAGGCCATCGCCAGATCGGCCAGTGACCGGGGATATGGGCCGGAGGTAACGGCACGGGCCGGTTTGTCAACTTCGTTAGGATCGAAGTCCAGAAAATCACTCAACACATCGTCCCGCAACTGGATGAAGCGCGGATCGCTGCGATTGCGCTGGCGCGGCAGGTCTACCGGTACCGTGCGCCGGATGCGGCCCGGGTGCGGCTGCATCACCACGACCTGATCGCCCAGAAACACCGCTTCATCAACATCATGCGTGACCAGCAGCATGGTGATTTGCTCTTTCTGCCAGATATCCTGCAGTTCAACCTGCAACCGTGATCGTGTCAGGGCGTCCAGCGCACCAAAAGGCTCGTCCAGCAACAGGATGCGCGGACGATTGACCAGTCCACGCGCAATCGCCACGCGCTGCGCCATGCCGCCGGAAATCTGATGAGGATAGGATTGCTCAAACCCCTCCAGCCCAACCAGTGCAATATGTTCCGCGATCAAATCACGCTTTTGCGCCGCATTAAAAGGCGCATTGCGTAATGCCACCCCGACATTCTGCGCCACCGTGAGCCAGGGAAACAGGCGGTGGTCCTGAAAAACAATGCCACGCTCGCGGCTGGTGCCGACAACCGCCTGCCCGCCGGTCAGTATCTGTCCTTCAAATTCGCTATCCAGCCCCAGAATCAACCGCAACAGCGTGGATTTGCCGCAACCGCTGGCACCCACGATGCTCACGAACTGGCCAGCCGGTACAGTCAGATTGATATTGTCCAGCACCTGCAACACGCCGCCGCTGGCCTGCTGGCTGGCGTACCGCTTGCCCAGCCCAATGATGTCCAGATCATTGGATGCCCTGCCGGCCTCCAAATGAACAGGCGACGAAGTGGCGGATGCCGCTGAACTGCCGGTCGCCGTGACCGTATCGTCGCCGCGTTGCCTGAATTGAAATTGCGCCATAGATAAAACTCCTTGCATTACAGTCTCTGTGAGATTGATGATCTGCAGAAAATTAAAGTTGACCCCGACCGCGTGCGATGCGACGTTCAAACACGCGAGCCAGTGCATTCATCAGCCAGCCCACCAGGCCGATAACCACCATCCCGAAAATCACCAGATCCATACGAAAATGCTCACTCCCTTCAATCAGCGTATTACCAATTCCCTGCCCGGCCACCAGCAGGTATTCGGCACCGATCGTCGCCAGCCAGGAATAAATAAGCGCCAGGTAAATGCCGGTGAAAATCGCGGGCACAGCCGCAGGCAACACCACCCGCGTGACTGTTTGCCAGCGCGTATAGCCATAAACCCGTGCCACTTCCAGCAGGCTGGCGGGTGTGCTGCGAATACCGTCGCTGGTGTTGACCACCACCGGCACTAGGGCCGCCAGTGACAAAAACACCACTTTGGCCACATCACCCAGCCCGAACCACACCGAAATCAATGGGATCCACGCGAACAGGGATATTTGCTTGAAGGTATTGAAACTGGGGCCGACCATCCGGTTAAATAGCGGCAGAAAACCCAGCAAGCCACCCAGTATCAGCCCACTGACCGTGCCAATCGCAAAGCCGGTTAACTCCCGTGCCAGGCTGGCGCCCAGTGCAACCCATACCTGCCCGGTGGAAAACTGCTCAATGGCCGTGTCCAGGACTTTTCCGGGAGACACCAGTAACGCCGAATTGACCACGCCAGCTCGGGAGGCGAGCCACCACAAGGCGATTGCCGCCAGCGGCAACACCAGGCCACGCCAGCGCTTGTCAGCACGCACCTTGAGCGGTGCACCCGTCTCGCTGGCCACAGCAGCGCTCGAAGAAGACAAAGAAACCGCACTCATCGCACACCTCCCTGGATCGTAGCCTGATGCCGGATGACGCGGTTTTCAGCAAAGTCCAGCAGCCGGTCTATCGCATAGCCTATGGCCCCAACGACGATCACCGCCGCCATCACCAGATCAAGCTGGAACAACTGCCGCCCGTAAACAATCAGATAGCCCAGCCCTTCGCTGGACGCCACCAGCTCCACGACCACCAGCGACAGCCAGGCCTTGGTAAAGCCAAGCCGCAAGCCCGTGAACAGAGTGGTTGTCGCCAAAGGCAAGATCACTTCAAACACTTCCTGACGACGGCTGTACCCATAAACCTCGGCCACTTCCCTCAGCGCCGGTGGTGCCTGACGAAAACCCTGCACGGTATTGAGCGTGACAGGCACCAATGCCGCCTTGGCAATCAGGATGTATTTAAGCGGCTCGCCGATACCCACCAGTAACAGAACAAAGGGCAGCCAACCCAGCACCGGAATCTGCACCAGCGCGTTGAACGTTGGCAGCAAATACGCTTCGATCCGGCGTGACAGACCCATGGCGCATCCCAGCAAAAGACCCAATAAGGCCCCGGCGACAAAACCCAGCAGCACGCGACGCATACTGGCCTCGACATTCAGCCAAAGATCGCCATTGGCAGCCAGGTCGCCAAGCGTCTGCCACACGAATGCCGGCGGCGGCAGAACCTGCGGTGAAATCCAGCCCTGGCTGGCGCCGGTCTGCCAAAGCGCCAGCAGTGCGATGGGCAGGAGCCAGGGCAACAGACGGTCACCCACGCTCTTCAGAATCTGATTGCGAGTATCTGCTGATGTGCTTGCGGGCTTTGCCGCGATGGCGGTGTGCGTATTGAGCGAAGAGCTTTGTATCATGACCGTTCTCCGCTAGCCGCCACTGCCGGAGGCGACTGTCTGTGCTTGTCCTTGTGCTTGCGCTTGTGGCTCCGGCTGGCCCTTCACATCAAAACGTGTCCAGCGATGTTCCAGGCCCAGCTTTTTGAGCGACTTTTGCAGGTAGCTCGGATCAAACCAGTCGTCGACAGAGACGTCGCGACGAATCAGCTTAAGCTTGAGTGCGTCACGCACCACCGCCTTGTAGCGTCCGATGGCGAAGTCATCGATTAACGGCGAATTGCGTACAGCAAGCTGCTGGTTCGCAAATTCGGCTACGTATGATTCGTAGGGCGTACCGCTACGTGCCCACAGCTTGAACAGCGCATCGCGATTTTTCTCGTCGGACGCCCAGTCCGCCGCACGCACGAAGACATCCACAACCCGCTGAACGGCTTCCGGATGTTCGTTGGCGAACTCATCCCGTACGTGCAGATGTGCCTGACGCGTGAAAGACGGGTCCTGTCCCTGGGTGGAATACGCAATCCGCACCAGACCCTCATCACGCAGCTTGAAAAACTCCGGTCCGCCAAAAGCCGCATCAACGCCCTTGGAGGCCAGGGCTGCCTGCGCACTACCGGTATCCAGATTGATCCCCTTGATGTCACGCTCCTGCAAGCCGTGCGCATTCAGCAGGTTATTGGCAACCAGATGACCGTTGGTACCACGAAAGATGGACACGCGTTTGCCTTTCAGGTCTTCAATCGACTTGATGTCAGAATCAGGGGGCGTCACCACATACAGATTGTTGCGTGCGCCGCTAATCAGCAGAATGCGGGTCTTCAGGCCATTGGCGCGCCCCACCACAGAAGGCAGGTCACCATGATAGGCAAAATCAATCTGCTTGTTCGATAGCGCTTCATTAACGGCCGGCCCCGCTCCCTTGAAAAACAACCACTCCACCTTTACCCCATCGGGCTTGAATTCCTCTTCCAGCCAGCCGTTCAGGCGCGCCACTGATCCCGGCGAACCACCCCAGGAAATAGGATTGCCACCGCCAGCGGTTGCCACACCGATGCGAACGGTAGTCAGGGGCTCGGCTTGCGCCAGGGAAGAAACAACGCCCACGGTCAGAACGGTGGCCAGTAAAGCCAACACGCGTCGGCGAAATAAAGTAAATTGCATCTGAAAAATTCCTGCGTTGATCATTTGATTGGAAGTGGCCCGGATTGCTTGCGGTCATCCGGGCGCTTTCGGGTCGCCCGGATCAGCCGAATTCCACCAGCGTCATTTAGTGTGTGACGAACTCAACTTCTGTTCGATTGCAGTTCCCTTGAAAAACTGCGGATTAGCCTCTGTATAGAAGCGATACGGATTGTCAAACACCAGCGCCTTGAAGTCTGCGGCGGTGATCACGCCCTGCTCTACCAGATCCCAGCTCTCAGCCAGGGGTTCGGTCAGGTCCGGCACGTCCCAGTGACCAATATCAGACGACCAGATGGCATTGATTTTTGCATTAAGCGGATTCAGCTTTGCGTTGAATGCTGAAGCGACAGTGCGATCGTCCGACTCCGAACCGAAATAGAAACTATCAACCCAGCGTGTTTTGATGTCCTCGGGCGATTCGATACCGGCCAGCGCAAAGTCATCAATCTCGTCCTCATTGGGATCACGACTGTGCGGCAGCGCAGAAACACCCAGGCTATCGAGCAGCAAGGTGCTTTTATCCAGTGTGCGATCCTTGATCAAATCCTTGCCATAGCGCTGGAACAGGTTTTCCAGTAACTCCAGGTCGGCATTGGCCGGATTGTAATTGTGTACCGCTTCGCGATTGCGCTTATCCCAGCGATCCAGCAGGTGCGTGAACACATGTGCGCCCCAATCGGCGCCCCCTTCAAGCAAGGCCACGCGCAAGCCCGGAAACCGTCTGGTTACGCCACCGAAAAACAATGCCTTGGCAAAGGCCTGAGAGCCGTCAGCAAAATGACCGATGTGGTTGTACATGTAATTGCTGATCGAATGGCGGCCGGTCCAGCCCTGGCTGCCGTAATGCGTGGTCACGGGTACGCCCAGCTCAACCACTTTCGCCCAGAACGGATCATAGTCGTACTCACTATCGATTCCATAAAAATCGGTATAGTGGGCATATTTGGCCACCTCCGGGTGATCCGCTGCTGGGTACTTATCGGCCACCGAGGGAATCGGTCGTTTTACGCCGCCGGCAATATTGATCACCTTCAGGCCCAGTGTCTTGACCGCAAACTCCAGTTCTTCGATTCCCTCTTCGGGCGTATGCAAAGGAATGCCCGCAACGGGTGTGAGCCGATCGCTGTACTTGCTGTACTGATCTGCGTGATAGTGATTAATGGCACGATGCAAAGCCTGACGATGCCGGCCGGCACCAAGAGGTGCCAATACATCGTTGGGAAAGAGCACGGAATAATCTGCACCCTGTTCGGCCAGCCTTTCTGCCAGTAACGCAGGCAGGGTGTACGTTGCCAGATCAAGTGTATTGCGCGTCACGCGCGCCCACCATGGTGAACGCAGGGTACGGTTATAGCGGCGCTCTGCCAGCGTTTGCTGATACCAGTCCTTGCCATTGCTACGCGTATTGAACCGCGAACCCAGCACCTTGCGCAGGGCATCAACCAGCTCACCGCCTCCGTACTGCTGGACGTATTCCTCCAGTGCTGGCGTATAGTCGTTTACGTGGACATCGGTATCGATAACAGGATAATCCAGCGTCGCCTTGACAGCGGTGGATCGGGAGGCTTGTGCGGCGGTAAGGCGATCGTTCATAAGAATCTCCGGTTGAATGACTGGAATGACCCGGACTTGCCGTTAGCACGTAACCGGTTCATGAAGCTCCATGAACGAGAAAGTATATGACAGGCCAATAATTACCTTAACAATCATTTTCGCCTTTATATATTCAATTATTTTCTTTGTTAACTTTCTCCAAAGCCAGTATTCGCGCGCCTCTTATAGGAATTAAGAATATTCTAAGCATGTTTTTGTTATATCACATATGAAATTTTCGACTTCATTTACAACGTCATTTCCGGCAGTGATATCGATACATTAAAGATGTTGTTTGATTCAAAAGGCTTCTTTCATAAGATGTATTTTTAAGTACATCATGAAGCCCTGCTGATTGCGTGTATATATTGTTATCGTTATAACTATCTTACGGAGAACCCATGTCCATCCAGTCAATCAACGCACGCAACCAGTTTCGTGGAAAAATTGTAGAGATCATAAGCGGCCCTGTCGTATCGGAAGTTGACATCGAAACACCTGCAGGGCCGATCACTTCTGTGATAACCAGCCGTTCCATCGAGCAACTCGGGCTCACCGTCGGATCGGAGGTGATTGCCTTTGTGAAGTCCACCGATGTCGCAGTGGCCAAGCTGTGAGCGTAGCCCGAAAAAGAGCAGACCGGCTGCTGCTGGCCGGCCCGCCGACGTCGACAACATTAATACATACCGACAGGCTCAACGCTCGCGATCGATGTCGACCGTGACGATCCTGCCTGGAAAGGGCAGAACCAGGCACGCGTAATAAACTGTCGCTTTCGCACGCTCCACGGGGTTGTTTCATACCAGATTTTCTGGCTTTCCCAGGAAAAACTGATTGATATTATCAAACGCCGTGCCGAAATAATTCTCGTAGTTATCACGTTCGACATAACCGAGATGCGGTGTACACAATACGTTTGGCATATTAATGAGTGGCGAAGTGGTGGCTGGCTCCTGTTCATAGACGTCAACGGCAGCAAAGCCCGGTGCGCCGTTAGCCAGCGCGTTCTGGAGCGCGCCGGTTTCAATCAGCTCCGCCCTGCTGGTATTGACGATCAATGCATGGGCACCCATTCTGGCAAGGTCAGCCTGTTTGACAATACCCCGCGTCTCATCATTCAGACGAATATGCAGGGAAACGATATCGCTTTGCGCAAAAAACACTTCCCTGGTCGGTGCCACTTCAAAACCATCGGCTCGTGCTTTATCGGTCGAGCCTGCCCGCCCCCACACCCAGACGTTCATGCCAAAGGCACGACCATATCGCGCAACCTGCTCGCCAATTCTGCCGTAACTCCATACACCCAATCGGTGTCCCTGCAGTTTCTGGCCAAGACGTCCCTGCCACTGACCTTGCTGCAGGCGATTAGCTTCGCTCACAATATGCCGGCGACTCGCCAAAACCAACGCCCAGGTGAGTTCTGCTGTCGCCGTGCCCGATCCGGTTCCCTGCGCCACGGCGATGCCCTGCCGCCGGCAGGCTTCAAGATCAATATGGCCCGCTACCTTGCCGATTTGACTGATCAGCTTTAACCGGGGCAATTGCCTGAGTATATCTTCAGTCAGCACCGTTCGCTCCCGGGTCAGCACCAGCGCATCGGCAGATGCAAAACGCCGCACCAGTTCAGCAGGATCTTTACAACTGTCATTGTAGACCGTCACCTCGTGCTCCTGCAGTTTCTTGAAACAGTCCAGATTGCGAACACAATTCTGATAATCTTCAGGGATAATGATATGCATAAGATTCTATTGAATTTTCAGATTAAGCTTTTTAGCAATCCCGTCCCAGGTTTTCAGATCTTCCCCGATTACCTGATTGAACGCTTCCACGCTATTGCCGCCCGGCTCGATCCCCATCGATTTGAATGTGTCCGCCACTCTGGAATCGGTCAGCGCCTTTTTTACATGATCATTCAGCTTGCTGATGATAGCCGGATCCGTCCCCGCCCGGGCCAGCAGACCATACCAGGGATGAATCTCAAAGCCGGGAAACCCCTGCTCGGCAATCGTGGGCACATCGGGAACCACAGGCGAGCGTTGCGCCGTGGGCACCGCCAGCGCCTTGATTTTGTGGTCCTTCAATAGCGGCAAGGCAACTGTCGTATCCAGGAATATGGCGTGGATCCTGCCCGACAACAGATCCTGGATCGCAGGTGCAGCGCCTTTGTAGGGTGTATGTTCCAGCGCCAGCCCCGCCCGGTCCTTGAACATCTCCATCGCCAGGTGTCCGGACGAGCCATTGCCTGACGAACCGTAGAAATAGGCTGAAGGCTTGGCCTTGACCATTTCAATAAACTCGTGCAGGGTGTTGACCGGTGTATCCACGTTGACCACCAGCAGATGTGAGATATAACCCACAACCGAAACACCGGTAAAGTCGGTTGTCATATCAAAAGGAAAGTCAGAACGCAACGCCGGCGTGGTCACGGCCTGAATAGAAGGGAACGCCAGGGTATAACCATCGGCAGGCGCATTGCGCACTTCGCTCAGCGCAATCACGCCCGTGCCGCCCGGCTTGTTGAGGACCACGATGGTCTGCCCCAGACTCTCACTCAGCGGCCGGGAAATCGCCCGCGCCATCAGGTCGGTCGGGCCGCCGGGCGCAAAGGGCACAACGATCTTTATCGGTTTTTCGGGATAGCTGCCTGCCCCCGCAGCAAGCACCCGTGCTGCAAACGGCAGCCCGATCATCGCTGCCGCACCCTGAATCAACATTGCCCTGCGCTTTTCATTCACCTTCATTGCTGCCTCCTTATCATTGTTTTGTCGTTATGATCAAAGGATTCTACCTTTCGGTTGAGCAACGATGACAACTGCAATTCCAGTGAATGGAATTGCATAGGTAGTACAGATGAAATTGGGGGTTACTTTACAACGCTATCCCTTACAACGCAGATTATCGCAGATCAAACCCCAGATTTTTAAGCGCCTCAACCAGCCGATCCCGTCCGGTCAGCGCTTCCGGGCCGCGCAGGCGGTTCAGTGAATGCAGATCCCACGGCCCGCTGTTCTTCATGCCCTGCGCCTTGTAGAAATCATCCATGGTGGCGTTATAGCTTTGCGCTGCCGGCTCCAGAGCAGAGGCATCGTACTTCTCTTTATGCAGCACTGCCGCCTGGGGAAGACGTGGCTTCACCGAAGCGGGCTTCAGCGGATCCGGATAGCCAATACACATGCCAAATGTGGCGAACGCGTAGTCGGGCAGACCAAGCTCTTTAGCCACTTCCTCGGGATGATTGCGCATACCGCCAATAAATACCACGCCCAGGCCCATCGATTCAGCAGCCACCGCAGCATTCTGCGCCGCCAGCGCCGAATCGATGGAGGCAAGAAGGAACGCCTCCATATATGTCAGGCCGTCGTGTGGGACGCCATGCTTGACGCCCAGAGACTTGAACCGTGACAGGTCAGCCACCCACACCAGAAACAGCGGGCAGCGCCGTACGTGCTCCTGGTTGCCGGCCAGTTGTGCCAGCCTGTCCTTGCTCTGCGCATCCTGAACGACAACAACGCTCCAGGTCTGCAAGTTGGATGACGTGGAGGCGGACTGCGCTGCCGCAACCAGCAACTCCAGGGTGCCTGGCTTAAGTGTCTCATCTGTATAGGCGCGTACCGAGCGATGATTAAACAGCGTTTCGATGGTGGCATTGACCTCATCCGGAGTGAATGCAGCCTGCTGATAACGTGCTTTCAGAAGATCTTGTGCCGTTCCTGCGGCCATAGCGTGGTTTAAGGACTCTTTACTCATCGTCTACATACAACTCCAAATAACGGTCAAAAGCCGGATCACGAGCAACGTGACAGCCATCAAAAATATCGATATTGACATAATGATAAACGCATCGCCGCTATAAAAGTAATAACGCCTTCGTCTTTAGATATTCGGCTGTCTTTTAAACATTCCACAAGAATGACCATTAGCACTCACGAGTCAGCGGTATGCCCATACTCAGCCTATGGCAAGCCCCATACTCAACAGCAAATCCAGCCCGCAATTTCCCGGGCATCTCACGCAAACGAACCTGTTTCATTCAACTACGATAAGCGATATACGAAGCACTTGAGGCTTGCGCCGGCTATATCCATGACAGGAGCACCTGTTATACTTTTCTGGTCTTTTTTATCTTAGATTTGTCTCAAATCGCCCTCACTATACTTGACTCAATCAGTTGCACCCAACACCCTCCCGCCCGTGCTTGCCGGTCCGATTCTGCGCCGCCTGGAACCCACCCGTCTGTTGCTGTGGCTGGTCGGCAGCATGCCGATACCTTTTACGCTGCAGCTCACTCCTGCCGGTGAAACGCCCAGAAGTGTGGTGCTTGATGAGGCCAGTTGCCGCGTCATTCCCATCGGCCGCCATGCCTTTGTGCATTTGATTGATGTCTCTCTGTCGGAACCGCTCCCGCTGGACACTGTCATCGCCTATGATTTGATCGCCACGCTCGCCGATGGCGCTCAGGCGAATATTGCCCAGTGGGCGCCGCATCTGCTGCACGGCGGTGCGACCCAGCCTACCCTGGTGCTGCGCAGTCGCGCCGACGATATTCTCTTTGGCTCCTGCCGCAAGCCGCATCACCCCTCAGGCGATGGCCTTGCGCGTGCAGACGATCTGCTGGCCGGACATATCGGGCAGGCTGATGCGCGACCCGCCATGCTCATGCTATGTGGCGACCAGATTTACGCCGATGATGTAGCAGGACCCATGCTATCGGCCATCCACGCCCTGATTGCCCGACTCGGCCTGTATGGCGAGGTGCTGGAAGGCGCCGTCGTTGCCGATAGCGAAGCGCTTTACGCCCACCCTGCCGGCTACTATCGCCGCGAAGACCTGCTGCCCGCGTTCAAATCGAACGAGGCGTTGCGTGAGCGCTTCTTCGGCGGCGTGGAAAAGCCGATTTTCACCACTACCAGTGCGCACAATCACCTGGTTACACTGGCCGAAGTCATAGCCATGTATTTGCTGGTCTGGTCGCCGGTACCATGGCAAATCATCACCGAGTCACCCATGCCGGCGCTTAGCGCCGAGCATGCCCACCAATGGCGGCGAGAGGCCGGCATCCTGCAGGACTTCCGGCGCGATCTGCCCAAGGCCGCACGCCTGCTGGCGCATGTCCAGACCCTGATGATCTTTGATGATCATGACGTGACCGATGACTGGAATTTGTCAGCCAAATGGGCCTCCACGGCCTATGAACATCCCTTCTCCAGACGCATCGTCGGCAACGCGCTCATGGCCTACATGCTGTGCCAGGGCTGGGGGAACCGCCCCGACGTGTTCACAGCGGTGCTGGACGACATGAACGCGCTTACCGCCACGCCTGATCCAGAGCAGCGCCTGGATGCTGCTGCCCAGGACGCCCTGATTACGCGCCTGCTGTCATTCAGTCAATGGGACTACGTGCTGCGCACGCAGCCGACGGTGATCGTTCTCGATACGCGCACACGCCGCTGGCATAGCAGGCGATTACCCAGCCGCCCGTCCGGACTGATGGACTGGGAGTCGCTGACCGACCTTCAGCATGAATTGCTGGACGAAACCGCTGCCGTGATCGTCTCGCCCACGCCCATGTTTGGTGTCAAGCTGATTGAAGTCGTGCAACGAATCTGTACCTATGCGGGTCACGCGCTGACCGTTGATGCAGAAAACTGGATGACACACCGAGGTTCTGCCAGCGTCATGCTCAATATCTTTCGCCATTCGCGCACACCCGGAAATTACGTAATCCTGTCGGGTGACGTGCACTACTCCTTCGCGTACGATGTACAGGTCCGTGATAGTGATCGCGTGCCACACATCTGGCAGATCACCAGCAGCGGTATCAAGAATGAGTTTCCGCGGCGCCTGCTGAACTGGCTGGATCGCCTCAACCGCTGGCTTTATTCACCTCGCTCACCGCTGAACTGGTTCACCCAACGACGGCATCTGCAGATACAGCCACGCCTTCCGGATCAACGCAGCAGCGGCGAACGCCTATGGAATAGCGCGGGTATTGGCCAAATACTGCTTGACGCACAGGGCCGGCCCGCACGTATTCTGCAACACAACGCCAACGGTCAGCCTTCCACCGAGTTTCTCGCGCCAGAACAGGACGCGGCCACAAAGCCAATTGCAGCACAAACCGATACTGGTGAGTGATGCGCGCCGTCCTGCGCATACAATAGCCGGGCTGACGCGATACGCTCGGAGCAACACACAAGGCAATCCAGACGTCCCTGCCCGCTAAACTCAGTACTGTGCCAGAATATTGAATAAGGCCTGGCCGATTTGCGGCAAAAAGGTGATATCTTCCGAGACCGCCTTGCCATGTGAAAAGATTACAACCGTGATCGCGCTGTAGGCTTTGCAGTGCGCTGGTGGCAATACAAAGTGTGCGCTGTCGTGTCTGTTATAACTGGACAGTACATCGCCGGTCCAGCCATTCCATCCGGCCTTCGAATAATATTCCAGGTTTTCCGGCAAATGCTCCCCCAGGAACCCATTTACCTGCGCGTGCGGAAGCGCCCTGAAGTCCGGCGCAAGAGACCGTTTCAGATACTTAGCCGCATCCTTGCTAATGGATGTATCCTGGAACGTACCTGTGCATATCTCACTGAGCAAACGCGCCACAAAATCACTGCTAAGACAATTGTGATTGTTTTTGCCATTAAGCGTGGCAAATAGCCTTTCCCTGCCGTAGCGATCGTCGTCCATCAGTTTCTGGCATACATTGATACCCTGGGCCTGCGGCCAACCCAAACTATTAAAGAACCGATTCACCACCTGACGTCGCTCACACCACTGCTTCATTTCTGCTTCGGGCAACAGCGTATCCCCCGTGGTGCCCGACAACAAATCGATCACATAATTGGTTGCGTTATTGCTGGACCACAAAATCATATCAGTGATGGCGCGCTCCAGTTCATCATGAGGCGTGATCTTCCCCTCATGCAGCGCCGCCAGTACGGCCGCCAGATATGCAATCTTAACCACGCTGGCCGGATAGAACTGGCGTTGGCCCTGCCAGGAAAACCCTTCAGCTGCTGTGGCCCGCTCACCGGCAGTTGCTCGCGGAAACAAATGCAAGGTAATGCTCGAATCGGCGACGTCATGTGCCAACGGTGCAAATATCTGGCGGATAGACGACAGCAGGCGCTGTCCAATTTGACTGGATGTCTCTGTTTTTTTGTAATACATGAAAAGGTCCTAGATTTCTGCCAGTCGTATGCATCTGGCGCGTTGTGTGTCCGAAACGGATGTCAGGTCCGGATGGCTTTGCCGGCAACGATCCACCACGTAAGGACAGCGACTCGAGAACGCACAGCCTGCAATGATTTCATGCGGATCAGGCAATTCCCCCTCCAGGATCGCGGAAGGATTCCTGACTGAAGGATCGGCAATCGGAATGGCGGAAAGCAACGCGCGGGTATAGGGATGTCGGGGCTGGGAAAAGATATCTTCCTTGGTGCCCTCCTCTACAATTTCCCCAAGGTACATCACCAGCACTCGATCGCTCACACGCTTGACCACGTTCAGATCATGCGCAACGAACAGAAAAGCGACCTTCAGTTTTTGCCGGATCTCTTCGAATAAATTGATAATCTGTGCCTGGACCGACGCATCCAGCGCGGATACGGGTTCGTCCGCAATAATGAGTTCCGGATTAACGGCCAGCGCCCTGGCGATGGAGACGCGTTGACGCTGCCCGCCACTTAAGGCATGAGGAAACTTCTCTTTCAGTGATAGCGGCAAACCGACGATGCCAAGCAACCTGTCAACCTCTGCAGCCCGATCGACCTTGTTGCTCGCGGCCGCATGATGGGTAGCCAACGCCTCTTTGAGCACGCGGCCAATAGTGAATCTCGGATTCAGCGAAGAATACGGATCCTGAAATACCATCTGAATCCTGGTGCTACGCTCAAATCGGGAATATTTGTCCATTGATCTGCCGTCTGACCAGGTGACGGCCCCACTTGACGGTTTCTGCAATCCGATAATACATTTTCCCAGCGTGCTTTTACCACAGCCGGACTCCCCCACGACGCCAACAATCTCGCCTTGGTTCACATGCAGCGACACGCCTTTGAGGGCATGCAGAAAGCCCGCCTTTTTGCCCATGAGAAGATCTCCCAGACCACGGCGGCTACCAAAGCGCTTTTCCAGATTATCGACGGTCAATAAGGCCGGTGAATGTGACTCGCTTACCACAATGATTCCTCCTTGCGATGACAAGCGCATGCATGCGCCGAACTCACGTTTTCACTCTCCGGGCTCTCGATATGACATCGTTCGATCGCGAATTTGCAGCGTGGATGAAAACGGCAGCCTGCTGGAAAATGTCCGGCTGCGGGAGGCTCCCCGGCAATGGGCTCCAGTTTATGGTGAGGATCGACGTTCGCCGGCAGCGCATTGAGAAGTGCTCTCGTATAAGGGTGCCGAGGATTGGCAAAAATGTCGGCTACACTACCGCTTTCTACAATCTTCCCGGCATACATCACGGCCATATCATCACAATGCTGGGCAACGACACCAAGATCATGTGTAACCAACAATACCGACATCCCCACGCGCTCGCGCAGTTCATGAAGTAACCGCAACACCTGAGCCTGAATGGTGACATCCAGTGCCGTAGTGGGTTCGTCCGCGATAAGTAGCTCGGGCGCACAGGACAGTGCCATGGCGATCAACACCCGCTGACGCAGTCCGCCGCTCAATTCATGCGGCCAGGCATGGAACCGTCGCTCGGCAGAGGTAATGCCCACTTCCCGTAACAGCCCTACTACCTTTTCCCGAACCTGAGCTGAAGACAAACCGGTATGATTGCGTCGTACAATTTCCCCTACCTGATCGCCAACTCGCATCGTCGGATTCAGAGCAGTCATGGGGTCCTGAAAAATCATAGAAATCTTTCGCCCGCGAACCTGCGTCAACTGGCGGTCATCCATTGCTGCCAGATCCATGCCATCGAAAAGAATCTGCCCCTGTTCAATCACAAAGGGTGACCCGCCGAACAGGCGGATAATCGAACGGCAAGTGGTACTTTTTCCACAACCGGACTCGCCCACCAGGCCGAATACACGACCTTTTCTGACCTGGAACGTCACGCCCTCTATTGCCATTTGCGCGCGACCTGCTTGCCCAAAACCTGCATGCAGGTTTTCTACCTGAAGCACAGGAGCGAGTGCTACATTCATGATTTCACCCTGAGTTGATTATCAATCCCGTCACCCAGCAAGGAAAAGGTCACCCCGATATAGATAATCATGATGCCGGGAAACACGGAAATCCACCACGCATCGAATATGTAATTGCGTCCTTCTGCAATCATGACGCCAAGCTCTGGCGTGGGTGGTTGAATGCCCAGCCCCAGGAAACCCAGGGATGTAACAGCCAGAATGGTCAGAACAACGTCAGCCATCATAAATACAATGGCAGGTGTAATGACATTGGGGAGAATATGCAGAAATATAATCCGAAAATGACTGTAGCCCATGACCCTGGCCGACTGAACATATTCCGTGGTTTTGACCAGCAACACTTCCCCGCGCACGATTCTAGCGAAGGAAATCCAGACCACCAGCGTAAATGCCAGGTACATGTTCTGCGTGCTTGGCCCCAATGAGCCCACAATGGCAATCACCAGTACATAAAACGGAAACGCCCACACAATATCGACAACGCGCATAATCAGTGTGTCCAGCCAGCCACCGACATAACCGGAAATCAAACCGATCAGCGAACCGGTGACAAATGGAATCAGCACGCACACGGCAACAATTTCCAGATCTGTCTTAAGCGCTTCGATCGAGCGCCACAAGACCTGCCGGCCGAGGTCGTCGGTACCGAAAAGGTACTGCAGATTCGGACCCTGAAGGCTGCTGTCAAAATTGATCTCAGAAGTATCAATTTGGAATACGGTCGGTACTACATAGGCCACAAGAAGCAGGATCAGGAACAAAACAAGGCCGACCCACAAAGAGTAATTCTGCGCAAGCCGCCCGTTGCGCCATCTGCTTATTATCGTGCTCATGATAATTCCACCCGCGGATCAGCTGCGACATAGGCCAGATCCGCCGCCAGGTTGATCAGTACGACCAATACCGCAAACGTCACGGTTAATCCTTGCACCATGGGATAATCACGTGCGGCAATGGACGAAACCATCAGTCCGCCCAAGCCTGGCAAGGCAAATACAGCTTCGATCACCACTGTGCCGCCGATGACCCAACTGGTATGCACCCCCAGCACCGAAATGGTTGAGAGCAGCGAATTGCGAAATACATGACGCCGGAGAATCTGCATACGACTCATGCCTTTGGCATAGGCCGTGTCAATATAATCGGCATTGAGCACCGCGATAATTGAGCTCCTGAGAGAACGCACGGTCAATGCCGCAGTGCTCAAAGCAATTACCAGGGCGGGAAGAAACAACGAGTGTAGAAGCCCGAAAAAACCGCCGTTGAGACCGGACACCGGAAAGACGGGAATATACACCGCGAACACCAGCACCAGCAAAATGCCAAGCCAGAATGCCGGCATCGACATAAAACAGATAAACAGAAACTTGATCAGATTGTCTGTTGCCGAGTTCTTACGCAATGCAGCCAGAAAAGCAAGGGGAATAGTCAACACAATCGCAATGACCGTACTATAGGCAACAAGGGCCAGCGTCACCCACAAGCGATCGAAGATCAATGGGCCCACCGAAGTTCGAAAAGCGATCGAGGTACCAAAATCGCCTTTTAGACAGTCCAGTAGAAACTGAAAATACTGGACCAACAATGGTTTATCCAGACCCAGTTGATGTTGCAACTTGGCGATATCTTCGGCTGTGCCCCGGCTTCCCAGCAACAACGTTGCCGGGTCTCCTGGCATCACCCGTAAAAGCAGGAAGGCCAGAATCGTAATACCCAGTAAGACCGGGATCAACTGCACCAACCGCAAGACAATAAAACGCACTATCACGAGCTACCCCTTTTTTATCCTGGATTTGGCGCTTACTTCACCTTAACGTCCTCAATCCTGTAGTTGGACGTAGGGAGTACTTTGAATCCGTCGACATTGGATCGATAGGCATAAGGAACCCCTTGGTGATACAGAAAAATAAACGGTGCTTCCTTGTTCACGATGGCTTCAATTTCCTGGAACATTTTCCCGCGCTCAGCGCCCTCAGGCGTTTTCCGTTCTGCTGCATAAAGCTCGTTCACACGTTCGCTTTTCCAGTTCGTATGCAAGGCATTGGCCCGCTCCGGATTAACAGCAGTAAAGCCGATCAATTGATCCGGATCGATCGTATCGCTGGTCGTGAAAGTCAGCGACATCTCGTAATTGCCTGCTTTGGTCGTTGTAAACTGGGAACTGCTCTCGATGGTCTGCAGCTGAATCGTCACGCCGATCTTGCTCAGGGCATTCTGAATGACCAGACCCACCTGCCGGGAAGTCACATCGCCAGACGGAATAAGCAACGTTGCCTTGAAACCGTCCGCCAGTCCGGCCTCGGCAAGCAACTGTTTGGCCTTGGCCAAATCGAACGGGTACGGCTTTATATCCGTATTGTGATGCGCCATGACAGGCAAGGAAGATGCTGCCGGCTCCCCATTACCCTTTAAGACCCCCTGGATAATTGTTTGCTTATTAACGGCATAATTCAACGCCTGACGAACACGAATATCATCAAATGGCTTTTTGCTGGTATTTAATTGCACCAAATCCGTGCGAAACACTTTGGCCACGGCTGTCTTGATATTCGAATCCTTCTCCAGCATGGCGACCTGATTAAATGGGATGTCCATTGCCGCGTCCAGTTCACTGGCCTTCAATTTGAGAATGCGCGCATTATCGTCCCCGATAATTTCCAGCGAGGCCTGATCCACAGCGGGCTTTCCTTGCTGCCAATAATTGGGATTCTTATCCAGTGATACACGTTGACCTTTCTGCCAGGCGTTGAGCGAGAACGGACCGCTGCCTATCGGCGCATCGAAAAACGCCTCGCCTTTTTGTTCCAGTTGCGCTGCCGGCAATATGGACGCAGAAAACAGCGCCAGATTATTGAGCATCGGTGTAAAAGGCTCGTTCAGGCTAAGCTTAACAGTATTGTCGTCCACCTTCTCATAGCCTGTAATAGGTTTAAAGAAGCGGGCCCAACCGGATTTTTCTCCTGCCGCCCGCTTCAGTGAGAAGATGACATCGTCAGCGGTGACCGGCTTTCCGTCGCTGAATTTGGCGTTTTCTCTGAGATGAAAGGTATAAGTTTTACCGTCCGGGCTGATTTCCCATTTATCTGAAAGCCCCGGTTCGATCTTGGTCCCGTCCGCTGACGGCCTGACCAATTGATCATATATCAGCAGTTGGGTCCAGATGGATGGATTATCGCTGGATGCGATGGGGTCCAGCGTGAGTAAATCCTTTGCAATGCCTAGTCGGAACTGGTTGGCTGCTGCCTGACCGACATTGAGCGCACAGGCAACAACAACTCCGACTTTCAAAAGTGAATGAAATCTGATCATGACGGCTCTCCGGGTAACACACTTGAAAAATGGCAAATGGGAAGATCGAGCTTTATCTGAGTATTTTGCGGGCAAAGGGCATAGTATGCAATGGAAAAAAGTTATATCATCTATAACTCAAGCTCATAGCATGGGACACCAGTGAAGATCAGACATATCGAAATATTTCATGCCATACGCACGACCGGTTCAGTCAGTCGCGCGGCGCAATTGCTCAATATTTCCCAATCGGCGGTCAGCAAAACCCTGGGGCATGCTGAGTTGCAGCTTAAATTCAAACTTTTCGAGCGAGTCAAAGGGAGACTAAAACTGACACCTGAAGCGCAGTCGCTGGCGCCAGAAATTGAAAGGATGATGAATCAGCTGGAGCATATTCGGTCGCTGGCATCCAATATCCACCAGCATCCGGCCGGTTCACTCAAACTGGGCTGCCTGCCAAGCCTGGGCCTGCACCTAATGCCCCAGGCCGTGTCACTTATTAGGCAACGATATCCGGATATCAACATCGAAATCACCACGGGGCATGAATCGGAGCTGATCCGCAAATTGCGCTCGCGCGAGATCAATATCGCCTTTACGTTCAAGCCCGACGAATATCCGGATTGTTTATCCTCGACGATTGCCAAAGTGAACATGGTGCTGGCCGGACCACGCCGCGACCAGGTGAATGACCCTCGCCAGGCAGACTTCCGAAAGCTGATTACCTATTCTGCAGGAGATCCTGTTACCCGCATCATAGAAGCCATGGCTATCCCCTACCAATTTACCAACCAGGTAAAGGTAGAGACCTACTATGTCGCGGCGGCCATTGCCGAGTACGAAGACCGGCTTGCGATTGTGGACGAATTCACTGCCAAGTTTGTACTGAAAGATCAATCCCGATACATTTATTTCGACCCGCCCATCACACTTGATCTGGTAGTCATCTACCGGGAACAGGGTCCGCCAAGTACACTGGAAAAACAATTTATCGGTGGCGTACGCCGACTGGTCAGGCAGGAGCAGGCCAACGGCATACCAACGCGCTAAGTGGCAGGGATGATTCGGGCTCATTTCCCTTGCTGATCATCATGCCTCTTTTAGTCCGCCCCAAGCGCACCGAACCTGCGCGAGCACTTTGACGCCTGCTCCCGCCTTGCCGCCACCAGTCTGCTATAGTGCAATTTTTATGAATCAGTAGAGATTTTTCATGTGTTTCGGTGGACTCAGTTACGCATTTTGTGTTTCCGGAAAATCAGGTAATCCTTCGTTCGTAATCGCATCCAAGCCGGGCGACCCTGTTGATCAGGGGACCTGCTGTCGGCTTGCCAGACATGTTGACTGCGAAGTAACGTGGGCTCAATGGCAGCCAGATTCGAACACATACCAATTGAGGTATTTTGTGGCAAACGGGGAAATCGACTTCTGCGGACACGGAACTTTAGCGGCCGCAGCATGGTTATTCCAGCACCATCAATTACCATCGCCGATCTCGCTTCGCGTTCTGAACAGAATCATTTCAGTACAACAAAATGAGCCGGGATATTGGTCATATGAACAAGAGGCGTTTCCATTAGTAGACATAACGGAGAGCGAGGTTATCACCCATCTTCTCCACTCACTAGGACTCACCAATCCAGACTATTGCACAATAAACCAGGTGAAAGCCTATCGGTCGTCCGGGGCCGTCCGTGAAAAGCTGGTGATTGCATTCCCGGACAGAACTTATCTGGAAGCAATGCAAATTAACGGCCAATCGCGCGATCACATATGTGAAGCTTTAAATACCACTGGTATTTATGCCTTTTGTGATATTTCTGACCCGCAAGCTGCGAGCATAGCAGCACGACACTTTCCAATCTATTCGGGTGATAATGAAGATATGGCTACCGGAGCGATCGCCCCCACTGTGGCGAATCATATTTCAAAGAACAAGACACATTCGACGGTAAATATTTTTCAGGGTGGAAAACACGCACAACATTCACGTATTCTCGTTTCTACCGACCGCGTGAAAAACATCTGGCATGTCGGTGGCCAATGCCTGGCAACTGAGTACATCTCGCTACAACAGGCATTTTCCAATATCGAATAAGTCCATCTACAGTTCACACTATTCCGCCAGTACCATGACAGCCGACATATTAAACGGGCTGTTATCCGCTTGCCTCGACAACAAATAAATCCGCAATCAGCCCTTGACAAATTCATAACCGTGCGGTTATTATAAATAATACATAACCGAATAGCTATGAATAATTCTGCCCCACACCCTGACGATTTGCTGTTCCGCACGCTTGGCGACCCGACTCGCCGGGCGATTTTCGAACGACTTTGCCGCGACGGAGAGCAAACCGTCGCCGCCTTAACGGCACAAGCCGGTGTATCTCAGCCGGCCGTTTCAAAACACTTGGCACTTCTCAAGCAGGCAGGGCTGGTATCAGACCGCCATGAAGGCCGGCAGACGCATTACAGCGCAAGACGCAGTGCGCTGGCACCGCTGGTTGACTGGACCAGCAGAATGACCGGCTTCTGGGAAAGCCGGTTCGACGACCTTGAAACGCTTCTCCAAAGGATAGACCAATGACCACAACCACACCTGAAATACGTTCCGTTGTTGTAGAACGTGAGCTTGCTCACCCTCCTGAAAAGGTCTGGCGAGCGCTTACCGTACCTTATCTGATCGAAGAATGGCTGATGAAAAACGATTTTGCGCCCACCGTTGGCCATCGTTTTAAATTACAGGGCGACTGGGGCGGTGTGCTCGATTGCGAAGTTCTCACCATTGAGCAAAATCGAGTTTTGTCCTACACCTGGAATTTTCCTAATGACAATCCCGATTTTGATTTGAAAAGCGTCGTTACTTTTACGCTCACCCCAATCGCGACAGGTACGCATCTGCGTGTGGAGCAATCAGGTTTCCGGCCCGAACAGAAACAGGCGCTGGGTGGCGCGAAAGCCGGATGGCCACAGTTTCTTGGGAAACTGGAGCAAGTGCTGGCTCGGGACGAATAGCTGGCAAGGGTTTACCGCGTCCGCCGTGCGCCTGCCGGGCGCGCCTTTTCGACAAAATCGCCGTCCACATAAAACCACCGCCCGTCTTCACGTACAAAGCGACTCACCTCATGCAGACGGGCTGCGCGGCCATTCTGGCGGGACCGGGCAACAAACTCCACCGTGGCATGGTCATCGTCCTGCTGAGCATGGCCTCGCACATCCAGCCCCAGCCACTGGGTACCGGGTGCGTTGGGTTCCAGAGATGCAGGACGGGTACTTCTATGCCAGGTTTCCAGCAGATAGTCGAGCTCATCAAGGACGAAAGCGGCATAGCGGGAGCGCATCAGCGTTTGTGCGTCTGGCGCCTGCAGACGTTGGGTACCGTGATGCCAGCGCCCGCAACAAGCCTCGTAGCTTGATGGGGTGCCGCAAGGGCAAGGAGATTGGGGGGAGAAGGAAGAGGTTTTTTTCACAGGATACTGACCACAGTAATACTGGTAGAGAAATATACCGCCGTCTGGCAGGTGCATCGGTGGACTGCGCAATATGTTTAAACAGAGTATTCTTCCCTGCCCGAGTTATCATTGTCCGACACGAAATCCATTTCCCCTTGCCATGTCCACGAGACGACTTAGGTTGAAATATCACGTGACGATAAGTAACTCACAGCAATAGCAGTCTGCGTTTAACTACTGATGGGTCGCCACATCTTTCGTCGAGCTGACCTCTTCGGTTTGCTTCGCCATTACCTGCAACGCAATGTTCGCAGCTTTTCCCACGTGCTCAGCGCAAAGCCGCGACGCCAACTGCGCATCGCGGTTGCGAATTGCATCGATGATCTCCTGCAACTCATGGACCGTATCAGTCAGTCGTCCAGGCTGACCCATGGAAAGTCTGCGCAGAGAATTAATCCGGTTATTCAACCCGGTGAGTATCTCTTTTACTACCGGGTTGCCGCAAGCATTTAGCAAAACATTGTAAAACTCGTTCTTTGCATTCACGAGAGCTTTTTGGTCCGCAGCTCCCTGACATTGGGCTATCAGGGCAAGATTGGTTTGCAGAGCCGCAATGTCGCTCTCGGACGCGAACTGAGCGCACCCTGCTCCGGCCAGCGCTTCCAGTGCCTGTCGAACCGCGTAGATCGATTTAGCCTCATCAAGCTGAATTTCGGAAACCATAGGCCCGCGAAAAGGGACGATGGTAATGAGTGCTTCCGCTTCAAGCTGCTGAAGCACTTCACGCATCAATGATCGGCTAACATCGAACCATTGGCACAATTCTCTTTCCACCAGCTTCTGACCGGGTACGAATGAGCCCTCGACGATTGCTTTTCGCATAGCATCAAT